>NZ_JARIXR010000002.1:0-415249 GCF_029269205.1 Pseudomonas sp. 1912-s | reverse complement strand
GTCAAGTGATTATTTTCAGAAGTTTTCAAAGTTTCCTTTGTAACTTCAACCACTTGCGCTTCCGATCTCTCGTTAGCGGGAGGCGAATTCTACAGCGTTACACGCTGCTGTCAACACCTCTTTTTCTCCGCTTTCGACCGAGAAGATCGAACCGTTAATAGAGCCAAACTACACCGCTCTATCAACTCCTTCCAGGCTTCGATGATCTGAAGCAGCTCGCTGCCGAAACCTACATAACTCTTTGTTTACCAAGGAGTTTTCCGTTTCGACTGCGCCGGAAGTGGGGCGAATTATAGACAGATATAAATCGCCGTCAACAGTTAATTTCAGGTTTATTCGGATTTAAGCGTAATACGCGCAAATGCCTTCTTGCCGGCCTGACAAACATGGGTCGCGCCCAGTTCGTATATAAAGGTGCGATCGACAACCTCACCATCTATACGCACACCACCGGAACCCAGAAGGTCGCGCGCCACTGCCGAGTTCTTCACCAGGCCCGCCTTATTAAGGACGGCCGCAATCGGCATTGCCTCGGCAGCAGTCAATTCAACCTCCGGCAGATCATCCGGCAGCTCGCCATCCTTCATGCGGTTACCCGCAGCGCGGTGAGCACTGGCAGCAGCCTCTTCACCATGGAAGCGCGCAACGATCTCTTCTGCCAGCTTGATCTTGACGTCACGCGGGTTCGCACCTGCTTCTACATCGGCACGCAAGGCATCGATCTCGTCCATCGAGCGGAAGCTCAACAGCTCGAAGTAACGCCACATCAACGCATCCGGAATCGAAACCAGCTTGCCGTACATCACACCCGGCGCTTCCTGGATACCTACATAGTTACCCAAGGACTTGGACATCTTCTTGACGCCATCCAACCCCTCCAGCAACGGCATGGTCAGAATGCATTGAGCCTCTTGCCCATACGCACGCTGCAGCTCACGCCCCATCAGCAGGTTGAACTTCTGATCAGTACCGCCCAGTTCGACATCGGCACGCAACGCCACCGAGTCATACCCCTGAACCAGCGGGTAGAGGAACTCATGGATTGCGATAGGCTGATTGGTGGAGTAGCGCTTGTCGAAGTCATCGCGCTCGAGCATGCGGGCAACGGTGTACTGGGACGTCAGACGAATGAAGTCCGCCGGCCCCATCTGGTCCATCCAGGTGGAGTTGAACGCCACCTCGGTCTTGGCCGGATCAAGAATCTTGAAGACCTGGGTCTTGTAGGTCTCGGCATTATCGAGAACCTGCTCACGGGTCAACGGCGGACGCGTAGCGCTCTTGCCGCTCGGATCGCCGATCATTCCGGTGAAGTCCCCTATAAGGAAGATCACCTGGTGCCCCAGTTCCTGGAACTGACGCAGCTTATTAATAAGCACCGTATGCCCAAGGTGCAGATCCGGCGCCGTCGGATCAAAGCCAGCCTTAATACGCAGGGGTTGGCCACGCTTGAGCTTTTCGATCAGCTCGGCTTCGACCAACAGTTCTTCCGCACCACGTTTGATCAGCGCTAGCTGCTCTTCAACCGACTTCATAACAGACCCGCAAGGCTCAGATTCAAAAGGGAACCAACCATACAAGATCAGGGACTAATTACAAGTTTTGCCCTGCGCACGGACACCGTTCAGCAAGCCTAGCGTTCGCAAGCTTGCACCACAGATGATTTGGTTATATTTTATACAGTTATTTCATCTTCATCATGTCATTCATCTTTTCCAATTCATCTTTTCAAAGTCAAAATTACTTATGACCACAGAACCGTCTAAAGCGCCGCCGCTTTACCCGAAGACCCACCTGCTCGCCGCAAGTGGGATCGCCGCCCTTCTGAGCCTGGCACTCCTGGTATTCCCTTCCAGCGATGTAGAAGCCAAACGAACGACACTGAGCCTTGACCTTGAAAGTCCGGTTGAGCAACTGACACAAGATCAAGACGCTTCCGACGCACTACAAGCCACAAATGGCGCAGCAGAATCGCCGTTTGCCCAGATCGAAAACAGCGCCGAAGACACTAAAGAGACTGCACAGGCCGAGCCTGCAGTAGAAGCACCCAAGAACCCGCTACACCGTGAAGTGATTGTTGCCAAAGGCGACACCCTTTCGACCCTGTTCGAAAAGGTCGGCCTTCCTGCCGCGACCGTTAACGATGTGCTGGCCAGCGACAAGCAGGCCAGGCAGTTCACCCAACTCAAGCACGGCCAGAAGCTTGAATTCGAATTCACCCCCGACGGCCAGCTGAACAACCTGCACAGCAACGTCAGCGACCTGGAAAGCATCACGCTGACCAAAGGCGCCAAAGGCTTTGCGTTCAATCGCATCACCACCAAGCCGGTCATGCGCTCTGCCTATGTACACGGCGTGATCAACAGTTCGCTGTCGCAATCCGCCGCCCGCGCCGGCCTGTCCCACAGCATGACCATGGACATGGCCAGCGTGTTTGGCTATGACATCGACTTCGCCCAGGACATTCGCCAGGGTGACGAATTCGACGTGATCTACGAACAGAAGGTCGCCAACGGCAAGGTCGTCGGCACCGGCAACATCCTTTCTGCGCGGTTCACCAACCGCGGCAAGACCTACACCGCCGTGCGCTACACCAACAAACAAGGCAACAGCAGCTACTACACCGCCGACGGCAACAGCATGCGCAAGGCTTTCATCCGTACTCCGGTTGACTTCGCCCGTATTAGCTCGCGTTTCTCGATGGGTCGCAAGCATCCAATTCTGAACAAAATTCGCGCTCACAAAGGCGTCGACTACGCCGCCCCGCGTGGCACGCCGATCAAGGCCGCCGGTGACGGCAAGGTATTGCTGGCCGGTCGCCGTGGCGGCTATGGCAACACGGTGATCATCCAGCACGGCAACACCTACCGTACGCTGTATGGCCACATGCAAGGCTTCGCCAAAGGCGTGCAGACGGGCAGCAACGTCAAGCAAGGCCAGGTGATCGGCTACATCGGCACCACCGGCCTGTCCACCGGCCCGCACTTGCACTATGAGTTCCAGGTCAACGGCGTGCACGTCGACCCGCTGGGTCAGAAGCTGCCGATGGCTGATCCCATCGCCAAGGCCGAGCGCGCTCGCTTCCTGCAGCAGAGCCAGCCACTGATGGCCCGCATGGATCAGGAGCGCTCTACCCTCCTGGCCTCGGCGAAACGCTAAGCCATGTCGCTCTATATAGGTGTGATGTCCGGGACCAGCCTTGATGGCCTGGACATTGCGCTGATCGAGCAGGCCCCGGCGATCAAGCTGATCGCCACCCACTACATCCCTATGCCTGAATCCCTGCGTTCCGAGCTGCTTGGCCTGTGCGCCAGCGGCCCGGACGAGATTGCCCGCTCGGCGATCGCCCAGCACCACTGGGTGACACTCGCCGCCCAGGGCATTCACGCCCTGCTGGACCAGCAGAAGCTCAAGCCCCAGGACATTCGCGCGATTGGCAGCCACGGGCAGACCATTCGCCACGAACCTGCACGGGGTTTTACCGTACAGATAGGCAACCCGGCGCTGCTCACCGAGCTGACGGGAATCACCGTCGTCAGTGACTTCCGCAGCCGCGATGTCGCTGCCGGTGGCCAAGGCGCCCCGCTGGTGCCCGCCTTTCATGAGGCATTGTTTGGCGAGCGTTCCGGCAACCGCGCCGTGCTGAATGTCGGCGGCTTCAGCAACCTCAGTCTGATCGAGACCGCCAAACCGGTCGCCGGCTTCGACTGCGGCCCGGGCAATGTCCTGCTCGATGCCTGGATTCACCAGCAACGCGGCGAGAACTTTGATCGCGACGGCCAGTGGGCTGCCACAGGAAAGGTTGAACCGCAGCTACTCAAGGCGTTGCTCAGCGACCCATTCTTCGTGACCAAAGGGCCAAAAAGCACTGGGCGCGAAGTCTTCAACCTGGGATGGCTGGAACATCACTTGGGCCGGTTACCGTCATTCGCAGCTCAGGACGTGCAAGCCACATTGCTTGAGCTGACCGCCCAGACGATCGTCGAGTCCCTGCAAACCGCACAACCTCAAACCGAGACCCTGCTGGTTTGCGGCGGCGGCGCCCACAACACGACCTTGATGAACCGCCTGAGCACCTTACTGCCCGCCACTCAAGTGAGCAGCACCGCCACCTACGGCGTAGACCCCGATTGGGTCGAAGCCATGGCCTTCGCCTGGCTGGCCCATTGCTGCCTGGAAAGCATCGCCGCCAACCGCCCCAGCGTCACCGGCGCCCGTGGCCTTCGCGTACTCGGCGCCATCTACCCCGCCTGAACTCCACACAGCAAAACGCCGCTTGACCCTATCCAGGCCAAGCGGCGTTTTTACTTCCGCTGTCGATCAGATCGAGAACGAAGACCCGCAACCACAGGTAGTGGCGGCATTCGGGTTCTTGATCACGAAACGCGAACCTTCCAGACCTTCCTGATAGTCCACCTCGGCTCCTGCCAGGTACTGGAAGCTCATCGGATCGACGACCAGGCTTACGCCCTCGCGCTCAACGATGGTGTCGTCATCGGCCACGTCTTCATCGAAGGTGAAGCCGTACTGAAACCCTGAACAACCGCCGCCCGTAACAAATACGCGCAGCTTCAAGCGATCATTACCCTCTTCATCGACCAGGCTCTTCACCTTGTGCGCAGCACCGTGGGTGAATTGCAAAGCCGTGGGGGTGAAGGATTCAACGCTCATGCTGATAATCTCCCGGCGTAGCGCCGCCATATGCGTGATGGCGGGCATTATCCGCTTCTCCTAGAAAAGCGGTCAACTATTGTTACGGTATATCAATCTGCGCAGCGGCCATTAAAAACACGAAAGGCCCGATCAACGGGCCTTTGCGCAACAGCAGAAAAGTTACGGCAGCATGCCCGCGTGGGACAGGCCCAGCTTCTCATCCAGGCCAAACAGGATGTTCATGTTTTGCACAGCCTGGCCAGACGCGCCCTTGACCAGGTTATCGATCACCGACAACACCACCACCAGATCACCATCCTGCGGACGATGCACCGCGATACGGCACACGTTGGCACCGCGCACGCTGCGGGTTTCCGGGTGGCTGCCCGCCGGCATCACATCGACGAACGGTTCGTTGGCATACCGTTTTTCAAACAGCGCCTGCAGATCCACAGAACGATCGACGACAGTCGCATACAGGGTGGAGTGGATCCCGCGAATCATCGGCGTCAGGTGCGGCACAAACGTCAGGCCAACCTCTTTGCCGGCTGCGCGACGCAGCCCCTGGCGAATTTCCGGCAAGTGACGGTGGCCTTTGACCGCATAGGCTTTCATGCTTTCCGACGTCTCGGAGTAAAGCGAACCGACTGCAGCGCCACGACCAGCGCCGCTGACGCCCGACTTGCAGTCAGCAATCAGCCGCGATGCATCCGCCAACCCGGCCTCCAGCAAGGGCAGGAATCCCAACTGCGTGGCGGTCGGATAGCAACCCGGTACGGCGATCAGGCGCGCTTGCCTGATCTGCTCGCGATTGACTTCCGGCAGGCCATACACCGCCTCTTCCAGCAGCTCCGGCGCGCCGTGTGGCTGGCCGTACCATTTGGCCCACTCATCGGCGTCCTGCAGGCGGAAGTCTGCCGACAAGTCGATCACCTTGGTGCCAGCGGCCAGCAACTCGCCCGCCAGGGCATGGGCAACACCGTGAGGGGTGGCAAAGAACACCACATCACACGCACCCAGCGTCGCGATATCCGGAACGCTGAACGCCAGGCCGTCGTAATGGCCTCGCAGGTTCGGATACATGTCGGCCACCGCCAGGCCGGCCTCGGATCGGGAAGTGATCACCACCACCTCAGCTTGCGGATGCTGAGCCAACAGACGCAGCAATTCGACACCGGTGTAACCCGTGCCGCCGACGATACCGACCTTGACCATAAACCTGCCCTCAACGAACCCACTGGAAAGCCGTCGATAATAGGGTCCGTATCGTCCTGCGACAACCGTCAACGTGACGTGTAGACGCTTGAGCCACTACTATCTTCAGCTACCGTGAACCTGGGAATAACTAAAAATGCTTTATCTATGGGTCAAAGCCTTTCATATCGTCAGCATCGTCTGCTGGTTTGCCGGGCTGTTCTACCTTCCGCGCCTGTTCGTCTATCACGCCCAAAGCGAGGACACCGTCAGCAAGGAACGCTTCAGCGTCATGGAGCGCAAGCTGTACCGCGGCATCATGGGGCCGGCGATGATTGCCACCCTGATCTTCGGTGGCTGGCTGATCTACCTCAACCCCGCCATCTTTCAATCCGGCGCATGGATCCACGCCAAGTTGACCCTGGTGGTGTTGCTCATCGGCTACCACCACATGTGCGGCGCGCAGGTAAAACGTTTTGCCCGTGGCGAAAACACCCGCAGCCATGTCTTTTATCGCTGGTTCAATGAAGTGCCGGTTCTGATATTGCTGGCTATCGTAATTTTGGTCGTGGTCAAACCGTTCTAATTCCTATTACTCGGGGTACTTCCAATGTCGCTGCCCGCTTCGCTCGAACAAAACCTGCGCCTGCCCGTGGTGGCTGCGCCGATGTTTCTGATTTCCAACCCGCAACTGGTCCTGGCTTGCTGCCGTAACGGGATCGTCGGCAGCTTCCCGGCGCTCAACCAGCGGGAAAGCAGCGGCTTCAAGGCGTGGCTGGAAGAGATCGAAGCGGGCCTGGCGCTGCTGGACAAACCGGCGCCCTATGCGGTCAACCTGATCGTGCACAACAGCAACCCGCGTGTGGAAGCTGACCTGGCGATCTGCGTCGAGCACAAAGTGCCGATCGTCATCACCAGCCTGGGCGCGGTGAAAGAATTGGTGGACGCCGTACACAGCTACGGCGGCCTGGTATTCCACGACGTCACCACCCGGCGCCATGCCGAGAAAGCCGCTGAAGCCGGCGTGGATGGCTTGATCGCCGTGGCAGCGGGCGCCGGTGGCCATGCCGGCACCTGGAGCCCGTTCTCGCTGATTGCAGAAATCCGTCAGTTCTTCGACAAGACCCTGCTGCTCGCGGGCTGCCTCAACCACGGCCACGAGATCCTGGCCGCGCAACTGCTCGGCGCCGACCTGGCCTATTTCGGCACCCGTTTTATCGGCACCACCGAAAGCCATGCCCCGGATGCGTATAAAGAGATGCTGCTCACATCGCGCGCCGCCGACATCGTGCACACTCCAGCCGTCTCCGGCGTTCCCGCAAGCTTCATGCGCCAGAGCCTGGAAAACGCCGGTTTCGACCTCGCTGCGCTGCAAAGCAAAGGCGAAGTCAATTTCGGCTCCAAGCTCAAGCCACTCAACGACGAAGCCAAAGCCTGGAAGACCGTGTGGTCTGCCGGCCAGGGCGTCGGTGAAATTGATGATTTGCCCAGCGTCGATGAACTCGTGGCCCGCCTGGATGCCGAATACCGCAAGGCGCTCGAGCATGCGGCCCAATTGCCTAAACGCTGGCCACGCTGATCCGCGATGTAAAGCCTGCTGATCGAAGCAGGCCTCTCCCATTCAAGTGACAAGGATGCCCGCATGAGCGACAACCGTTTCAAGATTGTGTTTGATGGCGCATTGCTCCCGGGTGTCGAAAGCACCACCGCCAAGCTTAACCTCGCCGAGCTGTTCAAAAGCGAGGTGGAAGCCATCGAAAAGCTCTTCACCGGCCGCCCGGTCGCCCTGAAACGCGACCTTTCCCGCGCCGATGCCGAGACCTACCTGCAAGCGCTGAAAAACGCCGGGGTCGATGCGCGCATTGAAGAAGAGCAACCCGTCGCCTTCAGCCTTGCCGAAACCCACGAAACGGACTCCGCCAGCGCCACTGATTACACCCGCCCGGCCGCTTCGCCTTACGCCCCTCCCCGGGCCGCCGTCGGCGAGAACCTGCCGGAGTTTTCCACCCTTAAAGTATTCACCGTCAACGGACGTATCGGGCGCCTGCGCTTCCTGGCATGGACGCTGGTGTTAAGCGTGGTGATGCTGCTCGTCTCGGGCGCGTTCTTTACTGTCGGGCTGGGGATCGCGGCGGTGTCCCCGACGATTGCCATGGTCATTGGCTTCCTGGCCGGGATCGCCCTCCTCGTGGCCGCGGTATGGGTCAGCGTGCAGATCACGGTGCAGCGCCTGCATGACCTGGGCTGGTCGGGCTGGCTGTGGTTCCTGCACCTGGTGCCCTTCGTAGGCAGCATCTTCCCGATTCTGCTGATGGTTCTCCCGGGCAATACAGGCGCCAACCAGTACGGCGCACCACCGCCGCGCAACTCTACCGCGGTAAAAATCCTGTCCGCCCTGTGGCTGGCATTCATTCCGCTGGTGTTTGCCGGCGCAGTGTTAGTGGGCATGAGCGGCTACCTGGATCAACTGGAAAGCGACGTAGGCGGCAGCTACGAAAGCAGCTCCATCAATTCCGATGACGACAGCGACCAGGCCACCACCGTCGATGAAGTCGATGTGCAAAGTGCTGACGACACAGCCGAACCTGTAGACTCTACGCAACAGTGAAAAACGCCCGACGCCTGTGACGCCTCTGTCACAGGCCCGGTAGCGTTGCGATGGAGAAACGCATGACCCGTTACGCTCTGATCACCGGTGCCTCCAGCGGTATCGGCCTGGCCTTGGCCGAAGCACTGGCACGTCGCGGCCGCAGCTTGATTCTGGTGGCCCGCCAGCGTGATCAGTTGGAAAGCATTGCAATCGAATTGACTCAGCGCTTTGGCGTCGAGGTGCTGTTCCGCGCCTGCGACCTGGGCGAGCCCTTGCGGCTGTCCGGGTTCCTGCTGGAACTTGAGGAAGGCGAACGGCAGATCGACCTGCTGGTCAACTGCGCCGGCATCGGTACCAGCGGCCCGTTCCTGGCGCAGGACTGGATGACCGAGCAGGACCTGATGGAGGTCAACATCCTGGCCCTGACCCGCATGTGCCACGCCCTCGGCAATGCCATGGCCCTGCACGGCGGCGGGCAGATTCTCAACGTCGCGTCGGTTGCCGCTTTCCAGCCGGGGCCGTGGATGAGTACCTACTACGCCAGCAAGGCCTACGTGCTGCACTTTTCCGAAGGCTTGCGCGAGGAACTGAAGACCTGCGGGATCAAGGTCTCGGTACTCTGCCCCGGCCCGACCCGCACCGCGTTCTTCGGCACCGCACAAATGGACACCGCCAAGCTGGACCGCAGCCAACAGCTGATGAGTCCCGAGGAAGTCGCGCTCTACACCGTGCGCGCCCTGGCCAAGAACAAAGCCATCATCATCCCTGGCCGGCGTAATCGCTGGCTGGCGTTCAGCCCGCGGCTGAGCCCGCGCTGGCTGACGCGCAAGATCGCCGGCGCCATCAACAAGGCCTATTGCCCGCGCTGATCGCCTGCGTACACTCATCCTGCACTTTCACAATGGAGAAACAGCTGTGGATACTCTGTTCACCAAGATCATCAACAGAGAAATACCCGCGCGGATCATCTACGAAGATGACCAGGTCCTGGCCTTCCACGACATCGCACCAATGGCACCCGTGCATTTCCTGGTGATCCCGAAAAAGCCGATCCGCACCCTCAACGACCTCACCGAGGAAGACAAGGCGCTGGCCGGGCATATTCTGTTCACCGCCCAACGCCTGGCCGTTGAACAAGGCTGCGAAAAGGGCTTCCGCGTGGTGATGAACTGCAACGAAGACGGCGGGCAGACCGTTTATCACATCCATATGCATGTACTGGGTCAGCGCCAGATGAACTGGCCGCCGGGCTGAGCACTACCTGTGGCGAGGGAGCTTGCTCCCGCTGGGCCGCATAGCGCCCCCATAAAACCGGGAGCGCTGCGCACTCCAGCGGGAGCAAGCTCCCTCGCCACACAAGCAATTTGACCCAGCGCAAACGCTTCCCCCTCTCTTGCGGTAAACTGGCCGCCGAGATTCTTCCCGGAGGTCAGCATGACTACCCAACGTCACTACTCGCCGATTGATCGCCTGTTGCTGCAAGCCGATACGGCCATGCGCACGCTGCTGCCCTTCAGCGGCCAGCCGCACCGCCCATCGCCCGCCATCGTGCAGCCAGAAGCGCAGATGAGCGAGACCGAGACCCGCCACGTCGCCGGCCTGATGCGTATCAACCATACCGGCGAAGTCTGTGCCCAGGCGCTGTACCAGGGCCAGGCCCTGACCGCCAAGCTGCCGCAAGTGCGCGCCGCGATGGAGCATGCTGCTGAAGAAGAAATCGATCACCTGGCCTGGTGCGAACAACGTATTCGCCAGTTGAACAGCCACCCGAGCGTGCTGAACCCGCTATTCTACGGTTTATCGTTTGGCATTGGCGCAGTGGCCGGGCTGATCAGCGACAAAGTCAGCCTGGGTTTTGTGGCCGCCACCGAGCATCAGGTGTGCAAACACCTCAATGAGCACCTTGAGCAACTGCCGGCCGAGGACGAAAAATCCCGGGCGATTCTTGAGCAGATGCGCATTGATGAAGAACATCACGCCGAAAGCGCGCTGGACGCGGGCGGTTTCCGCTTCCCGGCACCGGTGAAATTTGGCATGAGCCTGCTGGCCAAGGTCATGACAAAGAGCACTTACCGCATCTGAGCCAGGTCCTACAAAAAACAAGAAAGGGCGCTTTTAAGCGCCCTTTCTTTTTGCCTGCCGATTGAAGAATCAGCCCAACTCAATGATCTCGTAGTCATGAGTGATGACAACGCCGGCAGCGCCCAGCATGATCGAGGCCGAGCAGTACTTCTCTGCCGACAGCTCAATGGCGCGCTTGACCTGGGCTTCTTTCAACGCCCGGCCCTTGACCACGAAGTGCATGTGGATCTTGGTAAACACCTTGGGGTCTTCGGTCGCACGCTCGGCTTCCAGGAACGCTTCGCAGCTTTCCACCGCCTGGCGGGACTTCTTCAGGATGCTGACCACGTCGAAATTGCTGCAACCGCCTACACCGAGCAGGAGCATTTCCATCGGGCGTACGCCCAGGTTGCGGCCACCGGCCTCCGGCGGGCCATCCATGACCACCACGTGGCCACTGCCCGACTCACCGAGGAACATGGCTTCGCCCGCCCATTGGATGCGTGCCTTCATCGCCCAGACTCCACTGCTAAAAAAGGGTCGCCAGCTTAGCACAGGGCTTTGGGCCGGCAGCGTTTCCCATGAAAGCGATCAACAGCAGCGTTTGCTGGGTAAATTCCCTAATGGAGTCAGAATGTGTCTGTTAAGCTGGCGCCAAATCAATGGCGCATTGCCATCCACCGGATGATGTAGCTTAACCGTTGATCGCGCTGGACAAAAAAACAAGCTCAACAACACCGTGCAGTCTTTTCGGGATACAACCATGGTTGCTATTACTCCCACACCCAAAATCAAGAACCTCGACAAACTGCTGATGCATTGTCAGCGCCGGCGTCATCCGGCCAAGCACAACATCATCTGCGCGGGCGAGCGCTCGGAATCCCTGTTCTTCATTATCAAAGGCTCGGTCACCATCCTGATCGAGGATGACGATGGTCGCGAAATGATCATCGCCTACCTCAATACCGGTGATTTCTTCGGTGAACTCGGGCTTTTCGAACAAGCCGGCAAGGAACAGCAGCGCAGCGCATGGGTGCGGGCCAAGGTCGAATGCGAAGTCGCCGAGATCAGCTACGCAAAATTTCGCGAACTGGCCCAGCAGGATCCCGACATTCTGTACGCCCTGAGCGGCCAGATCGCCCAGCGCCTGCGAGACACCACGCGTAAAGTCGGCGACCTGGCGTTCTTCGACGTCACCGGCCGAGTTGCCCGCTGCCTGCTGGAACTGTGCAAGCAACCAGACGCCATGACCCATCCCGACGGCATGCAGATCAAGATCACCCGCCAGGAGATTGGCCGTATCGTGGGTTGCTCAAGGGAAATGGTAGGCCGTGTGCTCAAGGACCTGGAGGAACGCAACCTGGTCCATGTCAAAGGCAAGACCATGGTGGTGTACGGCACTCGTTAATCCGGCAGGAAGCTCGCGAGCATCTGGCGGTATAACGTGTCGAGCCGGGCGATCGCGTCTGGCGCAGCAAAGGCCTCGTGCAGGGCGATGTGGCTTTCGGCACGCACCCGTTGTTCCAGGCCGCAGGCTTGATTGAAGCGATTGACCGCCGCGATCAACTCGACGCGATCGTCATCCAGCAGCAATGCACCATGCACCAACCCCACCGGACGCCCGCCACTCTGGCGCCAGCGCTGGGCAGTACCGACCATTTTGCGGCCATCGAGGTTGACGTTGTAGCGACCGTCGCAAAACGCACCGTCGATCTCACCCACCGACGCATTGCCGCCCAGTTCGATAAGCAGGTCGCAAATCGGCTGGCACAAACGCTGGTAGCCGGTTTCGATGCGGCCCTGGTCACCTTCACTGCGCGGCGGCGCGTAGACCAGCGCGATATTGACCGTGGCGGCCGATTGCGGGACGGGCTCACCGCCCGTTTCCCGCAACAGCACTGGCCAACCGGCGTCAGCCGAGACCTGACTGGCGGTTTCGAATGCCGGAAGCCGGCTCAGACGACGAGGCATCACCAGCGCTTGGTCACTCGGCTGCCAGAACAGCAGGCCGAAGGGTTGCTCACCCGCGCAGACGGCGGCGAGCAAATCCTGCTCGGCCTTAAGGCCTGCCTCCACCGTCATCGCCACCGGCTGGGTCATCATCAATCCAGGGTCGAGCCACTGACGGCAACGCCACGCTCCGGGAAGAACAGGCGCTGCAATTCAGCCCCCGGGTTCTCGGCACGCATGAAGGTTTCGCCCACCAGGAACGAGTACACGCCGCTGATCTCCATCAGTTCAACATCGGCGCGATTGACGATGCCGCTTTCGGTAATCACCAGCCGGTCACGCGGAATACGCGGCAACAGGTCGAGGGTGTTTTCCAGGCTGACTTCAAAGGTGTGCAGGTTGCGGTTGTTGACGCCCACCAACGGTGTGTCGAGGGTTTTCAGTGCGCGCTCCAGCTCATCACCGTCGTGCACTTCCACCAGTACATCGAGGCCGACGCTTTTCGCTACGGCAGCCAGTTCGGCCATCTTCACGTCGTCCAGTGCGGAGACGATCAGCAGCACGCAATCGGCGCCCAGCGCACGGGCTTCGACGATCTGGTACGGGTCGACCATGAAGTCCTTGCGGATCACCGGCAGCGAGCACGCGGCACGCGCTTGCTGCAGGTACAGGTCGGAACCCTGGAAGTAGTCGATATCGGTCAACACCGAGAGGCATGTCGCGCCGCCCTTCTCATAGCTCTTGGCAATGTCTTCAGGGACGAAGATCTCGCGAATCACGCCCTTGCTCGGCGAAGCCTTTTTGATTTCAGCGATGACGGCCGGCTGCTTGTCCTTGGCCTGCTTGATCAGCGCATTGGCAAACCCGCGCGGAGCATCGGCGCTTTTAGCTAGGCCTTCCAGCTCGGCCAGGCTGACCCGGGCACGGCGCTCGGCGACTTCTTCTGCCTTGCGGGCCAGGATTTTTTCCAGAACGGTCGGAACACTCATCCTTCATTCTCCACTTTGAACACCGCAGTAAACGCACCCAGTTCTTCGAGCTTTTCGCGCGCCAGCCCGGTGTGCAATGCATCATGAGCGAGGGCAACACCCTCTTTGAGACTGTAGGCGTGATCCGCGGCATACAGTGCCGCACCGGCATTGAGCACGATCATTTCTGCGGCTTTCTGGCCGTTTTCGGTCTTGCGACGCCCCAGGGCATCGCGAATCAATTCAAGGGAGGCCGCCGGGCTTTCCACCGCCAGGCCGTGCAGGCTCTGGCTTCTCATGCCGAGGTCTTCAGGTTCGACCCAATACTCGGTGACTTCATCGTTCTTCAGCTCCGCCACGAAGGTCGGTGCTGCCAGGCTGAACTCGTCCAGGCCGTCTTTGGAATGCACCACCAGCACATGCTTGCTGCCCAGGCGTTGCAACACTTCGGCCAATGGCCGGCACAACGCCTGGCTGAACACGCCCACCACCTGATGTTTCACGCCGGCCGGATTCGTAAGCGGGCCAAGCATGTTGAACAGGGTGCGCAAGCCCAACTCTTTGCGCGGGCCGGCGGCGTGTTTCATCGCGCCATGATGGGACTGGGCAAACATGAAGCCGATGCCGACGTTATCAATGCAGCGCGCCACTTGTACCGGGGTCAGGTTCAGGTAGATACCTGCCGCTTCCAGCAAGTCGGCACTGCCGCTTTTGCCCGAGACCGCACGGTTACCGTGTTTGGCCACGGTGCAGCCGGCAGCCGCCACCACAAAGGAAGAAGCCGTCGACACGTTGAAGATATTCGCGCCGTCGCCGCCGGTGCCGACCACGTCGACCACGCCGTCGAGGGTCTTGAGTTCGACCTTGTCCGCCAACTCACGCATCACCGACACGGCGCCGACGATTTCGTCGATGCTTTCGCTCTTCATGCGCATGGCCATCATGAACGCGCCAATCTGTGCGTCGGTGCATTGACCGGTCATGATCTCGCGCATCACATCGCTCATTTCAGCGGTGCTCAGGTCCAGGTGGCCGACGATACGGCTCAGGGCAGTCTTGATATCCATAAAAAGTCCTTAGCGCGTGCCGCCGCTCTGCTTGAGAAAGTTAGCGAACAGCTCGAAGCCCTGCTCGGTCAGAATCGATTCCGGGTGAAATTGCACCCCTTCAACGTTCAATGTCTTGTGACGCAGGCCCATGATTTCGTCGACGGAGCCGTCTTCCAGCTGGGTCCAGGCCGTCAGCTCAAGGCACTCGGGCAGGGTTTCACGCTTGACCACCAACGAGTGGTAACGGGTCACCGTCACCGGCAGGTTCAAGCCGTGGAATACGCCCTGGTCCTTGTGGAACACCGGGCTGGTCTTGCCGTGCATCACCTGGCGGGCGCGAACCACGTCGCCGCCGAACGCCTGGCCAATGGACTGGTGGCCCAGGCACACGCCCAGGATCGGCAGCTTGCCGGCGAAATACTGGATGGCTTCGAGGGAGATGCCGGCTTCGGTCGGCGTGCACGGGCCCGGGGAAACGACGATGCGTTCCGGGTTCAACGCGGCGATTTGCGCCACGGTCAGTTCGTCGTTGCGCACCACCTTGACCTCGGCGCCGAGCTCGCCCAGGTACTGCACAACGTTGTAGGTAAAGGAGTCGTAGTTATCAATCATCAGCAACATGTGGGCTAAAACCTCTTGAATTCACTGACTTCTAATGACGGCCTTCCAAGGGAGTGACCCGCTGCCAGACGCACGTTCCGGTTGCCGGGGTTGGCCGGCAAGGGGCGTCGAACAGAGGGTGAAGAAGGCAAATCGGTACAGGTCCGGCGTGGCCGGTAGAGAAAAGTTAGGCGCGCCAACGCCAACGGGCGTGTGCCTTGACTACTCGCATCAAGAGTTTGCTGATGATCAACACGGGGAGGGTCTCATTCATACGTCCAAGCACAGTAACGTAGCCTCGCCAGCGGTGCAATATGGAGCCGCAAATACGGGGAAAACTGCCCGACCGATAATTGGCGTCAATTTTTCAGAACCCTTGCGAGGTCGCTACAGTCATAGTACAGACAAAAAAATAAAAGCATGGACGGACTCATGACCAAAAAGCCCTACTTCGCCCCACTCGTCGGCTGCCTGTTAACCTTGGCCTGCTCCCAGGCGTTTGCCGCACCGTCACCCTACTCGACCATGATCGTGTTCGGCGACAGCCTGGCTGATGCCGGGACATTCGCCGACCCTGGCGCCCCCGGATCAACTTATCGCTTCACCAACCGCACCGGCCCGCAATACTTCGACGGCAGCGGCGAAAGCACTTCGCTGATTTCCTCGACGTTATTGGGCGGCAAGCTGGGGATTGCCCCGGGCGACCTGAATGCTTCCACCTCCCCGGAACGCGCTGCGCAGGGTCAGACAGACGGCAATAACTGGGCGGTCGGCGGCTACACTACTCAGCAGATCTACGATGCCATCACCGGTAACTCCACCGTCACCGATAGCGACACCGGGCAAGTGTTGCGTACACGCCCCGGATACCTGGCATCAACGGGTGGCCGAGCCGACCCCAACGCGTTGTACTTTCTCTCCGGCGGCGGTAATGACTTCCTCGACGGCCTGGTCCTCAGCCCCGATCAGGCTTCGGCCGCAGCCGGGCGCCTGGCCAACAGCGCCCAGGCCCTGCAACAGGCAGGCGCCCGCTACGTGATGGTGTGGATGCTGCCGGACCTGGGCCTGACACCTGCGGTCAATGGCACGCCGCTTCAAGGCACCGTCAGCGCCTTGGCCGGGGTCTTCAACCAGACCCTGGTGCAGCGCCTGTCGCAGATCGATGCGCAAATTATCCCGCTGAACATTCCGTTGCTGCTCAAGGAAACCTTTGCCGACCCCGGGCGCTTTGGCTTTGCTACCGACCAGAACCTCAACCAGACCTGCTTCAGCGGCACCACCTGCAGGAATCCGGTGTACGGCGTGGGCGGCACCAACCCGGACCCGACCAAGCTGATTTACAACGACACCGTCCACCCCACCGAAGCCGGCCAGGTATTGATCGCCGACTACGCCTATTCGTTGCTCGCCGCCCCCTGGGAAATCACCCTGCTGCCGGAAATGGCCCAAGGCACCTTGCGCGCCCATCAGGATGAACTGCGCAACCAATGGCAAGCCGACTCCGGCAACTGGCAGGCGGTGGGCCAATGGCGCGCGATTGTCGCCGCCGGCGGCCAGCACCTGGACTTCGATGATCAAAACAGCTCGGCCAGCGGGGACGGCAGCGGCTACAACCTGAACATCGGCGGCAGCTACCGGCTCAATGACGAGTGGCGCGTGGGTGTGGCAGCAGGCTTCTATCGCCAGAGCCTTGAAGCCGGCGCCAGCGATTCGGACTACAAGCTCAACAGTTATATGGGCACCGCGTTCGCCCAGTACCAGGAAGATCATTGGTGGGCCGACGCCGCGTTGACCGGTGGCAAGCTGGACTTCGACAACCTCAAGCGCAAGTTCGCCCTGGGCGTCAGCGAAGGCACCGAGAAAGGCGACACTGACGGCTGGCTATGGGCCTTGAGCGCACGGCTGGGCTACGACATCGCCGAACCGAACAGCGAATGGCACTTCTCGCCGTTCATCAGCGCCGACTATTCGCGGGTCGAGGTGAAGGGTTATTCAGAGAAAGACGTGCGGTCTACGGCGCTGACCTTTGATGACCAACAGCGTGACTCCAAGCGTTTGGGGATCGGCCTGCAAGCCAACTACCGCGTCACTCCGCAAACCCTGGTGTTCGGCGAAGTGGCCCACGAGCACGAGTTTGAAAACGATACGCAGCGGGTAGGCATGTCACTCAACAGCGTGCCGGGGATTGATTTCAAACTGGACGGTTACACGCCACGCAGCAATTCGGATCGCTTGAACCTGGGGATTAGCCACAAGGTGACCAAGGACCTGGCGTTGAATGCGGCCTATAACGTGAGGAAGGATGACAACTTTACCCAGCAAGGGGTGAGTGTCGGGGTGAGCCTGGATTTCTGAGGCGATCTTAAATCCCTCACAAAACAACTGTGGGAGCTGGCTTGCGTGAGATGACGGTAGATCAGTCAACTAATCTGTCGACTGTCACACCGCCATCGCGGGCAAGCCCGGCTCCCACATTTGGATCGAGATCAGCGGTTAGCCCTGCGGCGTTTGCTCGGCCAGCGCCACCGCCCGGAACATCGCCCGGCGCTTGTTCAGCGTTTCTTCCCATTCCAGGGCCGGCACCGAGTCGGCCACAATCCCGCCGCCCGCCTGCACGTGCAGCTCGCCGTCCTTGATCACCGCCGTACGGATCGCGATCGCGGTGTCCATATTGCCGTTCCAGGCGAAATACCCCACCGCCCCGCCATACACGCCACGCTTGACCGGCTCCAGTTCGTCGATGATTTCCATCGCGCGAATCTTCGGTGCGCCCGACAAGGTGCCCGCCGGCAGGATCGCCCGCAGTGCATCCATCGCGGTCAACCCGGCCTTCAGCTCGCCGGTGACGTTGGACACGATGTGCATCACGTTGGAGTAACGCTCGATCACCATCTTCTCGGTGAGCTTCACCGAACCGATTTCCGAGACACGCCCGGTGTCGTTGCGGCCCAGGTCGATCAGCATCAAGTGCTCGGCGATTTCCTTGTCGTCGCTCAACAGGTCCTGTTCCAGCGCCAGGTCAGCCTCTTCGGTCGCACCGCGAGGGCGCGTGCCGGCAATCGGGCGCACGGTGATCAGGTTGTCTTCGACCCGCACCAGCACTTCCGGCGAACTGCCCACTACGTGGAAGTCGCCAAAGTTGAAGAAGTACATGTACGGCGTCGGGTTGAAGCAACGCAGCGCCCGGTACAAATCAATCGGCGCAGCCTTGAAGTCGATGGACATGCGTTGCGACGGCACCACCTGCATGCAGTCACCGGCAAGGATGTATTCCTTGATGGTATCGACCGCACGCTCGTAGTCATCCTGTGTAAAGCTGGAGCGGAACACCGGGTCCGCCGCCGGCGGACGGCTGAGGTCCAGGCCACGGCGCGGGGTGATCGGCTGGCGCAGCTTCTCCAGCAGCGCTTCGAGGCTGGCCTGGCCTTGCTCGAAGGCATCGGCCTGGGACGGATCCGCCAACACAATCGCGTGCATCTTGCCGGCAAGGTTGTCGAACACCACCACCGCGTCGGAGACCATCAACAGAATGTCCGGCACGCCCAACGGATCGGGGTTCGGGCATTTGCCCAGGCGTTTTTCCACGTAGCGCACGCAGTCGTAGCCGAAGTAACCCACCAGGCCGCCGTTGAAACGCGGCAGGCCGGCGATGGTCGGCACGTTGTAGTGCGCCTTGAAATCTTCGACGAAGGCCAGCGGGTCTTCCACGTCGTGGCTTTCGATCTCGACGCCATCCAGGGTGATGCTCACATGGTGATCATGTACACGCAGCACCGTGCGGCACGGCAGGCCGATGATCGAATAACGGCCCCATTTCTCGCCGCCCTGCACCGACTCCAGCAGATAGGAGTTGGGCTCATCGGCCAGCTTCAGGTAGATCGACAGCGGGGTGTCGAAGTCGGCCAGGGTTTCGCAGGCCATGGGGATACGGTTGTAGCCGGCAGCGGCCAAACGCAGGAATTCTTCGCGGATCATGAGGTGCCTCGTGGCGTGAGGGTCTAACGGTCAGGTGTGCAAACGTGCCGCAGCGCGGCCAGGATCAGTCAGGCGCGCCAACGCCAGCGGGCCAGGGCCTTGATGACTTTCATCCAGAGTTTGCGAGTGACCACCACGATGGGATTTCCAGAAGGGGATGGAACAGCGTCGGGCAACGTTATCTCAGCGCCCGCTCCCAAGCAACCGGGGATTAACAGGCGCAGGTCATCAATCACCAGCGCCGGGGATTCTTCGGCGATCGGCCGGCCATGGTTGTAGCCATAACTCAAGGCCACGCACTTGACCCCCGCCGCCTTCGCCGCCAGCACATCGCTGCGCGAATCGCCGACAAACAGCGATTGGGAGGCCGGGATATTGGCCATTTTCATCACGAAGAACAGCGCCGCCGGGTCCGGCTTCTTCTGCGGCAAGGTATCGCCACCGATAATCCAGCGGAAATACCGGCCGATCTTCATCTGGTCCAGCAGCGGTGCAACAAAGCGCTCCGGCTTGTTGGTGATCAGGGCCATTTCCACACCCTGTTTGTGCAGCCACTTCAGGGTGTCGCGCACGCCGGGATAGACCACGGTCAGCTCGTGGCCGTTTTCATACGCCACGTTGAACAGCTCAAGGGCATGCTCGGCCTCCACCTCATCGACACCCTCGGCGTCGATGTTGTTGGCCAGGGCCCGGCGTACCAGCATCTGCACGCCGTTGCCAACCCACTCGCGCACCGACTCGACACCCGCCGGCTTGCGACCGAGCTTGAGCAGCATGGCGTCCACCGCAGCCGCCAGATCCGGCACGGAATCGATCAACGTACCGTCCAGATCGAACATCACCAGCCGTGGCAGTTTGCCGGGGAATAGCTGCTCAAAGCCGCTCATGGACGCGCCAGCGCCAGTTCTGCACGCATCTTGGCGATCACTTCCTGATAGTCCGGCGCGTTGAAGATCGCCGAGCCGGCCACAAAGGTGTCGGCGCCAGCGGCGGCGATTTCGCGGATGTTGTTGACGTTGACGCCACCGTCGATCTCCAGGCGGATATCCCGGCCCGACGCATCGATCAGCGCCCGCGCTTCACGCAGCTTGTTGAGGGTACCGGGGATGAACTTCTGCCCGCCAAAGCCCGGGTTGACGCTCATCAACAGGACCATGTCGACCTTGTCCATCACGTACTCAAGCACGTTCAGCGGGGTGGCCGGGTTGAACACCAGGCCGGCCTTGCAACCGCCCTCGCGGATCAACTGCAGGGTGCGGTCCACGTGCAGCGTGGCTTCCGGGTGGAAGGTGATGTAGGTCGCGCCGGCTTCGATGAAGTCGCCAATGATGCGGTCCACCGGGCTCACCATCAAATGGGCGTCGATAGGCGCAGTCACGCCGTATTTACGCAGGGCGGCGCAGACCATCGGACCAATGGTCAGGTTCGGCACATAGTGGTTGTCCATGACATCGAAGTGAACGAAGTCGGCACCGGCGGCCAACACGTTGTCCACTTCCTCGCCCAGGCGGGCGAAGTCGGCGGAGAGAATCGATGGAGCAATGACGAAGGGCTGCATGACGCACCTTTTTTGAGCTAAATCACGATGGCGCGCATTGTATACCTCATGCTTTGCCGCGCGCACCGTGACCTCGCTCAATGGTTAGAACGCTGCCCGGTAGATTTTCTCGATATCCGCCGCGCTCAGCTTGCGCGGATTGTTGCGCATCAACCGCTCAATCCCCGCCGCTTCTACCGCCATGGCAGGGATCGCGTCCTCGGGCACACCGAAGCTGCGCAGGCCTGACGGGATCTCGACTGCGGCACACAGTCGCGTCATCGCATCGACCGCCCGGTCGGCGGCATCCACCGCACTCAGCCCCGTGACATTCACGCCCATGGCCTGGGCAATCTCCTGCATGCGCTCCACGCACGCCAGCTTGTTCCAGTGCATCACGTAGGGCAGCAGCAAGGCATTGCTCACGCCGTGGGCGATATTGAAGCGTCCGCCCAGCGGATACGCCAACGCATGCACCGCGCCCACGCCAGCATTGCCGAACGCCATGCCGGCCATCAGGCTGGCGGTGGCCATGTCGTCACGGGCCTGCAGGTTGGCGGGGTTGGCGTAGGCCTTGGGCAGCGCCTTGGCGATCAGCTTGATCGCGCCGATGGCCAGTGCGTCGGTAATCGGCGAAGCATTCAGCGACAGGTAGGACTCAACGGCATGCACCAGCGCGTCCACACCACTGGCAGCCGTGACACTGCGGGGGCAGGTCAGGGTCATTTGCGGGCTGATCAGGGCCACGTCCGGCAGCAGGTAATCGCTGACGATGCCTTTTTTCAGCTGCGCGACCTTGTCCGACAGAATCGCCACATTGGTCACCTCCGAACCGGTGCCGGCGGTGGTGGGAATCGCGATCAGCGGCGGACCTTTGCGCGGCACCTGGTCCACGCCGAACAGGTCGGCCAGGGCTCCGTGGTAACCGGCATAGGCCGCGACGCTCTTGGCGATGTCGATAGCACTGCCGCCGCCGACGCCGATCAGCCCGTCATGCCCGCCTTCGCGGTAGACACGCATGCAGTCCTCGACGATGGCGATTTCCGGGTCGGGCAGCACGCGGTCGAAAATTTCATAGGTCCGTTCGCCCAGGTGTTCCAGCGCCAGCCCCACGGTGCCGGACTTGACCAGCGCCGCGTCGGTGACAATCAGCGGGTTGTCGACATCCAGCCGCGTCAGCTCGGCGGCCAGTTGCTCGATGGCACCTGGGCCGGTGAGCAGTTTGTGGGCGATCTTGAATGAGGAAGTACTCATGTGCGCGGCCTCTTATCAGTTATGGGCTGGCACAAGAGTAGCTTCAGATTGCAGGTTGTCAGCCATTCAGCAGCTGAATGGTTAGCCAACCTGGGCGGTGCGCAGTTTCTCGCTGCGCCCGCGCAGCCATTCCAGGGTCAGCAACAGCACCACCGAGAAGGCGATCAGCAAGGTCGCCGCCGCCGCGATGGTCGGGCTGAGGTTTTCGCGGATACCGCTGAACATCTGCCGGGGCAACGTCGCCTGCTCGGGCCCGGCGAGGAACAGCGTCACCACCACCTCATCGAACGAGGTGGCAAAGGCAAACAGCGCACCGGAGATCACCCCCGGTGCAATCAGCGGCAAGGTCACCCGGCGAAACGCCGTCAGCGGGGACGCGCCCAAGCTGGCCGCCGCCCGCACCAGGTTATGGTTGAAGCCCTGCAAGGTTGCCGACACAGTGATGATCACAAACGGCACGCCCAACACCGCGTGCACCACGATCAGCGAGAAGAAGCTGTTGCCCAGGCCCAGCGGCGCGAAGAACAGGTAACTGGCCACGCCGATAATCACCACCGGCACCACCATCGGCGAAATCACCAGGGCCATGACCAGCGCCTTGCCGGGAAAATTCCCGCGCGTCAGGCCAATCGCCGCCAGCGTGCCGAACACCATCGCCAGCACCGTCGCCGCCGGGGCGACGATGATGCTGTTCTTCAGGGCGCGCATCCACTCCGCCGAACCGAAGAAGTCCTGGTACCAGTGCAACGAGAAACCTTGCAGCGGGTACACCAGGAAACTTCCACTGTTGAACGACAGGGGAATGATCACCAGCACCGGCAAGATCAGGAACAACAGGATCAGGCCGCAGAGAATCCGCAAGCTGTAGAACCAGACCCGTTCCACGGGCGACATATAAGGGCTCAGCATCGCAACGGTCTCCTCAGCTCAGGCGCAGGCGGCTGGCGCCTACCAGCCAGTTGTAGATCAGGTACAGCACCACGGTAGCCAGCAGCAGCAAGCCGCCCAGGGCCGTGGCCATGCCCCAGTTGATGCTGGTGTTGGTGTAGAAGGCCACGAAGTAGCTGACCATCTGGTCGTTCGGGCTGCCCAGCAAGGCCGGGGTGATGTAGTAGCCGATCGCCAAGATGAACACCAACAGGCAGCCGGCGCCGACGCCCGCGTAGGTCTGCGGGAAGTACACGCGCCAGAAGCTGGCGAACGGGTGGCAGCCCAGGGAAATCGCCGCGCGCATATAGGTGGGCGAGATGCCTTTCATCACGCTGTAGATCGGCAGAATCATGAACGGCAGCAGGATGTGCACCATGGAGATGTAGACCCCCAGCCGGTTGAACACCAGCTCCACCGGTTTGTCGATCAGCCCCATGCCCATCAGCGCACTGTTGATCAAGCCGCCGGACTGCAGCAACACAATCCAGGCCGCCACCCGCACCAGCACCGACGTCCAGAACGGCAACAGCACCAGGATCATCAGCAGGTTGCTTTGCCGCGCCGGCAGGTTGGCCAGCAGGTAAGCCAGCGGGTAGGCCAGCAGCAGGCAGCACACGGTGATGACCAGGCCCATCCAGAAGGTACGGGCGAAGATGTCGAGGTAGATCGCCTGGTCCGGCGTGGCCGGGGCGATTTCGCCGAGGTCGTCGATGCGATGATCGACGGCGGCCAGCAAGTAATAAGGCGTGAGGCTGCTGGTGTTGCGCCGGATCGCCTGCCAGTACGCCGGGTCGCCCCAGCGTTCGTCGAGGTTTTCCAGCGCTTCTTTATAGGAGGCAGGCGCTTCGGTAAACGGCAGCGCCCGCGCGGTTTTCGTCAGCAGGCTGCGATAGCCCGCCAGTTCCATGTTCAAGCGCTTGGAAAGGTCGCCCAGGGTCGAGTTTTTCCGGGCTTCGCCCAGGTCTTCGCTGATGGCCTGGTACACCGGCTCGCCGGGCAGGCCACGACCGTCCCAGGCCGTCACCGCCACCACCGTGCGCGGCAGGCCGCCCACCACTTCCGGGTTGCCGACGCTTTTGTACAGCAGCGCCACAATCGGCACCAGGAACACCAGCAGCAAAAACACCACCAGCGGCGCGATCAAGGCCTGGGCCTTCCAGCGGTTGAGCCGCTCGGCACGCGCCAGGCGCTGTTTCAGGGTGGGGCTGGGAATGGCGATGGCCATGGCGAACTCCGGATCGTAAAAAAGAATGCAGACCTGTGAGGGCCCACACCTGTGGCGAGGGGGCTTGTCCCCCGTTGGGCTGCGCAGCAGCCCCAGTAAAGCCACCGCGGTTTTTCAGGCTGACCGCGGTGGCTGGTTTCAGGGCCGCTTCGCAGCCCAACGGGGGACAAGCCCCCTCGCCACAAAAAGCCCATTCACCCTGGGTGTGGTGGTTACTTGGCCGCCCACGCGTTAAAGCGCTGCTCCAGTTGCTCACCGTTATCCGCCCAGAAGCTCACGTCGATCTGCACCTGGTTGGCGATGTTTTCCGGGGTGGTCGGCATGTCCTTCAGGATGTCTTTCGCCAACAACGGTACCGCCTGGGTGTTGGCCGGGCCGTAGGCGATGTTTTCCGAGTAGGTCTTCTGCTGCTGCGGCTGCACCGAGAAGGCGATGAATTTTTTCGCCGCGTCGGCACGGTCTTTCGCCAGGCCTTTTGGAATCGCCCAGGCGTCGAAGTCGTAGATCCCGCCGTTCCACACCACTTTCAGGTTGCTTTCCTTCTGCACGGCAGCGATCCGGCCGTTGTAGGCAGAACTCATCACGACGTCGCCAGAAGCGAGGTATTGCGGCGGTTGGGCGCCCGCTTCCCACCACTGGATGTACGGCTTGAGCTCATCGAGTTTCTTGAACGCACGGTCCTGGCCATCTTTGCCGGCCAGCACTTTGTACACATCCTTCGGTGCCACGCCGTCAGCCATCAAGGCGAATTCCAGGGTGTATTTGGCGCCCTTGCGCAGGCCGCGTTTGCCCGGGAATTTCTTGGTGTCCCAGAAATCTGCCCAACCGCCTGGCGGTGCTTTCAGTTTGTCGGCGTTGTAGGCCAGCACGGTGGACCACACAAAGAAGCCCACGCCGCACGGCTGGATCGCGCCCTTCACATAGTCGCCCGGGTTGCCGAACAGTTTCGGGTCCAGGGGTTCGAACATGTCTTCGTCACAGCCACGGGAGAGCTCCGGCGACTCGACTTCCACCAGGTCCCAGGACACGCTCTTGGTGTCGACCATGGCCTTGACCTTGGCCATTTCACCGTTGTACTCGCCGGCGACGATCTTGCCGTTGCCCGCGCTTTCCCACGGGGCGTAGAAGGCCTTGACCTGCGCCGCCTTGTTCGCGCCACCGAAGGACACGACCGTCAAATCAGGGCCTGCCATGGCCTGTGTCGCGCCCATCAAGCTCAACGCCAGGGCCGAATATTTCAGGGATCTCAACATTGTTGTTCTCTCCACGTGCGAGGTTGGTGAAGCAAGGGGGCGATCAATTCGCCTCTAGAAGTGGGTCGAGTGCGCGAACGTGCTCGACTTGCCAGCCAATCGGTACCACGTCGCCGACCGCCAGGGCTGTGTCCAGCTCGGCGATCGGTTGTTTCACAAAAAAATCGGACTTGCCGCAGACTTCCAGGCGCACCCGCACGTGGTCGCCCAGGTAGATAAATTCGGCCACCCGCCCGGAGAAGCGGTTGACGCAGCTCTCGCTGGAGCCATTCAGGCTGACGCGCTCCGGGCGTACCGACAGGGTCACCGGGCCGCCGACCTGGCCGACGTTGACCGCCAGTGCCTCGACCTTCTCGCCGCGCGCCAGCTCGACCACGCAGCGGTCGCCGGTGTGGCTGTGCAGGCGGCCATTGAGGCGGTTGTTCTCACCGATGAAGTTGGCGACGAAGGTGTTTTTCGGTTCTTCGTACAGGGTGCGCGGCGCGGCAATTTGCTGGATCTCGCCCTGGTGAAATACCGCCACCCGGTCGGACATGGTCAGCGCTTCGCCCTGGTCGTGGGTCACGTACACCACCGTCACGCCGAGGCGTTGATGCAGGTGCTTGATCTCCATCTGCATGTGTTCGCGCAGTTGCTTGTCGAGAGCACCGAGGGGTTCGTCCATCAGCACCAGCTGAGGTTCAAATACCAACGCACGGGCCAGGGCCACACGCTGTTGCTGGCCGCCGGAGAGTTGCGCCGGGTAGCGCTGGGCGAAGGCATCGAGCTGCACCATGCTCAGCACGCGCTTGACCCGCTCGCTGATGTCGGTCTTGCTCAGGCCGCGCACCGAGAGCGGAAACGCCAGGTTCTCGGCGACGGTCATGTGCGGGAACAACGCATAGTTCTGGAACACCATGCCGATGTCGCGTTTGTGGGGCGGCACGTTGTTGATGGAGCGGCCGGCCAGCTGGATCTCGCCGGCGGTAGGGGTTTCAAAACCGGCGAGCATCATCAGGCTGGTGGTCTTGCCCGACCCGGACGGCCCGAGCAGGGTCAGGAACTCGCCCTTGCGAATCTCCAGGTTGAGGTCTTTGACGATCAGGTTCTCGCCGTCGTAGCTCTTTTGCACGCCACGAAAGCTGACCAGCACATCATTTGAATCCACCTCGCTCATACCCGCACCTTTTGTTTTGGACTGCCATGGAACAAGCGTAGTCCTACCGCAAGGCCCCGCAAATCGGGGGCCCGGAGAGAATGGCATCAGCAATATGGAAGGTTTGGGGTAGGGATTGCCCTACACGGATGGCGGGGATGGGACAGTGCGACAGCCACAGGTCGCAGGAATGGGTCTGTTGTGCACGCGAGGTGGTCGCAAACAGGTATGCGCCTATAAAAGCTTATGCTCCATGGCGTACTTCACCAGTTCCGCCAGGGAGGTGATGTTGAGCTTTTGCATCAGGCGCGCCTTGTGGGTGCTGATGGTCTTGCTGCTCAACGCCAACTGCTGGGCGATGTCGTTGACGTTGGCGCCCTGGGCCAGGCGCTCGAATACCGAGAACTCGCGCTCCGACAGCAGCGAGTGCAAGGGCCGGGAGTCGGTGAGGCCGACTTCGAAGACCATGCGGTCTGCCAGGTCCGGGTCGATGTACCGCCCACCCGCCGCGACCTTGCGGATTGCCGTCAACAGCAGCGCCGGGTCGCTGTCCTTGGTGGCATAACCGGCAGCGCCGACCTTCAGCGCGCGGGCGGCCATTTGCGCCTCGTCGTGCATCGACAGCACCAGGATCGCCGGTGGATTGTTCAGCGCACGAATCCGCGGGATGGCTTCCAGGCCGTTGACGCCCGGCATCGAGATGTCCAGCAACACCACCTCGCAGGGTACATGGCGCAGGGTTTCCAGCAACTGCTCGCCATTGCTCGCCTCGCCCACCACCAGCAGGTCCTTGGCCAGGCCGATCAGTTGCTTGATGCCTTCGCGAACGATGGTGTGGTCTTCAGCTACCAGTACACGGATCACAGTGGATGTCCTCTTCTTTTGGTTATCAATCCAGCGGCACCGTCACGCTCAGGGTGGTGCCCTCGCCCACTTCGCTGTCCAGGCTCAGGTGCCCGCCCATGATCAGCACCCGCTCGCGCATGCCCACCAGGCCAAACGATACCGGGCGCCCGGGCGCCTGCACAAAACCTGCGCCATCGTCGCTGATGGTCAGCCGCAGGTGTGCGCCCTCCACCACCAGTGTCAGTTCGACAGTATGCGCCTGGGCATGGCGCATCACATTGGTCAGCGCCTCCTGCAGGATGCGGAACAGGCCGATGGCCTTGGCGTCGCTCAGCACCGGCAGGTTGTCCGGCACCTGCACCAGGCAGGGAATCTGGGTGCGGGCCTCGAAACGCCGGGCCTGCCACTCGATCGCCGAGGCGATCCCGGCATCCAGGATCGGCGGGCGCAAAGCAGTCGCCACATCGCGCACCAGCTGGAACAGCTGGGCAATCAGGCGCTTCATGCTGTTCAGGCGCTCGTGCAGGCCGGGGTCCAGTTGCGCGTAGCTCAGCTCACACATCGAGGTTTCCAGCTTGAGCACGGTGAGCATCTGCCCCAGCTCATCGTGCACTTCCCGGGCGATGCGGGCCTTTTCTTCCTCGCGCACGGTTTCCAGGTGGGCAGACAATTCCCGCAGTTGCGCGCGGGAGGCATCCAGCTCCAGTTCGATGCGCTTGCTCTCGCTGATGTCCCAGACAATCCCGTCCCACACCACGGCGCCGTCTTCCAGGCGACGGGTCACGGCCTTGATGTCGGCCCAGCGCTGCTCGCCCAGGCGGGTCAGGATGCGGCCCTGCCAGGCCCAGTTGCTCTCGGTCTCGATGGCCTGGTCCTGGGTGCGGTGATAACTGGCGCGATCGTCGGGATGCACCAGGCTGCGAATGCCCATGGCCGGGTGGCTGAGCACCTCGGGGGCGTAACCCACCAGGCCCTCGCTGCCCTGGCTGATATAGGCGAACTCGATCGCTTCACTGCGCGGCAAGCGCTCCAGGCGAAACACCAGCCCCGGCACGTTGGCGGCGATCCCTTGCAGGCGCGCTTCACTTTCCTGCAAGGCCGCGAGGGCCCGGCGGCGCTCGGTGACGTCGTTGAGGTAGACCACCAAATACTCGCCTTCGGCAAAGCGCAGGAAACTCAGGGACACATCCGCTGGCAGCACACTGCCATCGGCGCGCAGGCAATTGGTCGCAAAACTCTGCGGCCCCTCTTCACTGGCCCGGGCGCGCTTCCACAAGTTGAGCCAGCGGTCCATGGTCAGCGTCGGGTCGAACTCGATCAGCGGCCGCTCGATCAACGCGCCGGGGGCGTAGCCGAGCATGGTTTCTGCCGCCAGGTTGGCGTAGCGCACATGGCTGTCCCAATTGACCCACAGGATGCCGACGGTACTTTGGTCGATGGAGAACTGCGTCAGGCGCAAGGCTTCCGCACCGGCGGCGCGGGCGGCGCTTTCTTCCCGGGCGGCCAGCAAGTTGTGTTCCAGCCCGCGTTGCTGGCGGCGCTGCCAGAACACCACGGCCAGGCTGGCCAGTAACAAGAGCCCCAACAACAGGGTGAGGTTTTGCCAGAAGCCGGGGGACTCGGTCACCCGCGGGTATTTGGGTTGCAGCCAGCGCGTGTGCAGTTGGTCGAGGTCTCTGGCGGGAATCGCACGCAAGGCGCTTTGCATGATGTCGGCCAGTTCCGGCCAGTCGCGTCGCGTTGCCACTCGCAGCAACTGCGGCAGGCCGATGTCGCCCACCACGGCGAGGCCGGCGAACTCGGTTTCGCCAGACAAACGGCTCAATTGCGCCTCGTCCACCACCGCGTACCGTGCTTGCTGGCTCACCAGCAGTTGCAGGGCCTGGCGCTCCATGGGCACGCCTTGCAGGTTGAGGCTCGGGTAGGTGCTGCGCAGGTAATCCGCCACCGCGCTGGGCATGCGCACGGCGACGCGGGATTGGTCGTCGAGTTTCTCCAGGTCAACCGCCGTGCCGCCATCGCGAACCCCGACGATGTGCTGAGGCACACGCATGTACGGGTCGGAGAACAACCACAGGCGCAGACCCGCCGGGGTTTGCAGCAGGCCGGGGGCGAGGTCGACCTCGCCGTCACGCACCGCCGCCTCCAGTTGCTCCTGATTAGGGAAGTTGCGCCAGGTCAGCTCGATATTCAGCGCCTTGGCCAGCCATTGCATCAACTCAACGTTGGCCCCGGACAGCCGCTGCAAACGCCGATCGTATTGGGCATAAGGCGCCTGCAACACCAGGCCGACCCGCAGGTCCGGGTGCTGGCCCAGCCATTCACGCTGACTGGCATCCAGCTGCGCCTGGTGAGTGGCAGGCGCAGGCACCGCGCCCGCAATCAAGGGAAAGCATAAACAGCCGATAACCAGCAGGTAGCGAAAACCCATGATCCACGTCTCATCTCACTGACAAACACTGACCAACCCATTAGGCTGCCGGAATCACTTCTGGCCGGAAATCAACGATGCCACTTCTCCACCGCTCGGCACTGCCAGCATTGTGCCTGTCGCTGCTGTTTACCAGCGCCTTTTGTGTCGAGGCCGCCGACACTCCCGCTCCCGCCCCGGAAAAACCGGTGGCGCGCCAGCCTTTGCCGGAACGCAGCCAGGAAGAAGCCAACGCCCTGGAGCGACAAATCCCGCAACAGGAGCAGCAACAGTTGCAGGCGGGCAGCGACTCCTTCCTCGCCCTGTGGAAGCCGGCCAACAGTGGCGAGCCTGAAGGCGTGGTGATTATCGTCCCGGGCAACGGCGAAAGTGCTGACTGGCCTCAAGCAATCGGGCCATTGCGCCAGAAACTGCCGGACGCCGCCTGGGGCACCCTGAGCTTGTCACTGCCGGACCTGACCCTCGACACGCTGCCGCCACGGGTCATCGAATCGCCCAAAGCGGCGGTGGACACCAGCAGCAAAGACGCGAGCACCGTTGCCAAACCCGTTGAGCAAGCCGCCAGCGCTGAAGCCGAAGGCACCGACCCGGCCGTGGTTCCCGGCAGCGATGAACAAGACAAGACCGACGCCTCGCGAATCTTCGCGCGTATTGATGCCGCCCTCGCCTTCGCCCAGACCCAGAACGCCCGCAGCATTGTGCTGCTCGGCCACGGCACCGGCGCCTGGTGGGCAGCGCGTTACCTGAGCGAAAAACAACCGGCGCAGGTGCAGAAATTCGTCATGGTCGCCGCACAGACGCCAGTGGGCCGTGAACCGGACCTGCAACAACTGGCACCCAAACTGAAGCTGGCGACGGCGGACCTGTTCTATCAGGGCAGCGAGCAGGCGCGCAAAACCGCCCTGGAACGCTCCCAGGCCAGCAAGCGCTTGAAGAATGACAACTACAAGCAGGTGTCCCTGAAGGCCTTCCCCGATAACAGCGCGGCCGGACAAGAACAACTGTACCGGCGGGTACGCGGGTGGTTGAGCCCACAAGCCAGCGGGAGTTGAGCGCAGTTTTTGAAACAGATGAAGACCAACTGTGGGAGCTGGCTTGCCTGCGATGGCATCACCTCGGCGCATCAGTGAGACCGAGTTGCCCGCATCGCAGGCAAGCCAGCTCCCACCTTTAGCGAAAGTCCCGCCGTTCGCGAATCAGCGCATAGGCGTTATGCAACTCCCGGGTACGTTCGGTCGCCTCGCGCACTTGGGCCGGGCTGGCGCCACTGCCGGCAATCTTGTCCGGGTGATGCCGGCTGAGCAGGCGCCGGTACGCGCGCTTGATCACTGACGGCTCGGTGGTGGCGGTCACCCCCAGAATCCGCAGCGCTTCCTGATACGCCCCGCCGCGATTGGCCAGCGGCTTGCGCTCGGGCTCGTAGTCAGCCGCCAGTGCCTGGATCTGCTGGACCGTCCACCCCAACCATTTGCCCCATTGTTCAATCAACTCGCGCTCGGCAGTACTGGCCTTGCCGTCGGCCCAGGCCATGCGCCAGCAGGCGCGCAGCACACCTTCCGCCGCATGGGGCTGAGCCTTGAGCACACCCAAATAGCTGCGCACCCGGTCCGAGCCCGACTTGCCACGATTGAACGCGGCAATGGCGCGGCGCTGGGCCGGCTCGGCCATGTCCAGCGAGCGCATTTCCTGGCGCGCCTGCTGGATATGCCCGTCCACCACCCGGCCATTGCTCTTGGCCAGGCGGCCAAGCAACACGAACAGCAATTCATCGTTACGCAGCGCCGGCCGACCGCCGAGGCGCTCGCGCAATTGCGCCCAGCTTTGCAGCTCCAGGCGCCGGTCCAGCGCCTGGCCCAGCAGTGCGCCCAACATGGCCCCCGGAATGCTGGCGATGGCAAAGCCCGCCCCGGCTCCAATCAGAGTCCCTGGCCACAACATCCTAGTGCCCCGCTGTCAGCAGGGTTTCAACTTGCGCCAGGCGCTCCAGCGTCCCGACATCGATCCAGCGTCCACTCATGTGCTCCCCCGTCACCAACCCTTTGGCCATGGCGTCACGCAGCAGCGGCGCCAGCTTGAAGGCACCCGCACTGCAACCCGCGAACAACTTCGGGTCGAGCACGGAAATGCCACTGAAGGTCAGGTTATCGGCACCGGGGGCGGCATCATGAAGCGCACCGTCCTTTATGTAGAAGTCACCGCCGGACGGGTGATGCGCCGGGTTGTCGACCATCACCAGGTGGGCCAGGCCGTTCAATGGACGGTCAAGGCTGGCGAAGTCATAGTCGGTCCAGATATCGCCATTGACCACCAGGAACGGTTCGTCCCCCAGCAGCGGCAAGGCTTTGAAAATCCCGCCACCGGTTTCCAGGGGTTCGCCTTCGGCCGAGTACTGGATGCGTACGCCGTACTGGGAACCGTCACCCAGGTAGCCTTCAATCTGCTGGCCGAGCCAGGCATGGTTGATGACGATATCGGTAAAGCCCGCTTTCGCCAGCGCCTCAAGGTGATACTCGATCAGGCGCTTGCCGCCGGCCTGGATCAGCGGCTTGGGCGTGTGCAAGGTCAGCGGACGCATCCGCTCACCTTTGCCGGCGGCCAGGATCATGGCCTTCATAAGACCGCCTCGACGCGCAGGCTCGCCAGCAACTCACCCAGTTCGCCCAGTTCTGGCCGGTCCGCCAGCACCGCCTCTATATAAGCAAAGAAGCGCGGCACGTCCGCCAGGTAGCGTGGCTTGCCGTCGCGATGGCAGATGCGCGCGAAGATCCCGATCACCTTCAGGTGACGCTGCACGCCCATCAGGTCGCTGGCCCGCAGGAATTCCTCGAAGTCCGCCTGCACCGGGATGCCCAACGCGCCGGCACGTTGCCAGTACCCGCGCTGCCATTCCCGCACGCGGGCCTGGGGCCAACTGAGGAATGCGTCCTTGAACAGGCAGGTGATGTCGTAGGTCACCGGGCCGTAGACCGCATCCTGGAAATCCAGCACGCCGGGGTTTGGCTCGCTGATCATCAGGTTGCGCGGCATATAGTCGCGATGCACCAGCACCTTGGGTTGGGCCAGGGCGCTGTCGATCAGGTGGTCGCTCACGCGCTGCCACAGCGCAAGTTGCCGGGCGTCAAACTCAATGCCCAGCTCACGGCGAACGTACCACTCCGGAAACAATTCCAGCTCGCGACGTAACAGCGCAACGTCATAGCTGGGCAACGGGGCCTCCATCGGCAATTGCTGGAAAGCCAGCAACGCGTCGATGGCATCGGCGAACAATTGATCGGCATTTTCAGCCTCAATCACGTCTAAATAAGTTTTTTTCCCCAGGTCGTTCAGCAAAAGGAAGCCGCGAAGCAGATCTTGCGCATAAATTTTCGGAACATTTATTCCCGATTGTTCGAGCAAATGAGCGATATCGACGAAAGGTTTGCAGTTTTCCTGGGGGGGTGGAGCGTCCATTACGACGAAACTGCGACCGCCTCCGTCCCATCGGAAGTAACGCCTGAAACTCGCGTCACTGCTGGCCGCAGTCAACGTGGCCGGGGGTACGACACCCCAACCCTGAGCGGTAAAAAGGCGAGGCAATTGCTCATCAAGCCAGACTTGCAGCTGTTGCAAACGTAGATCTTGGTCGGGCATTACAAGGGTCTCCGACGGCGCTAGCCGTCAAGCGGGTCATGCTTTATTATCACGCATCTTTTTCAGACCATCGAGAGGCGTGCGGCCCACACCGCGGGCAGATGGCACGCAGGAAGCCCGGACTAATAAGATGGCATTGAAATCCCCCGCGTTTCGTAGAAAATTTCCGTTGCTGGTAACCGGCAGTCTGCTGGCCATGCAACCTTTCGCCACCTCATTCGTGGTCGCCGCGGAACAGTATGACTGCTCAGTCTCTGCTTCGGGTGCCTGGGATTGCGCGCCGAAGACGGCCGCAGCCCCGCTGCCACCACGCCCGGTGCATGACGGCAGTGCCGTCAGCTCCGCCAGCGGCACGCCGCAAGGCGAGTCTGCCGGTGGTGCCGAGGCCGTGCCGCAGACCGCACTGGTCACCGAAGCCAAGGGCCGGGGCCTGCGTTCGCGCAGCGCCGACTACAGCCACCTGGACTGGGTCCCTCGCGAGAAGCTCACCGCGGCGCAACTGGCCGAAACCGGCCCGTATTGCTCCGGCGCGTACATCGAGCCGATTCGTCCTGGCATGAACGACAAGACGAACAAGAGCGACGCGCCGACCTTCATCGGTGCCAAGGCCTCTCGTTACGAGCAGGAACAGCAGATTGCCTCCCTGGCCGGTGACGTCGTCATGCGCCAGGGCAGCATGCAGGTCGAGGCCGACGAGGCCAACCTGTACCAGGCCGAGAACCGTGGCGAGCTGAACGGCAACGTCCGTCTGCGCGACAACGGCGCCCTGCTGGTGGGCGACCACGCTGAAGTCCAACTGGACACCGGCGCCGCCAAGGTCGACAACGCCGAATACGTGATGCACAAATCGCGCATCCGCGGCAACGCGCTGTACGCCAAGCGTGCCGAGAACGCGATCATCCGTCTCAAGGACGGTACGTACACCACCTGTGAGCCGAACAGCAACGCCTGGCAGCTCAAGGGCAACAACATCACGCTCAACCCGGCCACCGGTTTCGGTACCGCGACCAACGTGACGTTGCGCGTGAAGGACATCCCGATCCTTTACACCCCGTACATCTATTTCCCGATCGACAACCGTCGCCAATCCGGCTTCCTGCCGCCGAGCTTCAGCACCGGCGGCGAGACTGGTTTCACGTTGGTTACGCCGTACTACTTCAACCTGGCGCCGAACTACGACGCCACGTTGTACCCGCAATACATGACCAAGCGCGGCCTGTTGATGGAAGGCGAGTTCCGCTACCTCACCAAGTCCAGCGAAGGCCAGTTCGGCGGTGGGTACCTGAACGACGACAACGACGAGCGTAAAGGCCAGACCGACTACGAAAAAACCCGCTACATGCTCAACTGGCAGCACAAGGGTGGGCTGGATTCCCGCGTACTGACCCAGGTCGACTACACCACAATCAGCGATCCGTACTACTTCCAGGACTTGAAGTCCTATCAGGAAGGGATCAAGACCCAGGACTTCGTGAACCAGCAAGGTTCCGTGACTTATCGTGGTGATGACTTTCAGGCAAGGTTGAACCTGCAAGCCTATCAGTTGGCCACGATCTCCCAGATCACGCCTTATAACCGCTTGCCGCAGATCACCTTCAACGGCACGCTGCCGTACCATCCGGGCGGAGTAAACTTCACTTACGAGACCGAAGCCGTGCGCTTTGATCGGGACTTGGAGAACGGAAACTTCACCGATGAGAACGGGCTGGTATCGCCTCGACTCGACACTTACGTGACTGGCCTGACCCGTGCAAACGGTACTCGCTTGAACGTAGCGCCAGCCGTCGACTACCCGATGAACTGGACCTACGGCTTTGTTACGCCGAAGTTGAAGTACGTCTATACCAAGTACGACCTTGATCTGGACAGCACCGGCAAAAATCAGATTGTCGCGCAACAAGCTGCCGCTATTGCTGCCGGGACTCAATATGCCGGTGGCACCTTCAAAAGCTCGCAAGACCGTGCAATTCCGGTTGCCAGCGTAGACAGCGGCCTGTACTTCGACCGCAATACCAACTGGTTCGGCAAGGACTACCGCCAGACCCTGGAACCTCGTGCCTACTACCTGTATGTACCGAACAAGGACCAGAGCGATATCCCGGTATTCGACACCAGCGAGTACTCGTTCAGCTACGCGTCGCTGTTCCGTGACAACCGCTTCAGCGGCTCCGACCGGATCGGTGACGAGAACAAGCTCTCCCTCGGCGTGACCAGCCGCTGGATTGAAGAAAACGGCTTCGAACGTCAACGCGTCAGCGTTGGCCAAGCTGTGTACTTCAAGAATCGCGAAGTTCAACTGCCTGGCATCCTGGCCGCTGACCGTGCGGACGCACAGTCGGATGTATCGCCAATCGCCCTGGACTACGAGTTCCGCTTCAACCGTGACTGGCGCGCCACTGCCGACTACAACTGGGACACCGAAAACCACAGCCCACGCTCCGGCAGTGCGATGTTCCACTACCAGCCGGAAGACAACCCGAACAAGGTTATCAACGTTGGCTATCGCTATCGCAACGACCAGGTCGTGTACAACCAGCTGACCGGCAAATGGCAGTTCGGTGGCGACTACGGCACCGAAGGTCAACCGAACTTCGTGAAGGATTACTACAAAATCCAGCAACACGATTTCTCGATGATGTGGCCGATCGTTCCCCAGTGGAACCTGATCACCCGCTGGCAGTATGACTATGCCCGCAACCGTACCCTGGAAGCCTTCGGTGGTTTCGAGTACGACAACTGCTGCTGGAAACTGCGCGTCATCAACCGTTACTGGGTTTCCAACGACGAATACAGCCAGATCGCCCCGCTGAACGAAAAGGGTGACCACGGGCTCTTCTTCCAAGTTGTCCTTAAAGGACTCGGCGGCCTGACCGGCGCCAAGGTAGAGAGCTTCCTCGACAAAGGCATTGAAGGTTATCGTGAACGTGAAGACCAAGCTTTCTGATTGTCTGCGCCCGCTGATGCTGGGCGCGCTGTTCCTGGGTACTGCCGCCGCTCACGCGGCGGTTCAACCGCTGGACAAGGTAGTGGCCATCGTCGATAACGACGTGATCATGCAGAGCCAACTGGACCAACGGGTCAAGGAAGTTCAGCAAACCATCGCCAAGCGTGGCGGCGGCGTCCCCCCTACCAGCGTGCTGGACCAACAGGTGCTTGAGCGCCTGATCGTTGAAAACCTGCAACTGCAGATCGGCGATCGTTCCGGTATCCGTATCAGCGACGAAGAATTGAACCAGGCTGTCGGCACCATCGCCCAGCGCAACAACATGAGTGTTGATCAATTCCGCGCCGCCCTGGCTCATGACGGCCTGTCCTATGAGGACGCCCGTGACCAGATTCGTCGCGAAATGATCATCAGCCGTGTGCGTCAGCGCCGTGTGGCCGAGCGGGTTCAGGTGTCCGAGCAGGAAGTGAAGAACTTCCTGGCCTCTGACCTCGGCAAAATGCAGCTTTCCGAAGAACTGCACCTGGCCAATATCCTGATTCCTACGCCAGACAGCGCGAATGCCGAACAGCTCAATGCTGCAGCGGCGAAAACCCAGGCTATCTATGACCGTCTCAAGCAAGGTGCTGACTTTGCCCAGATGGCCATTGCCCAGTCCGGCAGCGATAACGCCCTCGAAGGCGGTGACATGGGCTGGCGTAAAGCCGCGCAACTGCCACCACCGTTCGACCGTGAGCTGAGCGCCATGGAAGTCGGTGGCATCACCCAGCCGGCACGCACGCCGGGCGGCTTCATCATTCTCAAGTTGCTCGGCAAGCGCGGCGGCGAAGAAGCCCAGATGAAGGACGAAGTTCACGTTCGTCACATCCTGGTCAAGCCAAGCGAGATCCGTACCGAAGCACAAACCAAGGAACTGGCGCAGAAGCTATATGACCGCATCGAAGCGGGCGAAGACTTCGGCGAACTGGCCAAGAGCTACTCCGAAGACCCGGGTTCGGCGCTTAACGGCGGCGATTTGAACTGGATCGATCCGAAGGCACTGGTTCCAGAGTTCCAGGACGTCATGGCCAAGACTCCGCAAGGCGTATTGTCCAAGCCGTTCAAGACCCAATACGGCTGGCATGTGCTGGAAGTCCTTGGCCGTCGCGCCACTGACAACACCGCTCAGGCCCGCGAGCAACAAGCCCTGACCGTACTGCGTAACCGCAAGTACGATGAAGAGCTGCAGACCTGGTTGCGTCAGATCCGTGACGAAGCCTACGTAGAGAACAAGCTTCCTGGTGCCGACCAAACAGGCACCGACCAGGCAGCCCAGTGAAACCCAAGCGTTTCGCATTGACACCCGGCGAGCCGGCCGGCATTGGTCCTGACCTGTGCCTGCTGCTCGCCTCGCACCCCCAGCCACACCCCCTGATTGCCATTACCAGCCGCGACCTGCTCCTTGAGCGGGCCGCGCAGCTGGGTGTGGTTGTCGATCTGCTGCCGGTAGGCCCGGGCAACTGGCCTGATCTGCCGGCGCCAGCCAACAGCCTGTACGTGTGGGATACCCCGCTGCCAGCCAAGGTCGTCGCCGGGCAACTGGACAAGGCCAATGCTGCCTTTGTCCTGGAAACCCTGACACGGGCCGGCCAAGGCTGCATCGACGGGGATTTCGCCGGGATGATCACCGCCCCCGTGCACAAGGGCGTGATCAACGAATCGGGCATCGCCTTTTCCGGCCATACCGAATTCCTCGCAGAACTGACCCATACCGCCCAAGTCGTAATGATGTTGGCAACGGGCGACCTGCGGGTGGCCCTGGTGACCACCCACCTGCCCCTGCGCGAGATTGCCGACGCCATTACCCCCGAGCGCCTGGAGCGTGTCACACGCATCCTGCACGCCGACCTGCAGCAGAAATTCGGCATCGCCCAGCCACGCATCCTGGTCTGCGGGCTCAACCCCCACGCCGGTGAAGGTGGCCACCTGGGCCATGAAGAAATCGACATCATCGAACCAACCCTGGAGCGTCTGCGCCTTGAGGGCATGGACCTGCGCGGCCCATTGCCTGCCGACACTCTGTTTACCCCCAAATATCTGGAGCACTGCGACGCAGTGCTGGCGATGTACCATGACCAGGGGCTGCCCGTGCTGAAGTACAAAGGCTTCGGCGCTGCGGTCAACGTGACACTGGGCCTGCCGATCATCCGCACCTCCGTCGACCATGGCACCGCCCTGGACCTCGCGGGCAGCGGCAAGATCGATACCGGCAGCCTGCACGTAGCCCTGGAAACCGCCTATCAGATGGCCGAGACCCGTATATGACCGAGCATTACCAACACCGGGCGCGCAAGCGCTTCGGGCAAAACTTCCTGCACGACGCTGGCGTGATTGATCGCATCCTGCGCTCCATTCATGCCAAGCCCGAAGACCGCCTGCTGGAAATCGGCCCGGGCCAGGGCGCCCTTACCCAGGGCCTGCTGAAGAGCGGCGGCCAGCTGGACGTGGTTGAGCTGGACAAGGACCTGATCCCGATCCTCAACCAGCAGTTCGCCGGCATGCCCAACTTCAACCTGCACCAGGGCGATGCGCTGAAGTTCGACTTCAACAGCCTCAACGCCGAGCCCAACAGCCTGCGTGTGGTCGGCAACCTGCCGTACAACATCTCCACCCCGCTGATTTTTCACCTGCTGAACAACGCCGGCATCATCCGCGACATGCACTTCATGCTGCAAAAGGAAGTGGTCGAGCGTCTGGCTGCGGGCCCTGGCGGTGGTGACTGGGGTCGTCTGTCGATCATGGTTCAGTACCATTGCCGGGTTGAGCATCTATTCAACGTTGGGCCTGGCGCATTCAACCCGCCGCCGAAGGTCGACTCCGCCATCGTGCGCCTGGTGCCTCACGCGGTGTTGCCGCACCCGGCCAAAGATCACAAATTGCTGGAGCGCGTGGTGCGCGAAGCGTTCAACCAACGCCGCAAGACCCTGCGCAATACGCTCAAGGCCTTGCTCAGCAACGCCGAAATCGAAGCCGCCGGCGTCGACGGCAGCCTGCGCCCCGAGCAACTGGACCTGGCCGCCTTCGTGCGCCTGGCTGATCAGCTCGCCATTCAGCCAGCGCCAGCGGCTGAATAAAGCAGAGTCGGGCACGGCCAGACAGCATGTCTGGCCTAGTGCCCATCAGTTGGCCTAGACTGACCGGCATCCGCTGTTCCCCCGCTTTTGCTTTTAAGGCCTCTTGCATGTCCGATCCTCGTTATCAGATCGACGTCAGCGTCGTCACCCGCTTTCTGGCGGAACAATCGCAACCCGAGCAGAACCGTTTTGCGTTCGCCTACACCATTACGGTGCAAAACAACGGTGAACTGCCCGCCAAGCTGCTGTCGCGCCACTGGGTCATCACCGACGGTGACGGCCAGGTCGAGGAAGTACGCGGCGCCGGCGTGGTCGGCCAACAACCGCTGATCGCCCCCGGCAAGAGCCATACCTACAGCAGTGGCACCGTCATGACCTCCCGCGTCGGCAATATGCAAGGCAGCTACCAGATGCTCGCCGACGACGGTAAACACTTCGACGCCATCATCGCCCCGTTCCGCCTGGCAGTGCCGGGAGCCCTGCACTGATGGCGACGTACGCTGTCGGCGACTTGCAAGGCTGTCTGGAACCGCTCAAATGCCTGCTCGACCGTGTGGCCTTCGACCCGGCCAGGGATCGCCTGTGGCTCGTGGGCGACCTGGTCAACCGTGGCCCGCAATCCCTGGAGACCCTGCGCTTCCTTTATGGCATGCGCGATTCCCTGGTGTGCGTGCTGGGCAACCATGACCTGCACCTGCTGGCGGCCGGCAATAACATCGAGCGCCTGAAAAAGGGCGACACCCTGCGGGAAATCCTCGAGGCGCCGGACCGCGCCGAGTTGCTTGACTGGTTACGCCGGCAAAAAATCATGCACTACGACGAAAGCCGCGACATGGCACTGGTGCATGCCGGCATTCCGCCACAGTGGACGCTGAAGAAAGCCCTGAAGTGCGCAGGCGAAGTCGAAGCTGCCCTGGCCGACGACAACCTGTACACGGCTTATCTGGACGGCATGTACGGCAACGATCCCGTGAAGTGGGATAACGAACTCACCGGCGTCGCCCGCCTGCGGGTGATCACCAACTACTTCACCCGCATGCGCTTCTGCACCGCCGAAGGCAAGCTGGACCTCAAGAGCAAGGAAGGCGCCGACACCGCCCTGCCCGGCTACAAGCCCTGGTTCGCTCACAAGGAGCGCAAGACCCGTGACACGAAGATCATCTTCGGCCACTGGGCTGCCCTGGAAGGCAAATGTGATGAACCGGGCGTGTTCGCCCTCGACACCGGTTGCGTGTGGGGCGGCGCCATGACCCTGATGAACATCGACACCGGCGAGCGTTCCAGCTGCCAGTGCGACGCCCCGATCCCCGAACAACTGCAGGCCACGGCAAAGCGCTGAACCGCGCTTTCATACAGGCCAAAAGGAGCCCGCCATGACTGAATTCAAACGTATCCCGCCCGAACAAGCCCAGGCCCTGCGCGAGCAAGGCGCCGTGGTGGTCGACATCCGCGACCAGCCGACCTACATCGCCGGCCACATCACTGGCGCCCAACACCTGGACAACCACAACATCGCCGACTTCATCCGGGCCGCCGACCTCGACGCGCCGGTGATTGTGGCGTGCTACCACGGCAACTCCAGCCAAAGCGCGGCGGCCTATCTGGTCAGCCAGGGCTTCTCCGACGTCTACAGCCTGGACGGTGGCTTTGAGCTATGGCGTGCGACCTATCCTGCAGAAATTGCCGCAGGCGACGCGCAATAATTTTTTTCAAACCCCTCTATCCCGCGTGACGCTTGGCCTAGCGCCGTTTCTGACGAACGGCGCGGCCAAACTAATTTCGTATCGCGCCTTGACCTCCCTGATTCCGAACTATCCTTAAGCGCAGGCCATCCAAAACAGGGGAGAGCCGGTACACCGGCGTGCGGGTCATCGGTAGCGTTTCAGGGTGTTCTGGGGGGAAAACGGCCATTGGTGTCCACCAATGACTGCCAGCATCGACTGATTGATCCGGCGTCGGCTCCACGTATCGAGCGAGGTGACGACGTCATGAGTATTTTTAGCCACTTCCAACAACGCTTCGAGTCCACCCGCCAGGAAGAGCTCTCGCTTCAAGAGTATCTCGAACTGTGCAAAAAGGACCGCAGCGCCTACGCGTCTGCCGCTGAACGCCTGCTACTGGCGATCGGCGAGCCGGAGCTGGTAGACACCGCAGCCAATTCGCGCCTGTCGCGAATTTTCTCGAACAAGGTGATCCGCCGCTACCCGGCCTTTGAAGACTTCCACGGCATGGAAGAATGCATTGACCAGATCGTCTCGTATTTCCGCCATGCCGCCCAAGGCCTGGAAGAGAAGAAACAGATCCTCTACCTGCTCGGTCCCGTCGGCGGCGGCAAGTCGTCGCTGGCAGAGAAACTCAAACAACTGATCGAGAAGGTGCCGTTCTACGCCATCAAGGGCTCGCCGGTGTTCGAGTCGCCCCTGGGGCTGTTCAACGCCACGGAAGATGGTGCGATCCTCGAAGAAGACTTCGGCATTCCGCGACGCTACCTCAACACCATCATGTCGCCCTGGGCGACCAAGCGCCTGGCCGAGTTTGGCGGCGACATCAGCCAATTCCGGGTGGTGAAGCTCTATCCATCGATCCTCAACCAGATTGCCGTGGCCAAGACCGAACCGGGTGACGAAAACAACCAGGACATCTCGGCGCTGGTGGGTAAGGTCGATATCCGCAAACTGGAAGAATTCCCGCAGAACGATGCCGACGCGTACAGCTACTCGGGCGCACTGTGCCGGGCCAACCAGGGCCTGATGGAATTCGTGGAGATGTTCAAGGCCCCTATCAAGGTGCTGCACCCACTGCTCACCGCCACCCAGGAAGGTAACTACAACAGCACCGAGGGCCTGGGGGCGATTCCGTTTACCGGGATCCTGCTGGCCCACTCCAACGAATCGGAATGGCACACCTTCCGCAACAACAAGAACAACGAAGCCTTCATCGACCGGATCTACATCGTCAAGGTGCCGTACTGCCTGCGGGTCAGCGATGAAATCAAGATTTACGACAAACTGCTGTTCAACAGCTCCCTGGCCAAGGCCCATTGCGCGCCTGACACCCTGAAGATGCTTGCCCAGTTCACCGTACTGTCGCGCCTCAAGGAGCCGGAAAACTCCAACATCTACTCGAAGATGCGGGTGTATGACGGTGAAAACCTCAAGGACACCGATCCGAAGGCCAAGTCGATCCAGGAATACCGCGACACCGCAGGTGTGGATGAAGGCATGAACGGCCTGTCGACCCGCTTTGCGTTCAAGATCCTGTCCAAGGTCTTCAACTTCGACCCGCATGAAATCGCCGCCAACCCGGTGCACCTGCTCTACGTGCTGGAACAGCAGATCGAACAGGAACAGTTCCAGGCCGAAACCCGCGAGCGCTACCTGCGCTTCCTCAAGGAATACCTGGCTCCGCGCTACATCGAGTTCATCGGCAAGGAAATCCAGACCGCGTACCTGGAGTCCTACAGCGAATACGGCCAGAACATCTTCGACCGCTACGTGCTGTACGCAGACTTCTGGATCCAGGACCAGGAATACCGCGACCCGGAAACCGGCGAAATCCTCAACCGCGTGGCCCTCAACGAGGAACTGGAAAAGATCGAAAAACCCGCCGGCATCAGCAATCCGAAGGATTTCCGCAACGAAATCGTCAACTTCGTGCTGCGCGCCCGGGCCAACAACAACGGCAAGAACCCTACCTGGCTCAGCTACGAGAAGCTGCGGGTAGTCATCGAGAAGAAAATGTTCTCCAACACCGAGGATCTGCTGCCGGTCATCAGCTTCAACGCCAAGGCCAGCAAGGAGGACCAGCAAAAACACAACGACTTCGTCACTCGAATGGTCGAGCGTGGCTACACCGACAAACAGGTACGACTGCTCTCCGAGTGGTACTTGCGAGTCCGGAAATCGCAGTAAGGCAGCGACAAGCGTGAAAGGCCAGGCTCCCGGTTTGCCGGACAGCCTGGCAATCGACCGCTTGTCTTTAAGCTTCCAGCTTGCCGCTTGAAGCTTGTAACTTGAAGCTGCCCGGAGGGCTCCCACATGAGCTATGTGATCGACCGACGTCTCAATGGCAAGAACAAGAGCACGGTAAACCGCCAGCGTTTCCTGCGGCGTTACCGTGACCACATCAAAAAGGCCGTCGAAGAGGCCGTCAGCCGCCGCTCCATCACCGACATGGAGCATGGCGAACAGATCAGCATTCCCGGACGTGACATCGATGAACCGGTGCTGCACCACGGCCGGGGCGGCAAACAGACTGTCGTGCACCCCGGCAACAAGGAATTCACCAGCGGCGAACATATCCAGCGCCCCCAAGGCGGTGCGGGCGGCAAAGGCCCGGGCAAGGCCGGTAACTCTGGCGAAGGCATGGATGAATTCGTGTTCCAGATCACCCAGGAAGAGTTCCTGGAGTTCATGTTCGAAGACCTGGAACTGCCCAACCTGGTCAAACGTAATCTGACCGGTACCGACACCTTCAAAACCGTACGTGCCGGCATCAGCAACGAAGGCAACCCGTCACGGATCAACATCATCCGCACCCTGCGCTCGGCCCATGCGCGACGTATCGCCCTGTCTGGCAGCAGCCGGGCGAAACTGCGGGATGCCAAAGCCGAACTGGAACGCCTGAAACGAGAAGAACCGGACAACTTCGGCGATATTCAGGAAATCGAGGCCGAAATCGCCAAACTCAGCGCACGGATTCACCGCGTGCCGTTTCTCGACACCTTCGACCTGAAGTACAACCTGCTGGTCAAGCAACCCAACCCAAGCTCCAAGGCCGTGATGTTCTGCCTGATGGACGTGTCCGGCTCCATGACCCAGGCGACCAAAGACATCGCCAAGCGCTTCTTCATCCTGCTGTACCTGTTCCTCAAGCGTAACTACGACAAGATCGACGTGGTGTTCATCCGCCATCACACCAGCGCCCGGGAAGTCGACGAAGAGGAGTTCTTCTACTCGCGGGAAACCGGCGGCACCATCGTTTCCAGCGCCTTGAAGCTGATGCAGGAGATCATGGCCGAGCGTTACCCGGCCAACGAGTGGAACATCTACGCCGCCCAGGCTTCCGACGGGGACAACTGGAACGACGACTCGCCGATCTGCCGCGACATCCTGATCAACCAGATCATGCCATTCGTGCAGTACTACACCTACGTCGAAATCACCCCGCGCGAGCATCAGGCGCTGTGGTTCGAATACGAGCGCATCAGCGAAGCCTTCGCTGACACCTTCGCCCAGCAACAATTGGTCTCGGCCGGCGATATCTATCCGGTCTTCCGTGAACTCTTCCAGCGCAGGTTAGTGACATGACCGCCAAAGAGCATAAGCGCCAACCCATATCCACGGGGTCCGAATGGACCTTCGAACTGATCCAGGCCTATGACCGGGAAATCAGCCGCATCGCGGCGGGTTACGCCCTGGATACTTACCCCAACCAGATCGAAGTGATCACCGCCGAACAGATGATGGACGCCTATGCGTCCGTGGGCATGCCCTTGGGCTATCACCACTGGTCCTACGGCAAACACTTCCTCAGCACTGAAAAGTCCTACACCCGCGGCCAGATGGGCCTGGCCTACGAAATCGTCATCAACTCCGACCCATGCATCGCCTACCTGATGGAAGAAAACACCATCTGCATGCAAGCGCTGGTGGTAGCCCACGCGTGCTATGGGCATAACAGCTTTTTCAAGGGCAACTACCTGTTTCGCACCTGGACCGATGCCAGCTCGATCATCGATTACCTGGTGTTCGCCAAGCAGTACATCATGCAGTGCGAGGAGCGCCACGGCATCGATGCGGTGGAAGACCTGCTGGATTCCTGCCACGCCCTGATGAACTACGGCGTCGACCGCTACAAGCGCCCTTACCCGATCTCCGCCGAAGAAGAACGCTTGCGCCAGAAGGACCGGGAAGAGCACCTGCAAAAGCAGATCAACGACCTGTGGCGCACCATTCCCAAACGCGCCGGCAAGAACAGCGACAAGGACAATGCGCGCTTCCCCGCCGAACCGCAGGAAAACATCCTGTATTTCCTCGAAAAACATGCCCCGTTGCTGGAGCCCTGGCAGCGGGAAATCGTGCGGATCGTGCGCAAGATTGCCCAGTACTTCTATCCACAGCGCCAGACCCAGGTGATGAACGAGGGCTGGGCCACGTTCTGGCACTACACCCTGATGAACGACCTGTACGACGAAGGCCTGGTCACCGACGGCTTCATGATGGAGTTCCTGACCTCCCACACCAGCGTGGTGTTCCAGCCGGGCTTCGACAGCCCTTACTACAGCGGCATCAACCCGTATGCCCTGGGTTTTGCCATGTACCGGGACATCCGGCGCATGTGCGAACACCCCACCGAAGAAGACCGCCGCTGGTTCCCCGACATCGCCGGCAGCGATTGGCTGTCCACCATCAAATTCGCCATGAGCAGCTTCAAGGATGAGAGCTTCATCCTGCAGTACCTGTCTCCCCAGGTGATTCGTGACCTCAAGTTGTTCAGCATCATGGATGACGACCTCAAGGACGATCTGCTGGTACCGGCGATCCATGACGAACCGGGTTACCGCACCATCCGCGAAACCCTGGCGGCGCAGTACAACCTGGGCAACCGCGAACCCAACGTGCAGATCTACAGCATCGACGTACGCGGCGATCGCTCGCTGACCCTGCGCCACCAGCAGCACGACCGCAAACCGCTGGGAGAGTCAACTGAGGAGGTCCTCAAGCACCTGCACCGGTTGTGGGGGTTCGATATCCACCTCGAAACGCTGCAAGGCGATCAGGTGATGAAAACCCACCATGTTCCGCCCCGCAACGACCACAGCGATAACGACTACGGGCGCCTCGACCTGGCCGTTGTGCATCTGTAAAACCGCAAAGCCTCCATTGGCGCGCCACAGGCGTTATCCTGTGCCGCTAATGGAGGCTTTTTCATGCAAATCTACAAAGTCGGTGGTGCGGTACGTGATCGCCTGCTGGGCATCCCCGTTACCGATGTCGACCGCGTCGTAGTCGGTGCTACCACTGAAGAAATGCTCGCCTTGGGCTACAAGCCCGTGGGCGCTGACTTCCCCGTATTCCTTGACCCGAAAAACGGCGACGAGTACGCCCTCGCCCGTACGGAGCGCAAGAGCGGCCGGGGTTATGGCGGGTTTGTGTTTCACGCCAGCCCCGAAGTCACCCTGGAAGAAGACCTGATCCGCCGCGACCTGACCATCAACGCCATGGCCGAGGATGACAACGGCAACCTCACCGATCCGTATCACGGCCAGGAAGATCTGGAAGCACGCATTCTGCGCCACGTTTCTCCCGCATTTGCCGAAGATCCGCTCCGTGTCCTGCGCGTTGCCCGCTTTGCTGCGCGTTACGCCAGCCTCGGCTTTGCCGTCGCACCAGAAACCCTGGAGCTGATGCGCGAACTCAGCGACTCCGGCGAACTGGAAGCCCTCACGCCCGAACGCAGCTGGAAGGAGATTTCCCGCGCACTGATGGAAAATCAGCCGCAGGTGTTTATCCAGGTACTGCGCGATTGCGGCGCCCTGAAAACCCTGCTGCCGGAAATCGACGCCCTGTTTGGCGTACCGCAGCCCGAAGCTCATCACCCCGAGATTGATACCGGCGTGCACACCCTGAGCGTGCTGGAACAGGCTGCCCTCCATGCCCAACCGCTGACCGTGCGCTGGGCCTGCCTGTTGCACGATCTGGGCAAGGGCATCACGCCTGTGGATAAGTTGCCGCAGCACATTGCCCATGAGCATCACGGCTTGAAGCTGATCAAGGCGGTGAACGAGCGCTTCAAGGTGCCAAGGGATTGCCAGGAACTGGCGCTGCTGGTGGGCGAATATCACACCCATGGCCATCGCGCGCTGGAGCTGAGGCCCTCGACGTTGCTGGAGCTGCTGCAAAGCTTTGACGTTTACCGTCGGCCACAGCGTTTTGAAGAGTTTGTGGTGGCGTGCGAGATGGACGCCCGGGGCCGCAAAGGCCTGGAGCAGAGAAGTTATCCACAGGCGGATTATTTACGTGGCGCGGCGCTGGCGGCCAGAGGTGTGGCGGTCGCGCCGCTACTGGAACAAGGCTTCAAAGGCCCCGAGCTGGGTGAAGCGCTGAAACGCGAACGTCTCAAGGCGTTGAAAGCCTATAAGAGCGCATCCGGCGTCAACGACTGATCCCGCCACTCGAACGCGACCGGCGCCAATACCTGATCGATCTGTGCACCCTGCCAAAGCGCGGCAAATGACTTGCCCGCCTCAGGATGCACACGCTCCGGCGCCATCAACGACAGCGGCCACAGCACAAACGCGTTCTTCAGGATTTCGGCCCGGGGCAGAATCAGGCCATCGAAGTTACCCACCAGCTCGCCGTACAGCAACACGTCGATGTCCAGGGGCAAACCCTTGCGGTCCGGGGCGTAGCGGCCATTGTCGGCCTCGATGAACTTCAGTCGACGGTCCAGCTCCATCAACGGCAGGTCGGTAAAGGCCGACACCACCAGATTGAAGAATGGCCCGCTCTTGATGCCCACCGGCTGACTTTCAAACACCGGCGAGCAACGAATATCCGTCAGGAAGCCCGCCAGCGCGTCGAGGCCTGCGCACAAGTGCGCCTCACGCTCGATATTGCTGCCAAGGCCAAGGTAAACCTGAGTTAGCGACATCCGCGCTCGATCTCCACGCCCACGCCCTTGGCAGCCGGAACGGCGCCGGGCTTGGTCAGTTTGAGGTGCAGCCAGGGAATCTGGAATTCACTCATCAATACTTCGGCCAGGCGCTCGGCGAAGGTTTCCACCAGCTGGAATTGTGCCTGCTCGGCAAACGCCTGGATGCGGGCGGACACGCTGGCGTAATCCAGGGCCAGGGTCAGGTCGTCACCGGCAGCCGCCGGGCGGTTATCCCAGGCGAAGCTCAGGTCCAGACGCAGGCATTGCCGGATACCGCGCTCCCAGTCGTAGGCCCCGATCACGGTGTCGACTTCCAGGCCTTCGATAAACACTCTGTCCAAGCACTCTTCTCCGCTGCACGACAAGGGCGCGATGCCCCGTTAGAATCAGGGCGTCCTCGCCCGGAATAGTTAGCATGTTTTGGTTACTGGCGACTCTCGCCTACCTGCTCGGCTCGCTGTCCTTCGCCATTTTGCTCAGCCGCCTTACGGGAAATCCCGACCCGCGAATGAGTGGCTCAGGCAATGCCGGCGCCACCAACATGTTGCGCCTGGCCGGCAAGAAACTCGCCGTACTGACGTTGTTCGGCGACGTCTGCAAGGGCCTGTTGCCGGTGCTGATCGCCGACCTGGCCGGGCTTTCGCTGCAACAGCAAGCCTGGATTGGCGTCTGCGCCGTACTCGGCCACCTGTTCCCACTGTACTTCCGCTTTCGCGGCGGCAAGGGCGTCGCGACAGCGGCCGGCATGCTGCTGGGGATCTACCCACCGGCAGCGCTGCTGGCCATCCTGGCCTGGCTGCTGACGTTCTACCTGACCCGCACCAGCTCGCTGGCCGCACTGATCGCCACGCCCCTCACCCTGCCATTGCTGGCCTGGCAGGCGCCGGCGGCGCTGGTGCCGATGAGCGTGCTTACGCTGCTGATCGTCTGGCGCCACCGGGGCAATTTACGCGACCTGTTTGCCGGGCGCGAACGGCATTTTTAAATACGCCCGCCGAACCTGGCTCACGTTGCCGATTACAACGGCGGCAGTTGCTCCATCGGCCAGCGCGCCTGCACGCTGATAGCCAGGCTCTCATGCTGGCCGGCCTGCAAACGCTGGCAACCGGCATAGGCGATCATCGCGCCGTTATCGGTGCAGAATTCGGGACGGGCATAAAACACATCGCCCTTCATGTCGCCGAGCATTTTCTCCAGTGAGCTGCGCAATGCCTTGTTGGCGCTGACGCCGCCGGCGATCACCAGGCGCTTCATACCCGCCTGCTTCAAGGCCCGCTTGCACTTGATGGTCAAAGTCTCCACCACAGCCTGCTGGAACGCCAGAGAGATGTCGCAACGGGCTTGCTCATTGTCGTCTCCGGCGCTGACGCTCTGCTGCCAGGTGTTCAGGGCAGAGGTTTTCAGGCCGCTGAAGCTGAACATCAGGCCCGGGCGATCACACATCGGACGCGGGAAGGTGTAGCGCCCCGGGATGCCTTTTTCCGCCAGCCGCGCGATTTCCGGGCCGCCTGGATAATTGAGGCCCATCATCTTCGCGGTCTTGTCGAATGCTTCACCGGCGGCATCGTCCAGGCTTTCGCCCAAAAGCGTGTACTGGCCGATTCCGTCCACCTGAACCAGCTGCGTATGGCCACCCGAGACCAACAAAGCGACGAACGGGAACTGCGGCGGGTTTTCTTCGAGCATCGGCGCCAATAAATGGCCTTCCATGTGGTGCACGCCGAGCGCCGGAATACCCCAGGCAAAGGCCAGCGCCTGGGCGCAAGAGGCCCCAACCAGCAGGGCTCCGACCAATCCGGGGCCTGCGGTATAAGCAATGGCGTCGATCTCGGTCGGCACGCAGCCCGCCTCGTCCAACACCTGGCGAATCAAAGGCAGCATGCGTTTGACATGGTCACGGCTGGCCAGCTCCGGCACCACGCCACCATAGGCACGATGCAGGTCGATCTGACTGAACAGTGCGTCGGCCAAAAGCCCGCGTTCACTGTCGTAAAGTGCGACACCGGTTTCGTCGCAAGAGGTTTCTAATCCCAGAACTAGCATGGGTTTGCGCCTTGTAGAGGCTGAATTCGAAGGCGCGCATAATAGTCGTCGCTCCCCCTCCCGACTAGCGGTTTTCGATCAGAGGCTTTGCATTCCGGGCAATGAGGGGTTAACATCCGCAACCCTTAAAAACCGACGACCTCAGCCGCGAATTTTTTGCGACGAGAACGTTGATTCCCGGTAATGAAAGAAGGTAGCTCTGGATGCCAGCCGTCAAAGTAAAAGAGAACGAACCCTTCGACGTAGCTCTGCGTCGTTTCAAGCGCTCCTGCGAAAAAGCCGGTGTTCTGGCTGAAGTTCGTAGCCGCGAATTTTATGAGAAGCCAACTTCTGAGCGTAAGCGTAAAGCAGCAGCCGCTGTTAAGCGTCACGCCAAGAAAGTTCAGCGCGAGCAGCGCCGCGCCGTTCGTCTGTACTAATACACAGACGTTCGTAGCAAGCTTCTGCCAAGCCCGGCCCTCAGCCGGGCTGTTGGCATTTGCGGATATCGCTTGATGCTTCACCGTTGACGCCGCACATGCGACTGAAACGAACTGCTTCACACGTCAGGACTGGCTCTTTTGCCAGCGGTGCACGTCTCTTCTGACGAGCCTAACAAGGCTACTGACGAGCACACTTATTTTTTAACAGGCGATCAACAGGTCGGCTGCGCCCACCGTTGAGCTTCCGAGGCCCCCACATGGCCAAGACCGGACTCCCGGGCAACATTTCTACGCCGGGCACTGATCGGAACTAACGTCAGTGAATGTTCGGCAGATACACTTCCTGACAGACCAAGCAGACGACAGTTGATCGAGCCGCACACCCTGCGTGCCTTGAGCACGTTGCGGGCCCTCTTTTACACGCAGTGATGACGAGAACGCCATGGCCGGGCTAATTCCCCAGAGCTTTATTGACGACCTTCTGAACCGCACCGACATCGTCGATGTTGTCAGCTCGCGCCTGCAAATGAAAAAGGCCGGCAAGAACTACACCGCCTGCTGCCCGTTCCACAAGGAAAAGACGCCGTCGTTCAGCGTCAGCCCCGACAAGCAGTTCTACTACTGCTTCGGCTGCGGCGCCGGCGGCAACGCCCTCGGCTTCATCATGGACCACGACAACCTGGACTTTCCCCAGGCCGTCGAGGAACTGGCGAAAGCCGCCGGCATGGAAATCCCCCGCGAAGAAAGTGGCCGCCCGCACAAACCGCGACAACCCACCGATTCGCCGCTGTACCCGCTGCTCACCGCCGCCGCCGACTTTTACCGCCAGGCGCTGAAAAGCCACCCGCAGCGCAAAGCCGCCGTCGATTACCTCAAGGGCCGCGGCCTGACCGGTGAAATCGCCCGCGACTTCGGCCTCGGCTTCGCCCCGCCCGGCTGGGACAATCTGTACAAGCACCTGAGCAGCGACACCCTGCAGCAAAAGGCCATGATCGACGCCGGCCTGCTGGTGGAAAACGCCGAGACCGGCAAGCGTTATGACCGTTTCCGCGACCGGGTGATGTTCCCGATCCGTGACAGTCGCGGTCGTATCATCGCGTTCGGCGGCCGAGTGCTGGGGGACGACAAGCCCAAATACCTGAACTCACCGGAAACCCCGGTGTTTCACAAAGGCCAGGAACTCTATGGCCTGTTTGAAGCGCGCAAGAACAACCGCAACCTCGACGAAATCATCGTGGTTGAAGGCTATATGGACGTGATTGCCCTGGCCCAGCAAGGCTTGCGCAACGCCGTGGCGACCCTTGGCACCGCGACCAGCGAAGAGCACTTGAAGCGCCTGTTTCGCGTAGTACCCAACGTATTATTCTGCTTCGACGGCGACCAGGCCGGCCGCAACGCAGCATGGCGTGCCCTTGAATCGACGCTGTCGAGCCTGCAGGACGGACGGCGCGCGCGCTTCCTGTTCCTGCCCGAAGGCGAAGACCCGGACACCCTGGTCCGCTCCGAAGGCACCGACGCGTTCCGCGCGCGCATCAACCAACATGCACAACCGCTGGCCGATTACTTTTTCCAGCAACTGACTGAAGAGTCCGACCCGCGCTCCCTCGAAGGCAAGGCCCACATGGTCACCCTCGCGGCACCGCTGATCGACAAGGTTCCGGGGGCCAACCTGCGGACCCTGATGCGTCAGCGCCTACTGGAAATTACCGGTTTGAGTGGCGAGGCCGTCAGCCAGCTGGTGCACAGCGCACCGCAAGAGGCGCCGCCGGCCTACGACCCGGGCATGGATTACGACGCCATGCCGGACTATTCCGACTTCCACCAACCGCAGGAGGCCTACACGCCCCAGCAGGAGTGGACACCGAAGAAACCCGGCGCCGGCGGCAAGAAATGGGACAAGAAACCCTGGGACAAAAACGGTAAACGTGGCGGTGACCGTGACGAACCGCGCGGCCCGCGCGTCCCAGCAGCAGTAGAGCCACCCACCATGGCGGCCCTGCGTACGTTATTGCACCACCCGCAGCTGGCACAAAAAGTCGAAGACGCGGGGCACTTTGCGGCCGAAGACCACACCAATACACAACTGTTGGTGGCCCTGCTCGAAGCCGTACAGAAGAATCCTAAGCTAAACTCATTCCAGCTGATTGCACGCTGGCACGGCACTGAACAGGGCCGCTTGCTGAAGGCATTGGCAGAAAAGGAATGGCTGATTGATGGCGATAACCTTGAACAACAGTTTTTCGACACCATTACTAGCTTGGTAGCTCGTCAACGCGAGCGAAACCTGGAACAACTTCTTCGAAAAGCGCGTCAGAGTGAATTGACCGCCGAAGAGAAAAATCAACTGCGCGACCTTTTAAGTCGCAATGTTTCCGCATCAAACCCGACCTCAGCTGGCGTGTGAGGTCATAGCTCGGGTATAATCCTCGGCTTGTTTTTTGCCCGCCAAGACCTTCAGTGGATAGGGTGTTATGTCCGGAAAAGCGCAACAGCAGTCTCGTATCAAAGAGTTGATCACCCTTGGTCGTGAGCAGAAGTATCTGACTTACGCAGAGGTCAACGACCACCTGCCTGAGGATATTTCAGATCCAGAGCAGGTGGAAGACATCATCCGCATGATTAATGACATGGGGATCCCCGTACACGAGAGTGCTCCGGATGCGGACGCCCTTATGTTGGCCGACGCCGATACCGACGAGGCAGCCGCTGAAGAAGCAGCCGCCGCGTTGGCAGCGGTCGAGACCGACATCGGTCGCACGACTGACCCTGTGCGCATGTATATGCGCGAAATGGGTACGGTAGAGCTGCTGACACGTGAAGGCGAAATCGAAATCGCCAAACGTATCGAAGAGGGCATCCGTGAAGTGATGGGCGCAATCGCGCACTTCCCAGGCACGGTTGACCACATTCTCTCCGAGTACACTCGCGTCACCACCGAAGGTGGCCGCCTGTCCGACGTCCTGAGCGGTTATATCGACCCGGACGACGGCATTGCGCCACCTGCGGCTGAAGTTCCGCCACCGATCGATGCCAAGGCTGCGAAAGCAGACGACGATACCGATGATGACGAAGCTGAAGCCAGCACCGATGACGAAGAAGAAGTCGAAAGCGGTCCGGATCCGATCATCGCAGCCCAGCGTTTCGGCGCGGTCTCCGATCAGATGGAACTGGCTCGCAAGGCCCTGAAGAAGCACGGTCGCGGCAGCAAGCAGGCAACTGCTGAACTGCTGGCCCTGGCGGAACTCTTCATGCCGATCAAACTGGTACCGAAGCAATTCGAAGGCCTGGTTGAGCGGGTTCGTAGCGCCCTTGAGCGTCTGCGTGCACAAGAGCGTGCGATCATGCAGCTCTGTGTCCGTGATGCGCGCATGCCGCGTGCCGATTTCCTGCGCCAGTTCCCGGGCAACGAAGTCGACGAAAGCTGGACCGACGCACTGGCCAAAGGCAAAAGCAAATACGCTGAAGCCATTGGTCGCTTCCAGGCCGACATCGTTCGTTGCCAGCAGAAGCTGACTGCATTGCAGACCGAAACCGGTCTGACGATTGCCGAGATCAAGGACATCAACCGTCGCATGTCGATCGGTGAGGCCAAGGCCCGCCGCGCGAAGAAAGAGATGGTTGAAGCGAACTTGCGTCTGGTGATCTCCATCGCCAAGAAGTACACCAACCGTGGCCTGCAATTCCTCGATCTGATCCAGGAAGGCAACATCGGCTTGATGAAGGCTGTGGACAAGTTCGAATACCGTCGCGGCTACAAGTTCTCGACTTATGCCACCTGGTGGATCCGTCAGGCGATCACTCGCTCGATCGCCGACCAGGCCCGCACCATCCGTATTCCGGTGCACATGATCGAGACGATCAACAAGCTCAACCGTATTTCCCGGCAGATGTTGCAGGAAATGGGTCGCGAACCGACCCCGGAAGAGCTGGGCGAACGCATGGAAATGCCTGAGGATAAAATCCGCAAGGTATTGAAGATCGCTAAAGAGCCGATCTCCATGGAAACCCCGATCGGTGATGACGAAGACTCCCATCTGGGTGACTTCATCGAAGACTCGACCATGCAGTCGCCAATCGATGTGGCTACCGTTGAGAGCCTGAAAGAAGCGACTCGCGACGTACTGTCCGGCCTCACTGCCCGTGAAGCCAAGGTACTGCGCATGCGCTTCGGCATCGACATGAATACCGACCACACCCTTGAGGAGGTTGGTAAGCAGTTCGACGTTACCCGTGAACGGATTCGTCAGATCGAAGCCAAGGCGCTGCGCAAGCTGCGCCACCCGACGAGAAGCGAGCATTTGCGCTCCTTCCTCGACGAGTGATCACAAAAACCCCGGCCCAGGCCGGGGTTTTTGCTTTCTACAGTTTAAATTCTCCCCGCCTCACCTCCCCCGCAATGCCCGTCTACACTCGAAACATTCCCCGTGCCATAACGAGACCGTTATGCCCAGATTGCCGACCGTGTTACTGCTGTCGCTGCTGACCTGGACCGCAACGGCTGGCGCGTTGACTCTCACTGATGAAGAGCGTGTCTGGTTGGCGGACCACCAAGAGTTGCGCCTGGGCGTCGATGCGTCTTGGCCACCCTTTGAATACCGCGATGAAGACGGTCGTTACCAGGGCCTGGCCGCTGATTACGTGCGACTGATGCAGGATCGCCTTGGGGTCCGGCTGAAGCTGATTGAGCCGGTGAACTGGAGCGCGGTGCTGGAGCAGGCCCGCAACAACCAACTCGACCTGCTTCCGGGCATCATGTCCACGCCGGAACGCCAGGGCTTCCTGTCGTTTACCCGGCCTTATCTCGACTTCCCCATTGTCATCCTCGCCCATGAAGGCGGCCCGCAACCGCGCAACCTCAAGGACCTGTATGGGCTGAAGGTGGCCGTGGTGGAGAACTACGCCCCCCACGAACTGCTGCGCACTCACCACCCCGACCTCAACCTGGTCGCCATGCCCAACGTCAGCTCAACGCTGCAGGCCCTCGCCACCGACAAGGTCGATGCGGTAGTCGGCGATTTGGCGTCCAGCGTATGGAGCCTGCGCCAGCTCAAGCTGGAAGGCTTGTACGTCAGTGGCGAAACGCCCTACCGATATCAATTGGCCATGGGCGTACCCAAGGACGACAAGATGCTGGTAGGCATCCTCGATAAAGTCCTGGCCGACATCAGCCCGGCCGAGACCGAGGCTATCCAGCAACGCTGGGTCGGCAATGTCATCGACCACCGCACACTCTGGACCGACGTGCTGCTCTACGGGCTGCCCGCAGTGCTGTTACTGAGCACTGTGCTGGCCGTGGTTATCCGGATCAACCGCCGGCTCAGCTCGGAGATTTCCCGCCGGGTCGCCCTCGAACAGGAATTGCGCAGCAGCGAATACCATTATCGTGGCCTGGTGGAGAGCCTTTCCGCGATCGCCTGGGAAGCCAGCATCAGCGATTTCACCTACAGCTACGTGTCGCCCCACGCCGAGGAACTGCTGGGTTATCCTCGGGCCCATTGGCTGATCCCGGGCTTCTGGCGCAACATCATTCACCCCGCCGACCTGACCCGCACAGAATCCTATTGCTACGCAGAAACCCGAGCCAACCGCGACCACAGTGTCGACTACCGGGTGATCACCGCCGATGGCCGCTGCCTGTGGGTGCGGGATATCGTCAGCCTGATCGAACACGGCCACGAGCCGGTACTGCGCGGCCTGATGATCGACATCAGCGAAGCCAAGCGCACCGAGGAGGCGTTGCAGCTTTCGGAGCAGAAATTTGCCTCGGTATTCCAGCAATGCCCGGACATCCTGGTGATCGCCCGGCTGTCCGACGGCTGCCTGATGGAGGTCAATAAAGCCTTCGAAGACCAGATCGGACTGAGCGCCGAAGAAGTCGTGGGAAAAACCGCCACCGAACTGAATATCTGGGGCATTCAAGGTGTAGGCCCCGGCCTGCTGCAACGGGTACAGACCACCAGCATCCGCAACCTGGAAATGCCGTTCCTGCGCAGCAACGGCCAGGCCTTCACCGGGCTGATTTCCGCCGAACCGTTTCAACTCGACACCATCGAAGCCCTGGTGGTGGTGGTGCGCGACATCACCCAACTGAAAGAAACCCAGCAGCGCCTGCAAACCTCTGAAGAGAAGTTCGCCAAGGCCTTCCACGCCTCGCCCGATGGCCTGCTGCTGTCGCGCCAAAGCGATGGCCTGCTGATTGAGGTCAACGAAGGCTTCAGCCGCATAACCGGCTTCAACAGCGTGATGTCACTGGACCAGTCCACCCTGGACCTCGGCATCTGGGTCGACCTGAACGAACGCAAGGAGATGCTGGAGCGCCTGCAACGGGATGGGTTTGTCCGCGACTTTGTCTGCCACATCCGCCGCAACGACGGCGAGATTCGCCTGTGTGAAGTCTCCAGCCGCCCGCTGCCCATCGGCGACGAGGACTGCATGCTGACCATCGCCCGGGACATCACCGAGCGCCAGCTGATGCAGGAAAAACTGCAACAGGCCGCCACCGTCTTCGAGAGCACGGCCGAAGGCGTACTGATCACCGACACCCGGCAAAACATCAGCGCCGTGAACCGCGCCTTCAGCGAGATCACCGGCTACAGCGAAGCCGAAGCCCTCGGCCAAACCCCGCGCTTGCTTGCCTCCGGCCTGCACGACAGCGCCTTCTACGCGGCCATGTGGCACCAACTGACAGCCAACGGCCACTGGCAGGGCGAGATCTCCAACCGGCGCAAGAACGGCGAGTTATACCCTAGCTGGCTGACCATCAGCGCGGTGCGCAATCGTGAGCAGTCGATCACCCACTTTGTCGCCGTGTTTGCCGACATCTCCAGCCTCAAGCACGCCCAGGCGCGCCTCGATTACCAGGCCCACCACGACCCGCTGACCGGCCTGCCCAACCGCACCCTGTTTGAAAGCCGCCTGCAGGCCGCCCTCAACCATCAACAGGAAACCGGCAGCCAGGGCGCCGTGCTGTTCCTCGACCTCGACCGTTTCAAACACATCAACGACAGCCTAGGCCACCCGATTGGCGACCTGCTGCTCAAGGACATTGCGGTGCGCCTCAAGGACCAACTGCGGGACGTCGACACCGTTGCGCGCCTGGGCGGCGACGAATTCATCATCCTGTTGCCCGGCCTGCAACAAGCCAGCGACGCCGAACACCTGGCCAATAAACTGCTGGCCTGCTTCACCCCGCCGTTCCAGGCGGGCGAGCACGAGTTCTTTATCAGCGCCAGCATCGGCACCAGCCTGTACCCACGGGACGGCGTCGACGTCGCGACCCTGGTGAAAAACGCCGACGCCGCCATGTACCGCTCCAAGGCCAAAGGCCGCAACCGCGTCGAAAGCTACACCGAGGACCTCACCGCCCAGGCCAACGAACGGGTGGCGCTGGAGCACGAACTGCGCCGGGCGATCGAGCGCGACGAACTGTTCCTCTACTACCAGCCAAAACTGAGCCTCGACACCCAACAACTGATCGGCGCCGAAGCGCTGATTCGCTGGCTCCACCCCACCTTTGGCGAAGTGCCGCCCGAGCACTTCATCGCACTGGCCGAAGAGAACGGCATGATCCTGCAGATTGGCGACTGGGTACTGGAACAGGCCTGCCGGCAAATGCACGACTGGAGAGAGGTCTTTGATGACTTCGGCCCACTGTCCGTCAACCTCGCCGGCGCGCAACTGCGCCACCCCAACCTGCTCGCACGCATCGAACAACTGCTGCGGGACAACCACCTCGAGCCCGGCTGCCTGCAACTGGAAATCACCGAAAACTTCATCATGAGCCAGGCCGAGGAAGCACTGGAGGTGCTGCACCAACTCAAGGGCCTGGGCGTGCAACTGGCCATTGATGACTTCGGCACCGGCTACTCGTCCCTCAGCTACCTGAAGCGCCTGCCGCTGGACTTCCTGAAGATCGACCAATCCTTCGTCCGCGGCCTGCCCGATGACCCACACGACGCGGCCATCGTGCGCGCCATCATTGCCCTGGGCCACAGCATGCAATTCACCATTATCGCCGAAGGCGTGGAAACGCCTGCCCAGCAAGCGTTCCTGGCGGCTGAAGGCTGCGAACAGATGCAAGGCTACATCGTCAGCCTGCCGCTGCCGCCGGACGTTTTCGCCGCGACGTTCCTTCGCATGAGTGTTTCGGACTTTTCGGATGGCACAGCGAAGAAACCATCGCTATAATCCGCGGCCTACTGAGGGCCTATAGCTCAGTTGGTTAGAGCAGGGGACTCATAATCCCTTGGTCGTAGGTTCGAGTCCTACTGGGCCCACCATCTTGAAAGCCGCGCATTGCGCGGCTTTGTCGTTTCTGGCGCCTGAGGCGTTCAGCCATGAAACATTAGTTAGTTGTCCCGCACGGCTACGGCTAAGACCATGATTCCCAGTCAACGCCACTCCAGCACGAGGGAAACTTGTTCCATGCATCCGAAGAAACGTTCGCCGCACAACCCAATCCACAGCCTGGGCATGCGTGCCGCGGCCACCGTCGCAATCACCCTCGCCACCTTGAGCGGCGCACAAGCCGCCCCCGCCAACACTGACACCATCAAGGCATTCAAGCTGTGCACGGGCGCCGACAACAACTCCCACGTACTGGAAGGCACCATCGACCAGAGCATGCGCAATGACGTGACTGCTATTCACTTCAAGCAAACTGCGGCGCACTCTTCCTACAGCTGGCATAACGACCCGGAGCCTCAGTACGTGATGACGCTGTCCGGCACGCTGGCGTTCGTGACGCGCGGCGGTGAGAAGTTCACGCTGCACCCGGGTGAAGTGCTGATTGCCGAAGACAATACCGGCACAGGCCATCGCTGGAATCTGGTGGACGATCAACCGTGGCGACGCGGGTACGTGGTGTTGAAGCCTGGCGCGCCGGATTCGTTTATCCCGAACGATCATGCCGCTGCGAAGGTGTGCAAGGGGTCGTAGTCTCGCTGATCACGCCAACGCATCAACTATGACCTGCGCCGTACCTAGCAACGGCGCATCCCCTCTAAACGCCCCAACCACCTGCAACCCCACCGGCAATTCCCCATCCCCACCCGACACCGGCACATTCACCTGCGGCAAGCCAAACGCGCCCCAGAACTTGATGAAGTCCGACGGTCCCGTGGTCTCCAACCCCTCCGGTGCCAACATCCCGCAGGAAACACTCAACATCGCATCAAACGGCTGGCAGATCTGCGCCAGCTGCGGGGCCAGTTGTGCCAACCGCGCCTTGGCTGCCGACTCCTGCTCCCAACTCGTCGCCCTGGCACGCTCGATCATGGCCAAGGTCGAGTCGCTGAGCAATTCAGGATGTGCCTGAAATTCCTTGGCCAATGAGCGGGCACCTTCGCAATCGTTGATCAACTGGTGATCCTCGAATACTCCGTCGAATGCTTCGGGCAGCACGACTTCACTGACTGGAAACCCCAACCGGGCGATCGCTTGTTCAATCGCCTGCGCCACCGACGGCTGCACATCCGGCCAGCGAGAGGTGCGGCAGAAACCAAGCCGCAGCGGCCGACGCGCTGCCTCAACAGCAGGAAACCCCGGAATCAACACCCGCGCCACCCGCTCAAGATCGCGCACCGAACGCCCATACCAACCCACCGTATCGAAGCTGGGCGCGAGGGGTTTCACGCCCTCCAGCGAGACCAGCCCAAACGACGGTTTGAAGGCATACAACCCGCAGTAAGCCGCAGGCTTGAGCAACGATCCAGCCGTCTGGGTACCCAACGCCAACGGGAAAAACCCGGCGGCCATCCCCGCCGCAGAACCCGCACTGGAGCTACCCGGCGTACGGGCCGGATCAAGCGGATTACGCGTTGGCCCCGTGTTCATGTAGGCAAATTCAGTGGTGTGGGTCTTGCCCATGATGATCGCGCCCGCCTGGCGCAGCAGCGTCACCACATGGGCATCCCGCGAAGGACGATTACCCTGGTAAATCGGCGAATAGAATTCCGTTGGATGGTCGGCCGTATCAAAGATGTCCTTGATCCCAACCGGCACGCCCGCCAGCAGGCCGGCACTTCCCTCAAGCTGCCTTGCCTGCTCGCGTACCGCTTCAGGCTCGAAGGATACAAAAGCCTGGATCTGCGGCTCGTCGATACCTGTCCGCGCAAGAAAGTGCTCAGCAACCAAGGCAGGCGTAATACCACCAGCACCCACCGCCTCAGCGATACCCGTCGCGTCGAATTGATTCATCGACGCCCCCTCACTTGGCAAACAACTGCCCAATATCCTTGAACGCCTTGAACTCCAGCGCATTGCCGCACGGATCGAACAGAAACAACGTCGCCTGCTCACCCACCTGGCCCTTGAAGCGAATATGCGGCTCCAACACAAACCGGGTATTGCGCGCCTGGAGACGCTCAGCCAGCGCATGCCAATCATCCCAACTCAGCACCACGCCAAAATGCGGTACCGGCACATCGTGGCCGTCCACGGCATTGGTGTGCGCCGCCTCTTGAGAAGCGGTTTTCGGATGCTCATGAATAACCAGTTGATGGCCGAAGAAGTCGAAGTCGACCCAGTGATCACTGGCCCGCCCCTCCTCCAGGCCAAACACCTCACCGTAAAACTGCCGCGCAGCCGCCAGGTCGAATACCGGAATTGCCAGGTGAAAAGGAGCCAGTGCCATCAGGTCTAACCTCTGTGGGTATTAAGTCCTTCCGAGTCTAGCCTTGCCGTAACCGATGGAAAGACGATAGTTTTCGCATCGAGCTCAAATTATTTCGATCAATCGAGACGCCCATGCTGCGGGAACTGAAAACTTTTATTGCCGTCACCCGCCATGGCACATTCGCCGCAGCGGGCATGCACATCGGGCTGACGCAGTCGGCGGTCAGCGCGCAGATCCGCCAGTTGGAGCAGGTGCTTGGCGTGCAGTTGTTCGATCGCACCGGGCGCCAGGCCACGCTGAATGCGGCGGGCATCCGCGCGCTGCCGCTGGCCAAGGAAATTCTCGAGACGTTTAACCGCATGGCCGTGCCGGTGGACGCCAATGAATACCGTGGCGAGTTGAAAGTCGGCGCCATCACCACCGCCCAGACCGGCCTGCTACCCCAAGCCCTGGTGCGCCTGCGACACGCGGCGCCGACGGTGGAGTGCAAGTTGGTGCCGGGGGTTTCCCTCGAGCTGCTCAGCCAGGTGGACGCGGGCGAACTGGACTCGGCGATCATCATTCGCCCGCCCTTTGATTTGCCCAAGGAGCTGCACGTGCAGGTGCTGCGCAAGGAGCCGTTTGTGCTGATCGTGCCGCAAACGGTCAAGGGTGATGACCCGCTGCAGCTGCTCGCCGCTCAGCCCCATGTGCGCTACGACCGTGCTTCGTTTGGCGGGCGGCTGGTCAGTCGTTTTCTGCGGGAACAGCGGTTGGACGTGCAGGTTGCGCTGGAGCTGGACGAGATAGAAGCCCTCGTCAAGATGGTCGAATGCGGGCTGGGCGTTTCACTGGTTCCCCACGCGGGACTCTGGCTGGACCGATCCCCGCAGGTGCGGGTCATCCCGCTGGGCGAACTGACCTTTCACCGGGAAATCATCCTGCTGAGCCGCTACAGCCAACGTAACCTTCCCGTGCCGCAACTCTTTGCCCGGTGCCTGCTGGCTGACGTGAGCTAAGCCGCAAAAAAAAGCCGCACATCCGTGCGGCTTTTTCAGGCCCTATTTCTTGGGCAACGCATAGGCAATCACATAATCCCCGCGGTCCGGCGACTGTCGCGCGCCGCCGGCGGTGAGCACGATGTACTGCGTGCCCGTCTTGGGCGACACGTAGGTCATCGGCCCGGATTGGCTACCGACAGGCAACCGGGACTTCCAGATTTCGTTGCCGTTGCCGGTATCGAACGCGCGCAGGTAGAAGTCCTGGGTACCGGCGAAGAACAACAGGCCAGACTGGGTCGCCAGCGACGCGCCGAGGGTTGGCATGCCAATCGGAATCGGCATGTGCATGCGGATGCCCAGCGGCCCGGTGTCTTCAACCGTGCCCACCGGCACTTGCCACATCAGCTTGTGGGTTTTCAGGTCTATCGCAGACATCGTGCCGAACGGCGGTTTCTGACACGGAATGCCCGCTGCCGAGAGGAAGCGCTCACGCATGGCGCCAAACGGCGTACCGGCCTGCGGCACCACACCCATCTCGATGCCGCTGGCACCGGCTGCGATCTTGTCGCGCGGGATCATGTAGTTGGCCAAACCCAGGCGCATGTCGTTGACGAACATGTAATTGGTGTTCGGGTCCACCGACACGCTGCCCCAGTTCATACCGCCCAGCGAACCCGGGAATTGCAGCGCCCGGTCCAGGCCAGGCGGCGTATAGACGCCCTCATGCCGCATGCCTTTGAACTGGATGCGGCACATCAACTGGTCAAACGGTGTGGCGCCCCACATATCGGATTCGGTCAGTTGCTGATTGCCAATCGACGGCATGTCCACCGAGAACGGCTGGGTCGGCGAATACCGCTCGCCGGGCACATTGCCCTGAGGCACCGGACGCTCTTCGACCCGGGCGATGGGCACGCCGGTTTCGCGGTTGAGCAGGAAGATTTCACCTTGCTTGGTGACTTGAGCCAGGGCCGGCTGTACGCCGCCGTTTCCATCCGGAATATCGTAGAGCAGCGGTTGCGCCGGCAGGTCGAAATCCCACAGGTCATGGTGCGTGGTCTGGAAGTGCCAGCGCACCTGGCCGGTCTTCACGTCGATGGCGACGATGGAGGAACTCCACTTGTCGTCATAGGCAGTACGCTCACCGGCAAAGAAGTCCGGGGTAGCGTTACCGGTGGGCAGGTAGACCAGGCCGAGCTTCGCGTCGTAGGACATGGCCGACCACACGTTCGGCGTACCCCGGGTGTAGGTCTCGCCCGCAGGTGGCCGTTTGGTGGTGTTCGGGTTGCCCGGGTCCCAGGCCCACACCAGTTCGCCGCTGTGCACGTCAAAGGCGCGCACCACGCCCGGCGGTTCGCCGGTGGAGAAGTTGTCTGCCACGCGGCCGCCGACGATCACCACATTGCCCGCCACCAGTGGCGTCGAGGTTTGCTGGTAATAACCAGCCTTCACTTCGCCCATGTCGGTTTTCAGGTCGATGGTGCCGTGGTCGCCGAAGTCTTCGCAGGGCGCGCCGGTTTCAGCATTGATCGCAATCAACCGGGCATCGCCGGTCGGCAGAAACAGACGTTTCACACAGGCTTTAGCGCTGGCCGGTTGCTCGCTGGCGCTGCTGTCGAAATAACCCAGGCCCCGGCAACGCTGCCAGTTGGGACCGCTGCCCTGTGGGTCGAATTTCCAGCGCTGGGCGCCGGTGTCGGCATCCAGGGAGAAGACTTTGCCGTAGGCGGTGCACACGTAAACGCTGTCACCGATCTGCAGCGGGGTGTTCTGGTCTTCGGCGCCGGCGCCGTTGCTCTCGGGGATGTCGCCGGTGTGAAAGGTCCAGGCCACCTGCAACTTGTCGATGTTGCCTTTGTTGATCTGGTCCAGCGCGGCAAACCGATTGCCGGCGGTGGTATTGCCCCAGTGGGCCCAGTCTTTTTGCTCGGTGCCCGGTGTCACCGCAGTCACCGCAGGCTCACTGCTGGCCTTGACCACGTGAGTCGGCACAAACATGTACGCCAGGGTGGCGACCACGCCAAGGCCCAGCAGCCCGGCGACACCATAGGCACCACGCCCGGGTGTCGACCCCGAGGCGCGGGCGAGTTGTGGATAAATCAGTGCGACCACCAGGCCGATGACGGCAAAGGTCAGGACCCGCGACACCAAAGGCCAGTATTCCAGGCCCGTGTCCCACACTGCCCAGATCGCGGTCAGCACCAAGGCCACGGCGTATAGCCACGCGCCTTGAGGCTTGCGCTTGGCGATCAGCAGGCCGGAGACAAGCATCGCCAGGCCCATCAGCAGGAAATACCAACTGCCACCCAGCGCCACGAGGTAACCGCCACCGCCCGCCAAACCCAGGCCGATCAACGCGATCAGCAGGCCCAGCCCCATCAGCAAAAATCTGCTGCCGGTGGCAGCCCCAAAGTTATTCATTTCGCAAACGTCCTTCCCGTATACCTAACGGGAAATAATGTACCAAATAGTTACTTTTAACAATCTGACCCAAATTAAAGTGTTCGATCAGCGGCGAAAATAAATTCTGGGGCTTACTTGAAGTGGAATTTTATTTCCAATAATGTTTGTTTCAGAATCTTTGTCGCACTAAAACAATAAAAAGGAACCTGTCATGAAGCGCCTGCTTGGCTGTGCCTGTGCCCTGTTGCTGTCCACCGCTGCCCATGCTGAATTGCGCATTGGGGTATCGGTCGGACAGTTTGATAACTACGTTTCCTACCTGGTGCAGGCCATGCAGGACCGAGCGAAGGCCTCGCCCGATGCAGTCAAGCTGCAGGTGGAAGATTCCGCCAGCGACGTGGTCCGCCAGTTGAACCAAGTAGAAAGCTTCATCAGCCAGAAAGTCGACGCGATCATCGTCAACCCGGCCGACACCGCCGCCACCCGTAAAATCACCGAAAAGGCCAACGCCGCCGGGATCCCGCTGGTGTACATGAACAGTCGCCCCGAGGTTGAAACCTTCCCGCCGGGCGTCGTGTTCGTCGGCACCGACGAGCGCGCGATTGGCCGGATGCAGATGGAATACCTGGCCGAGAAGATGGGCGGCAAAGGCAACCTGGCGATCATCCTCGGGCGCCTCGCCCACAGCGACACCGGCAAACGCACCAGTGGCGTCAAGGATGTGCTGGCCAAGTACCCCGAGATCAAAGTCGTTGAAGAACAGTCCGGCGACTGGCAGCGGGAAAAAGGCATGGACCTGATGAATGAATGGCTGACCAAGGGCCAGACCATCAATGCCGTGGCCTCCAACAATGACGAGATGGGCATTGGCGCCGCCATGGCCCTGCGCCAGACCGGGCGCCAGGACATTCTGGTGGGCGGCATCGACGGCACGCCGGACGGTTTGCAGGCGCTGAAGAAAGGCCAACTGGCAGTGACCGTATTCCGCGACCCGGTGGCGATCGGTGCGGGCTCGGTGGACGCGGCGCTGATGCTCATCAAGCACGCCGCCCTGCAAGGCGATGTATGGGTTCCGACCCAGCTGGTCACCCCGGACAACTACCCGCAGTTCCTGCACAACTGAGCCAAACGCCGCCGCGAGCATCAAGGGGAATGAGCCTGTAACATGCTTGCCCATTGATGCCCGCGCCGGAGAACACCTTGCCCGCCTCTCACCCTCCCGTCCTCGATGAAATCGATCGCCAGTTGATCGCCGCGTTGCAGATCAACGCCCGCGAAAGCGTGGCCATGCTCGCCCGGCAACTGGGCATCGCGCGCACCACCGTCACCTCGCGCCTGGCGCGCCTGGAAAAAACCCAAGTGATTACCGGCTATGGCGTACGCCTGAGCCAGCGGGTGGTGGATGGCGGTTTACAGGCCTACGTGGGGATTACCGTGCAACCGCGCTCGGGCAAGGAAGTGCTGCGCCGGATCAGTGCCATGGCGCAGGTTCAGCAACTGTGTGCGGTCAGCGGCGAGTTCGATTACGTGGCCTGGCTGCGCACCGATTCGCCGGAGCAGTTGGATCAACTGCTGGACCAGATCGGCAGTGTCGACGGTGTAGAGAAGACCACCACCTCGATCATCCTCAGTAACAAACTGGATCGCGGGCAACCAATCTGACCAGCACCTTCGTCACTCTGACTAAAAACAATTCAATCCGACGACACATTGCGTCTTATTAACGAACGCTACGCTCCCTAGAATGGCTGCCATCTTTTCCTATACTCAGCGGGTCGCGCCCCGCCGAGTCGCCAGCAAGGTCAGCCATGAGCATTCCTTCCAGCACCATCAGCAAGCCCAATCGCCACCCTGCCAACGGTAAAAAACCGATCACCATCTTTGGCCCGGACTTCCCGTTCGCCTTCGATGACTGGATCGAGCACCCGGCCGGTCTGGGCAGCATTCCAGCGGCCAACCATGGCGCCGAAGTGGCGATCGTCGGCGCCGGGATTGCCGGCTTGGTGGCCGCCTACGAGCTGATGAAGCTGGGCCTGAAACCGGTGGTGTACGAAGCCTCGAAAATGGGTGGCCGCCTGCGTTCCCAGGCGTTTGAAGGCGCCGAAGGCATCATTGCCGAGCTGGGTGGTATGCGCTTCCCGGTGTCGTCCACCGCGTTTTATCACTACGTGGACAAACTCGGGCTGGAGACCAAACCGTTTCCCAACCCGCTGACGCCCGCTTCCGGCAGCACGGTCATCGACCTCGAGGGCCAGACTCACTACGCACAGAAACTCGCCGACCTTCCTGCACTGTTCCAGGAAGTGGCTGACGCCTGGGCCGACGCCCTGGAAGCCGGATCGCAGTTCGCCGATATCCAGCAAGCCATCCGCGACCGTGACGTACCGCGCCTGAAAGAGCTGTGGAATACGCTGGTTCCGTTGTGGGACGACCGCACCTTCTACGACTTCGTCGCCACCTCCAAGGCGTTCGCCAAGTTGTCCTTCCATCACCGCGAAGTGTTCGGCCAGGTCGGCTTCGGCACCGGCGGCTGGGACTCGGACTTCCCCAACTCGATGCTGGAAATCTTCCGCGTGGTGATGACCAACTGCGACGACCACCAGCACCTGGTGGTCGGCGGTGTCGCCCAGGTACCCATGGGCATCTGGCGCCATGTGCCGGAGCGTTGTGCCCACTGGCCCGAAGGCACCAGCCTCAGTTCCTTACACCACGGCGCGCCACGGGCCGGGGTCAAGCGCATTGCCCACGCCCCCGACGGCCGTTTCGCTGTCACCGACAACTACGGCGACACCCGTGAATACGCCGCCGTGCTGACCACCTGCCAGAGCTGGCTGCTGACCACCCAGATCGAGTGCGACGAAACCTTGTTCTCGCAGAAGATGTGGATGGCCCTCGACCGCACCCGCTACATGCAATCGTCGAAGACCTTCGTGATGGTCGACCGGCCATTCTGGAAGGACAAGGATCCGGAAACCGGCCGCGATTTGATGAGCATGACGCTGACCGACCGCCTGACCCGTGGCACCTATCTGTTCGACAATGGTGACGACAAGCCGGGAGTGATTTGCCTGTCTTACTCGTGGATGAGCGACGCCCTGAAAATGCTCCCGCAGCCGATCGAAAAGCGCGTAAAACTGGCCCTCGATGCGCTGAAAAAGATCTACCCGAAAGTCGATATTGCCGCGCGGATCATTGGCGATCCGATCACTGTGTCGTGGGAAGCCGACCCGCATTTCCTCGGTGCTTTCAAGGGCGCGTTGCCTGGCCACTATCGCTACAACCAGCGGATGTACGCGCACTTCATGCAGAAGGACATGCCGGCAGAGCAACGCGGTATTTTCATTGCCGGTGACGACGTGTCGTGGACGCCTGCGTGGGTTGAAGGCGCGGTGCAAACCTCGCTGAACGCGGTGTGGGGCATCATGACTCACTTCGGTGGCAGCACTCACCCACAGAACCCGGGGCCGGGCGATGTGTTCGATGAAATCGGGCCGATCGCACTGCCCGAGTAAGGAGTTGCCCATGCGTGTCGCCCTGTATCAATGCCCGCCTTTGCCGCTGGACGTGGCCGGCAATCTCAAGCGCCTGCATCAACTGGCGCAAGAGGCTACCGACGCCAACCTGCTGGTGCTGCCGGAGATGTTTCTCACCGGCTATAACATCGGCGTAGAAGCGGTCGGCGCCCTGGCGGAAGCTCAGGACGGCCCGTCTGCGCAGTCCATCGCCGCGCTGGCAAAAAACTCGGGTGTGGCGATTCTCTATGGTTATCCGGAACGCGGGGCTGACGGGCAGATCTACAACGCCGTGCAGTTGATCGACGCCAACGGCCAGCGCCTGTGCAACTACCGCAAGACCCACCTGTTTGGCGACCTCGACCACTCGATGTTCAGCCCCGGAGACGATGAGTTGCCGCTGGTGGAATTAAACGGCTGGAAGCTGGGGTTCCTGATCTGCTATGACCTGGAATTCCCGGAAAACACTCGGCGCCTGGCGCTGGCGGGGGCGGAGTTGATCCTGGTGCCGACGGCCAATATGGTGCCCTTCGATTTCGTCGCCGATGTCACCGTGCGGGCGCGGGCCTTTGAAAACCAGTGTTATGTGGCTTACGCCAATTACTGCGGCCAGGAAGGCGAGATCCAGTATTGCGGGCAAAGCAGCATCGCCGCACCGGATGGCCAGCGGATTGCCCAGGCGGGCCTTGATGAAGCGTTGATTGTCGGCACTCTGGATCGCCAACTGATGGTCGACTCCCGCGCGGCCAATCGCTACCTGCTGGACCGTCGCCCGGAGCTCTACGGTGCGTTGCACAAGCACTGATCCGGCAGGTTTGCGCTAGCATAGGCACTTCCTACGTTTCGGAAGTGCCCATGCCTGCGCCGGCCCACCCTCATCACCTTCAATTGACCCTGGCCAACGGCCTGCAGGTTTCCTTGCATCATGCGCCGCGTTTGAAGCGCTGCGCGGCGGCCTTGCGCGTTGCAGCGGGCAGTCATGATGTGCCCTTGGCGTGGCCGGGACTGGCGCATTTCCTTGAGCATCTGTTGTTCCTGGGTACTGAGCGTTTTCCTGCAAATGAAGGGCTGATGGCTTACGTGCAGCGTCAGGGTGGCCAGGTCAACGCCAGCACTCGCGAACGCACTACCGACTTTTTCTTTGAGGTGCCGGTTCCGGCATTTGATGCGGCGCTGGAGCGCCTGGGGGATATGCTCGCCCATCCGCGCCTGGCCCCGGAAGACCAGTTGCGCGAACGCGAAGTGTTGCACGCGGAATTTATCGCCTGGTCGCAAGATGCCACGGCCCAACAGCAACAGGCGTTGCTGCAAGGCGTTGCGGCGGGTCATCCGCTGCGGGCGTTTCATGCGGGCAACCGGGATAGCTTGCCGGTGGAGCGTGAGGATTTTCAGCAGGCGTTGCGGGATTTTTATGAAGGCTTCTATCAGACCGGGCAGATGACCTTGAGCCTGGCGGGCCCTCAGTCACTGGCGGAGCTGGAGGCTTTGGCGAAGCAGTTTGGCGCTGCGTTGAAGACTGCACCGCTGAAGCCACAGGTGCCTGCACCCGCGTTGCTGGCCGGCATTCAACGGACCTATCAACACACCAATGAACACCACTGGCATCAGGTGGTGGTGAGCGAAGCATCCCCTGAAGCTCTGGATTTCCTGTGCCTGTGGCTGAACGCTTCGGCCCCGGGTGGGTTGCTCGCCGAGTTGCAGGCGCGACAGTGGGTCAGCGCCCTCAGCGCGACGGTGCTGTATCAGTTCGCCGGCCAGGCGCTGCTGGATATCAAGTTCACCCTGGACACGCTCGGTGCCCGGCAACCCCCCGTGATCGAAGAACTGTTGCACGACTGGTTGAGCTTTTTCGCACACAGCGATTGGACGCTGCTGCGGGAAGAGTACGCCTTGCTGCTCGCGCGCAAACGACAGGTCAGCGGCGCCCTGGCACTGGCCCGGCGGGACAGCGAGCCGGTCCTGTCCGAGCACAGCGCCACGTCCCTCAAGGCGCTGCTGGACTCGCTGCAACTGCCGCCGTCCCGGCACGCCTGGCAACTGCCACCTGACAATCCGTTCCTGCGTCCGGCAGCCCGGGAGGAACGCCCTGGGCTGATTCGCGGCCAAACCAGCGCCCATCGTGGTTTGCGCACGTTCGCCCAGGATCGCTCCCGTGGACGAAAGGATCTTTCGGCGCTGACCTTCAGCCAGGCGTTGCCAGGTGACACAGACGAGGGGGCGATTTACCTGCGCTGGCAGCTGAATTCGCCGCTACCCACAGACCTTTTCCCACGCCTGCGCGAGAACGCTAGCCAAGCGGGCGTCGAACTTGCCTTCGAGACCATTGGCAATCATTGGCAACTGAAAATGGTCGGGCTTCACGACCCCATGCCGGCGGTATTGGCAGAAGTGGCGCGCAGCCTGATACAACTTGATGAAAAAGCTGGAGCACCCACCCATGCGGCACCGGCAATGGCCATCCGGCAGTTACTCAAGGCATTGCCCTCTTGTTGCGCAGGCATCACGCCCGCGAACCCAACACCTCATCAGGACCGATGGTCAACGGCCCGCTGGCAAGGGCTTGCAGTAGGGTTGCCCGCCAGCGGCGAAGAGGCCATTAAAACTGCTGCCGGGAAACTGCCCGGCCAACCGGCAACAGCCGTCACTGAACGTCCTTCATCCGGCGGCCAGCACCGTTGGCACGAGGTAAGTACCGATTCCACCGACGCCGCGTTGCTGCTGTTCTGCCCGACACCGACCCAATCCCTGGCCGACGAAGCATGCTGGCGTTTGCTTGCCCACCTGATGCAGGCGCCGTTCTACCAGCGCCTACGGGTCGATTTGCAACTGGGCTACGCGGTGTTCAGCGGCATCCGACAGTTCAATGGGCAAACCGGGCTGCTGTTCGGGGTGCAATCTCCCAGCGCCTCCCTTGCGCAAATTCTCGATCATCTGCAAACGTTCCTGAAACAGCTGCCCGCCCTGATCAACAGCAGCGAACTGCCGGGTAATCTGGCCCGGCAATTTGCCCTCGATGCCCTGCCCACCGCCCAAGCCGCTGAACTGCTCTGGCACGCCCATTTGGCGGGCCACCCGTCGGATTACATCAATCAGTTGCAAGATTTCATCCAGACCCGCACCCGCAAGGATTTAATGGACGCCGCACAGCAACTCAATGCGGCTGCAGGCGGCTGGCACTGCGTGGCCAATGGCCCGCGCAGCGCCGGTATCTGGCAATGATCAGGCTGATCATTGCCGCTTCGGTAAAAGGCTTTTTCCCACAGGACAGCGCTATCTTCAAAAGAAGTACGTAACATTCACACGCACACATCTGAACATCTCCGCTTGGAGGTGGACTATATGTATTACTTGGTAGTAAACGTCCCATCCCTTCGTAGGAGTAAGAACATGACTTGGTCCAAACCTGCTTACACTGATCTGCGTATCGGCTTTGAAGTCACCATGTACTTTGCCAGCCGCTGATTGGCTTTGTATCGCAATGCAACGCCTCGGCTCGCCCGGGGCGTTTTTATTTTTGAGTTGTGTGTAATGGAGCGGCCATGTTTGTCCAGATTCTAGGTTCCGCCGCGGGCGGTGGTTTCCCGCAATGGAACTGCAACTGCGTGAACTGCGCAGGTTTTCGCGACGGTAGCCTGCGGGCCGAGGCGCGCACCCAATCGTCCATCGCGATTTCCGATGACGGCGTGAACTGGGTCTTGTGCAACGCCTCGCCGGACATTCGCGCCCAGCTTCAAGGGTTCGCCCCGATGCAACCCGGCCGCGCCCTGCGGGACACCGGCATCAGCGCGATCATCCTGATGGACAGCCAGATCGACCACACCACCGGCCTGCTCAGCCTGCGCGAAGGCTGCCCGCACCAGGTGTGGTGCACCGACATGGTCCATGAAGACCTGAGCACCGGCTTCCCGCTGTTCACCATGCTGACCCACTGGAACGGCGGGCTGGCCTGGAACCGCATCGAGCTGGACGCCAGCTTCACGATTCCCGCCTGCCCCAACCTGCGCTTTACGCCGTTGCCCCTGCGCAGCGCAGCACCGCCCTACTCGCCTCACCGATTCGACCCACACCCGGGCGACAACATCGGCCTGATCGTCGAAGACCTGCGCACCGGCGGCAAGCTGTTCTACGCTCCAGGCCTGGGCAAGGTCGACGGGCCGTTGCTGGAGATCATGGCCGGCAGCGATTGCCTGCTGGTGGACGGGACGATGTGGGATGACGACGAAATGCAGCGCCGTGGCGTCGGCACCCGCACTGGCCGCGAGATGGGCCACCTGGCACAAAACGGCCCCGGCGGCATGCTGGAAGTGCTGGAGCAGTTGCCCAAGCAGCGCAAGGTGCTTATCCACATCAACAACACCAACCCGATCCTGGATGAGGACTCGCCCGAGCGAGCCGAGTTGCTGCGGCGCAATGTGGAAGTGGCGTACGACGGCATGAGCATTGAATTGTAGGAGCGAGCCAAATGACTGACACACCGCTGACCACCGCCGAGTTCGAACAGGCCCTGCGGGCCAAGGGCGCCTTCTACCATATCCATCACCCGTATCACGTGGCGATGTATGAAGGCCGTGCCACCCGCGAACAGATCCAGGGCTGGGTCGCCAACCGCTTTTATTATCAGGTGAACATTCCCCTCAAGGACGCCGCGATCCTGGCCAACTGCCCGGACCGGGAGATCCGTCGTGAGTGGATCCAGCGCCTGCTGGATCACGACGGTGCCCCCGGTGAGGACGGCGGCATCGAAGCCTGGCTGCGCCTGGGCCAGGCAGTCGGCCTGGACCCGGATCAACTGCGCTCCCAGGAATTGGTACTGCCCGGCGTACGATTTGCGGTAGACGCCTACGTCAACTTCGCCCGCCGCGCCAGCTGGCAGGAAGCCGCCAGCAGTTCCCTGACCGAGCTGTTCGCGCCGCAGATCCACCAGTCGCGCCTCGACAGCTGGCCACAGCATTACCCATGGATCGACCCGGCTGGCTATGAGTATTTCCGCACCCGCCTGGGCCAGGCCCGCCGGGATGTGGAGCACGGTCTGGCCATCACCCTGCAGCACTACACCACCCGCGAAGGCCAGGAGCGCATGCTGGAAATTCTCCAGTTCAAACTGGACATTCTTTGGAGCATGCTCGATGCCATGAGCATGGCTTACGAACTGAAACGCCCGCCGTACCACAGCGTGACTGATCAGCGTGTATGGCATAAGGGGATCACCCTATGAGCTTCGATCGCAGCAAAAAACCGACCTGGCGCCAGGGCTATCGCTTCCAGTATGAACCGGCCCAAAAAGGCCATGTGCTGCTGTACCCGGAAGGCATGATCAAGCTCAACGACAGCGCCGCATTGATCGGTGGTTTGATCGATGGCGAGCGCGACGTCAGCGCGATCATCGCCGAGTTGGACCAGCAATTCCCGGGTGTGCCCGAACTCGGTGAAGACATCGAGCAATTCATGGAGGTTGCCCGTGCTCAGCACTGGATCGAACTTGCCTGACCTGCCACCCAAGCCGGAAATCGGCCTGCCGCTCTGGTTGCTGGCCGAGCTGACCTACCGCTGCCCGCTGCAATGCCCGTATTGCTCCAACCCGCTGGATTTCGCCGAGCAGGGCAAGGAGCTGAGCACTGAACAGTGGATCAAGGTATTTCGCGAAGCCCGGGAAATGGGCGCTGCGCAGCTGGGGTTTTCCGGCGGTGAGCCGCTGGTGCGCCAGGACCTCGCCGAACTGATCGCCGAGGCGCGCAAACTCGGTTTTTACACCAACCTGATCACCTCCGGCATCGGCCTGACCGAGCAGAAGATCAGCGACTTCAAGAAGGCTGGGCTGGACCATATCCAGATTAGTTTCCAGGCCAGCGACGAGCAGGTGAACAACTTGCTGGCGGGGTCAAAAAAGGCTTTCGCACAGAAACTGGAAATGGCCCGGGCGGTGAAAGCCCATGGCTACCCGATGGTGCTGAACTTCGTCACCCATCGGCACAATATCGACAAGATCGACCGCATCATCGAGCTGTGCATTGCGTTGGAAGCGGACTTTGTCGAGCTTGCCACCTGCCAGTTCTACGGCTGGGCCCAGCTCAACCGGGTCGGCCTGTTGCCGACCCGGGAACAACTGGTGCGCGCCGAACGCATCACCAACGAGTACCGCGCCAAGCTCGAAGCCGAAGGCCACCCGTGCAAGCTGATTTTTGTCACGCCGGATTACTATGAGGAGCGCCCGAAAGCCTGCATGAATGGCTGGGGCAGTATCTTTCTGACGGTGACCCCGGACGGCACTGCCCTACCGTGCCACGGTGCCCGACAGATGCCGGTGCAATTTCCCAACGTTCGCGACCACAGCATGCAACACATCTGGTACGACTCGTTCGGCTTCAACCGCTTTCGCGGCTATGACTGGATGCCCGAGCCATGCCGCTCATGCGACGAGAAGGAAAAGGACTTCGGTGGCTGCCGCTGCCAGGCGTTCATGCTGACCGGAGATGCCAGCAACGCCGACCCGGTGTGCAGCAAATCGGAGCATCACGGGATGATCCTCCAGGCCCGCGAGGAAGCGGAGCATGCCACCCAGACCATCGAGCAACTGGCCTTTCGCAATGAGCGCAACTCACGGGTGATCGCGAAAGGCTGAGGCCTGTTAACGTTTGGCGATGATATACACGGCATGCACGATGCCCGGAATGTAGCCGCACAAGGTCAGCAGAATATTCAGCCAGAACGCGCCAGCGAAACCCACTTGCAGGAACACACCCAGTGGCGGCAGCAGAATGGCGATGATGATGCGAATGATATCCATGGGTTTAGCTCCTGAAAATCGGCTCGTGTGAGCCGTACAAGCTAATCGACCTTGGGCGTTCGTGAGGGTTCAGTGGGATCTGGCAACGGGCCATCCTCAGGCCAGGATTTCCAAACCGTGCTTCTGCACGATGCTCAACAGCTTGAGCGCCATGCCGCTGGGCCTTTTCTCACCTGACTCCCATTGCTTCACCGTGGAGGCGCTGGTGTTCAAGTAGCGGGCAAAGACAGGTTGGCTGACGTGGCTGCGCTCGCGCAGTTGTTTGATTTGCTCGGCCGGGATTTGTGCCGGGATATCCGCAAGGCATGCCTCGTCGAACTCACGAAGAGTCGTTTTATTAATGGCGCCTATGGCATAAAGCGCTTCGGCGGATTGATGAATGGACTCAAACGCCTCACTTTTATATTTCTTGGTCATGATGTATCTCCACAAACTCCCTGAGATCCAGCATCTGCTGAATCTGCGCTTCGCTGAAACCTTCATAAGTCTTAGCCAGCGACCGAAACCAAACCAGTTCGCTTTGACTGATATTGCTTTGGTTCTGCTTGGCAAATAGCAATTGATAAACCCAGTAATGCCTACCCTTGGCCAAGACAATTGAACGATGTCGGTTCTGATTCAAACGCTTTTTCCAAACACCGCCGCCCAAATTATCGGCTTGGCCGCCAAGCATTTCGGTGAAAGCTTCCCTCAATTCCGAATCACATATCCAGGCCTTGCTGGCTGCGATAGCAAAATTCCGCGTTTTGAACAGCCTGAGCCTCATAAGGCATCCCTTCCCAAAAACATACCACCCAGTGGTATAGATTAGAAATAGAGCATGGTAAAAATCTTCACGCCCAATCGGCAGTCCTTGCCGACGTCCGCTAAAAAGCCACTTTTCCCAATGATGCTCAAGCACCCTTTTCAATCCAAAAATTTCGAGACAAAAAAAACGCCCCCAGCCAAAAGAATCAGGCTGGAGGCGCCGCGTATACCGCGAGACGGTTCAGGAAATAAGGGGTTAAACGGCAATGCCCTTGCGGCATTGCAGCTGCGCGGTGCGCACCCGGGAAAAGGCCCGGGCCAGGCGCAGGAGCATTTCGTCGACGTTGCTTTTGCTCAACGTGAGCGCCGGGGTGAAGCGCAGGCAGTCGGGTTGCGGCGCGCCCAGGATCAGACCTTCACTCAGCGCTGCCTTTACCACTGCATCTGCCGAGTCTTCCGACAGGGTCAGTCCCCATAGGAGGCCCTGGCCGCGCAATTCGCCCTGGCCATAACGATGAGCCAGTCGTGCCAGCCCTTCGCCCAGGTAGGCACCAACGTCGCATAGGTGCTCAAGAAATCCGTGGTTCAGCACCGTATCGAGCACCGCCACGCCAGCAGATGCCATCAGCGCGTTGCCGTGGTGGGTGCCTTCCAGCTCACCGAGTTCAAAACAACACGCCTTGCCCCGCGCCAGCAACGCCGCCAATGGCACACCGCCACCCAGGCCTTTGCCCAGGGTGATGATGTCGGCGCGGACGCCATAGTGCTGTTCGGCGAGTAAGGTGCCGCAACGGCCGGTGCCGGTTTGCACTTCATCGAGGATCAGCAGTATCCCCAGTTCGCGGCACAGGCGCTCGACGCCCTTGAGGTAATACTCGGTCGCGGGAATCACGCCGGCATCGTTCTGGATCGGTTCCAGCATGATTGCCACGGTTTGCGCGTCGACCGCTGCATGTAGCGCCGGCAGGTCGTTGAACGGCACGTGACTGAAGCCCGGCAACTGCGGCTCGAAGCGGTTTTCACTGGCGGCCGCCGAGGCCGACATCGCGGCAAAACTGCGGCCATGGCAACCGTTGCTGGCGGTGATGATGCGATAGGCGCCGCCGCGATGGAGCTGACCCCATTTGCGCGCCAGCTTGATCGCCGCTTCGCAGGCTTCGGCACCGCTGTTGAGCAGGTAGGCCTGGTCGCTGCCGGTACGATGGCACAGGCGGTCGGCGAGGTTCAGTTGAGCGCGGTTGTGCAGGCCGTTACCAGGATTGATCAGCGACTGGGCCTGATCGGCCAACGCCTTGGTCAATGCTTGCGGGCTGTGACCCAGGCTGTTGGCGCCGCCGCCCTGATTGAAGTCGAGGTAGGCACGGTCTTCGCTGTCCCACAGCCAGGAGCCCTGGCCGCGCACGAACACGTGGGGCGGCCGGACTAGGCTGGGCATCAGGCAGTCGCTGGAAAGGTCGTCGCGCAGTGTCGGGGTTTTCGCGTCGAGAATCAGATCATCCAGGCTGGGGACCGGGCGACGCAGGTTGAACAGGTTCATGAATGAACCCCGCTGGCAATCGCACCTTGGTCGGTATTACCGATCAACCCATGGCTGAGGTTTTTTGCCCTGCCTATGCAAACACCGTCAACATAAACACTACTCATCGCGCTTTCCGGCCCTGTAAGCCCTGTGAATAGGCGCTAGACTAGGCGTCTCGGGGGCACTCGGCCATTTCGATTTTCCAGCTTTTTCGATAAGCATTACTTATGGATTTCAAGCAACTGCGTTATTTCGTCGCGGTGTATGAAGAAGGCCACGTGGGGCGGGCTGCAGAGCGCCTGTCGATCTCCCAGCCGGCTTTGTCGCAGCAGATTCGCCAGCTCGAACAGAACCTCGATGTGAGCCTGTTCGAACGCAGCAGCAAACGCTTGCTGCCGACCCTCGCCGCCCACACGTTGTACAACCATGCCCTGCCCCTGCTCGACGGCATGCAGCATGCCGTCGAGGCGCTGCGCAACTTCAAGGGCCAGGCATTGCGCACCCTGGCGATCGGCGTGCTGCAAACCGTGCACACCAGCCTGGTGCCGCAGATGCTCGAACGGGTGCGCAAGGCGCAGCCGCACCTGGTGGTGCAGATCTACGAATTGACCGGTATGGAAATCGAACGCCGGCTGCTCAATGGCTCGCTGGATATCGGCATCAGCTACCTGCCGCCGCACCAGCCGGGGCTGCACGGCGTGCTGTTGTATGAAGATGAACTGAAAGTGGTCATCCCGTCCGACCACCCGTTGCGGGAATTCAAGAAAGTCTCCTTGAAGCAGGCCGCCGAGTTGCCGATGTTACTGCTCGGGGAAGAGTTTCAGGTGCGGCAGATATGGCAAGGCCAACTGGCCAACCTGGGCCGACGCCCGCAAGTGCAGGCAGAGCTGAATACGATGGTGGGGATTCTCGACAGCCTGCCCCACACCAAGCTGGCGACAGTGCTGCCCGGACGCTCCCAGGACGAACACAACAGCAAGGGGTTGCTGTGGAAACCGTTGAGCGAACCACGGGTGCCGTTGAAAGTCGGGTTGGTGTGCCGGGATGTGCAGCGTCAGCAGGCGACGCTGGAGTTGTTGCGCACGCTGCTGGAAGACGTGATGAACGCGCCTGTCTGACTTTTTCGCAGGCAAAAGAAAACCCCGCCGAAGCGGGGCTTTGCAGACTGTTTCCCTGACATCCATTTCACTCCGCCTTCCTGGCAGAATCCTACGTGTCCGTGTTGTTGCTTTGCGCTTCCTGCGCGACGTCCATGTGAAGTAGATTATCCGTGGATCCAATATGGCGATAGAGGACGAATAGCAGCACGTCATGTAAGAGAATGCTTACACGCCCTCCAAGCCCTTAGAACTGGGCTTCATCCAGCAAAAACAGCGATTCGCTACCGGCTTTTACCGAAGCACTGAGGGACGCGATCCGCGGCAGCAAGCGGGCAAAGTAGAAACGCGCGGTGCCCAGTTTGCTGGCGTAGAAGTCTTCCTGAGCTTCTTTGCCCAAGGCCGCCTTGGCCATCAGCGCCCACATGTAGGCGTACGCCATGTAGCCGAAGGCGTGCAGGTACTCCACCGACGCCGCACCGATTTCATTCGGGTTTGACTTGGCGCGATCCAGCAACCAGGCCGTCAGTTCGTCCAGGTCATCCACCGCCGCGTTCAGCGGTTTGGTGAACTCGGCCAGTTCGGCACCGGCCGTGCCGGTGAAATGGCGAATCTCGTCGGCGAACAACTTGTAGAACGCGCCGCCGCTGCCGACGATCTTGCGCCCTACCAGGTCCAGGGCCTGAATGCCGTTGGTGCCTTCGTAGATCTGGGTGATGCGCACATCGCGTACCAGTTGCTCCTGGCCCCATTCGCGAATGTAGCCGTGGCCGCCGAAAATCTGCTGGCCGTGCACGGTGGTTTCCAGGCCCAGGTCGGTCAGGAACGCCTTCGCCACCGGGGTCAGCAAGGCCACCAGGTCGTCCGCACGTTTGCGGGCGGTGGCGTCTTCGCTGAACTTGGCGGTATCCAACTGCATCGCGACGTAGGTGGAGAATGCGCGGCCACCTTCGTTAGAGGCTTTCATGGTCAGCAGCATGCGACGCACGTCCGGGTGGACGATGATCGGGTCGGCGACCTTGTCCTTGGCCTTCGGACCGGTTGGCGAACGGCTTTGCAGGCGGTCGCGGGCATATTCGATAGCGTTCTGATAAGAGCGCTCGCCGGAGGCCAGGCCCTGAATGCCGACGCCCAGACGCTCATAGTTCATCATGGTGAACATCGCCGCCAGGCCACGGTTGGGTTCGCCCACCAGGTAGCCCACGGCTTCGTCGAAGTTCATCACGCAGGTCGCGGACGCCTGGATGCCCATCTTGTGTTCGATGGAGCCACAGGTCACCGGGTTGCGCGCGCCCAGGCTGCCATCGGCATTCACCATGAACTTGGGCACCAGGAACAGCGAGATGCCCTTGGGGCCCGCCGGTGCGTCCGGCAGCTTGGCCAGCACCAGGTGGATGATGTTGTCGGTGAGGTCGTGCTCGCCACCGGTGATGAAGATCTTGGTCCCGCTGACCTTGTAGGAACCGTCCGCCTGAGGCTCGGCCTTGGTCCGGATAATCCCCAGGTCAGTGCCCGCATGCGGCTCGGTCAGGCACATGGAACCGGCCCACACGCCGGAGTACATATTCGGCAGGTAAGTGGCTTTGAGTTCTTCGCTGGCGTGGGTGTTGATCGACACGCAGGCGCCGGAGGTCAGCATCGGGTACAGGCCGAAGGCCAGGCCCGAGGAGTTGATCATCTCTTCAACCTGGGCCGACACCGCCTTGGGCATGCCCATGCCGCCGTAGGTTGGGTCGCCACCTACGCCCACCCAGCCGCCTTCGGCGTAGGTTTTGTAGGCGTCCTTGAAGCCGGCCGGGGTGAAGACCGCGCCATTCTCCCAGCGGCAGCCTTCTTCGTCGCCGCCGCGGCTGAGCGGGGCGACGGTCTTGGAGGTGACTTTGCCGGCTTCTTCGAGGATTGCCTCAACGGTCTCGGCGTCGACGGTCTCCGCCAGCGCGGGCAGTTGGGCCCAGAGTTTGGCGACCTCGAAAACTTCGTTGAGGACGAAGCGCATATCGCGCAGCGGCGCTTTGTAGTCAGCCATGGCAAACCTCGTGAGAACTTAAAAGTGATTCGGGTGGTGTCAGTTTTACAGACCCCGAGTGTAACCGAACAACTTTTGTGACACATAGGGTCTGCTTGTGACCAACAAGTATTTTACGGTCACTAAAGTGCAAAAAGCTCCGCCGGCAGACTCATCAGGCACTCACTGCCCGCCTCCACCGCCGCCCGATGGGCTGCCGTGCGTGGCAACAGGCGCTTGAAGTAGAACTCGCACGTGGCCAGTTTGCCCCGATGGTAATCGGCATCACCGCTGCTGCTGTCCAACTGCTCTTGTGCCACCAGCGCCATGCGCAGCCACAGGTAGGCGAGGATGATATAGCCGCTGTACATCAAGTAATCCAGAGCGGCGGCGCCGACTTCATCGGGGTTTTTCATCGCCGCCATGCCTACCTTGACCGTCAGCTCGCCCCACTGTTGATTCAACTGGTTGAGCTGCGCCACATGGGCCTTGAGTTGCGGATGCTCGGCATTGGCCGCGTAGAACTTGTGGACGATTTTGGTAAAGCCCCGCAGCAGCTTGCCCTGGCTGCCGAGCACCTTGCGCCCGAGCAAATCCAACGCCTGGATACCGTTGGTCCCTTCATAGATCGGCGCAATCCGGCAATCGCGAACCAGCTGCTCCATGCCCCATTCACGAATAAAGCCATGGCCGCCGAACACTTGCATGCCGTGGTTGGTCACCTCCAGCCCGGTTTCGGTCATGAAGGCCTTGCAGATCGGCGTGAGAAACGCCAACAAGTCTTCAGCCTCCTGGCGCTGGCCCTCGTCAGCACTCAGGTGCGCGGTATCGAGCAACTGTGCGGTGAAATAGGTCAACGCCCGGTTGCCTTCGTTGAAGGCTTTCATGGTGAGCAACATGCGCCGCACATCCGGGTGGACGATGATCGGGTCGGCGGCTTTTTCCGGAGCCTTGGCGCCGGTCAGCGAGCGCATCTGCAAGCGATCGTTGGCGTACTTGATCGCGCCCTGGAAGCTGGCCTCACCCAGGCAAAGGCCCTGCATCCCGGTGCCCAGGCGTGCATGGTTCATCATGGTGAACATGCAGTTGAGGCCCTTGTTCGCCTCACCAATCAGGAACCCCCGGGCGCCATCGAAGTTCAGCACGCAGGTGGCCGAAGCCTTGATGCCCATCTTGTGCTCGATGGAGCCACAGCTCACACCGTTGCGCTCACCCGAATCGGCGTGGAACTTGGGCACGATAAACAGCGAGATACCCTTGGTCCCGGCCGGTGCGTCCGGCAGCTTGGCCAACACCAGGTGGATGATGTTTTCACTCATGTCGTGCTCGCCGGCCGAGATGAAAATCTTGCTGCCGGTGACCGCGTAGCTGCCGTCTGCCTGAGGCACGGCGCGGGTCTTGATCAGCCCCAGGTCGGTGCCGCAATGGGCTTCGGTCAGGCACATGGTGCCGGTCCACTGGCCTGCGGTGAGTTTGCTCAGGTACGTGTTTTTCTGTTCGTCAGTGCCGTGGGCGTGAATCGCCGACATCGCACCGTGAGTCAGGCCGGGGTACATGCCCCAGGAGGTGTTGCTGGAGGCGATCATCTCGGCAAGCACCAGCCCGAGGGACATCGGCAAGCCTTGGCCGCCGTAGGCCGGGTCTGCCGCCAAACCGTGCCAGCCGCCTTCCACGTACTGGGCGAAGGCTTCCTTGAAGCCTTTCGGCGTGGTCACCACACCGTTGTCGAAATGGCAGCCTTCTTCATCGCCGGAGCGGTTCAACGGTGACAGCACGTTTTCGCAGAATTTCGCGCCTTCTTCGAGGATCGCGCCCACCATGTCCGGGCTGGCATCGTTCGCCCCGAGCGCCGCATAGTGGCCGTGGAAATCAAAGACGTGATCGATCAGAAAGCGCATGTCGCGCAGGGGAGCTTTATAGTCAGGCATGGCAATGTCTCCGGCAGCAGATACCTTCAACCTACTGCCGCGCGGCCTGCCGGACAATCACTGTAGGGCCGCTGAATACAGCACCATCACTCAACCGGCAGCACCGCCCATGCGCACCGCGCCCCGGCGGCTTTGCCCCGCGGCCACCACGCAATTACGCCCGGCGCCCTTGGCGCTGTACAACGCCTGGTCGGCGGATTTGAGCACTTCTTCGGGCGTGCGCTGCTCAGCCTGACGCTCGGCCACGCCGATGCTGACGGTCACCGACACGCTGGAAGCGCCACTGCCAGCACGACGCTGGCGACCCTGTTGGTCGTCGTGGGGACGGTCCGGGTTACGCAGCTTGATGTCGTAGTTGGCGATGATTTCGCGAATCTCTTCCAGGTGCGGAAGGCATTCATCGAGGGTCTTGCCGGCGAACACCACCGCAAACTCTTCACCGCCATATCGGTAGGCGCGGCCGCCGCCGTTGACCTTCGACAGCTTGCTGGCCACCAGGCGCAATACCTGGTCACCCACGTCGTGGCCATGGGTGTCGTTGAAGCGTTTGAAGTGATCGACGTCGCCCATGGCCAGCACATAGTTGCGCCCCAGGCGCTGCATACGCTCATTGAGCGCGCGGCGCCCCGGCAGCCCGGTCAGCTCGTCACGGAAGGCCATTTGATACGCCTCGTGCGCCACACCGGCGGCAATCATCAGCATCACCTGGCTGCACATGATATTCAGCGTGAACGGCAGGATGAAGGTCTGCGGCAACATCCAGAACAACCCGATCAAGCCCACCAGTTGCGCGGCGTGCAGCGGCCTTGGCTGGTACCAGTACTGCGCGGCCAGGGTGACAAAACCAATCAGGAACATCGGGTAGGACAACTGGATCAGGCTCATCCAGCGGCCATGCAAGGCGGGCCAGCGGATCTCGGCCAGCCAGTTCAACAAGGCGTGGGGGAAACTTTGTTCAAGGGCCAGCGCCACACTGCCAACCGCAAACAACACCGCGCAACGTGCGACGAAGTCGCGAAACAGGTGGGTTTTTTCCTGCCAGACCGCATAGATGCCGAACAGCAGCGGCAGCAACAGGCAGCACAGATGGAAGACCACCGCCGCGTCTTCCCGGACCCGGCCATTGTCACGGTAGTAATCGGTCTGGGTGTCCAGCAGGAAATAGATGACGTACACCGTGATCATCAGGAACAGCTCGCGCTGGCGACGGTAGACCGCGCAGTACGAGCCGCCCAGCAGCAACACCAGGGTCGGCAGCACGTTGAACAGTGAAGTGAAGAACACATTGAGATCCTTCACGTACGCAGCCGAGAGCCCCGCCAGCAGTAATAGCAGTGAAGGTAAAAAATGACTGAAACGTACAGCGGACGCGCGCGACAAGGGTAAAGCTCCGACCCACTAAAAAAGATGGCACAGTGCCTTCACTGATCACAGTTAAGCACATTCGATGTGATGCGTATCACATTGCCATCACTTTAACGGCCGCTCCGCGCAATCCCTGAGTCCTGCGCTGTGGTTTTTTATCGCGCAAAAAAAACCGCCGCTCCCGAAGGAGCGGCGGCTTTTTGAAATGAACCCGCCGAGGCTTAGTAGCCCAGGTCGAAGTTCTCTTCTTTCATGTCCATCAGGTTGTTGGCGCCCGACAGCATGGTTGCTACGTGGGTGCGGGTACGCGGCAGGATGCGCTGGAAGTAGAAGCGCGCGGTCTGCAGTTTGGCGGTGTAGAAGCCTTCTTCGGTGGTGCCGGCAGCCAATTTCTCGGCAGCCAGGCGGGCCATGTCGGCCCAGAAGTAAGCCAGGCACGCGTAGCCGGAGTACATCAGGTAATCCACCGAGGCGGCACCGACTTCTTCGCGGTCTTTCATGGCGGCCATACCGACCTTCATGGTCAACTCGCCCCACTCTTTGTTCAGTGCCGCCAGCGGTGCAACGAATTCCTGTACGGCTTCGTTGCCTTCGTTAGCCTGGCAGAACTTGTGCACGATCTTGGTGAAGCCCTTCAGCGCTTCGCCTTGGGTCATCAGCACTTTACGGCCCAGCAGGTCCAGGGCCTGGATGCCGGTGGTGCCTTCGTACAGCATCGAAATGCGGCTGTCGCGAACGTTCTGCTCCATGCCCCACTCGGCGATGAAGCCGTGGCCGCCATAGATTTGCACGCCATGGTTGGCGGCTTCAAAACCGACTTCGGTCATGAACGCCTTGGCAATCGGGGTCATGAAGGCCAGCAGTGCGTCAGCCTGTTTCTTGGCTTCGTCGTCGGTGCCGTACTTGACCACGTCAACCTGCTTGGCGGTGAAGTACACCATCGCGCGGTTGCCTTCGGCGAAGGCTTTCATGGTCAGCAGCATGCGGCGCACGTCAGGGTGCACGATGATCGGGTCGGCTGCCTTGTCCGGCGCTTTCGGGCCAGTCAGGGAGCGCATTTGCAGGCGGTCGCGGGCATATTTCAGGCCGCCCTGGAAGCCGATTTCAGCGTGGGACAAGCCTTGCAGCGCGGTACCCAAACGAGCGGTGTTCATAAAGGTGAACATGCAGTTCAGGCCTTTGTTCGCCGGGCCGATCAGGAAACCGGTGGCCGCGTCGAAGTTCATCACGCAAGTGGCGTTACCGTGGATGCCCATCTTGTGTTCCAGGGAACCGCAGGACACCGCGTTGCGCTCACCGATCGAACCGTCTGCGTTCGGTACGAACTTGGGAACGATGAACAGCGAAATGCCTTTGGTGCCGGCCGGTGCATCCGGCAGGCGGGCCAGCACGATGTGGACGATGTTGTCGGCCATGTCGTGTTCACCGGCCGAGATGAAGATCTTGGTGCCGGAAACCTTGTAGGAACCGTCAGCCTGAGGTTCGGCCTTGGTGCGCAGCATGCCCAGGTCGGTGCCGCAGTGCGGTTCGGTCAGGCACATGGTGCCGGTCCACTCGCCCGACACCAGTTTGGTCAGGTAAGCCTCTTGCTGCTCGGGGGTGCCGTGCTCGGAAATGGTGTTCATCGCGCCATGGGACAGGCCTGGGTACATGCCCCACGACCAGTTGGCTTCACCGACCATTTCGCTGACCGCCAGGCCCAGGGACTCCGGCAGGCCTTGGCCACCGTGCGCCACGTCGTGGGCCAGGCTCGGCCAGCCGCCTTCAACGAATTGTTTGTAGGCTTCTTTGAAACCGGTAGGGGTTTTAACGCCTGACTCGCTCCAGGTGCAACCTTCGATGTCACCCACGCGGTTCAGCGGTGCCAGTACCTGCTCACAGAACTTGGCGCCTTCTTCCAGAATGGCGTCAACCATGTCCGGGGTAGCGTCCTGGCAAGCCGGCAGGCTCTGATAGTGCGCTTCATAGCCAAGCAGTTCGTCACGAACGAAGCGAATATCACGCAAGGGGGCCTTGTAGTCAGGCATAGCGATAAACCTCTGCTGATGTATCTGGGATGAACAACCGCGTGGATGTGTTATTGCGGTCAAACAGTTGTTTGAAACATACGTTTACGACCAATCCTTGTCAAGCGTCGCGCAAATGCCGTTTGTCATGACGTGGGTCAACGTCAGGCACGGCGAGGCCTGCAGCGAAATGCCGCATGACGATTCAGCGTGAAGAAAGATTATTGAGCGGTGAAGATCAAGGTGGGAGCTCGCTTGCCTGCGATGCGGGCGCCGCGGTGTATCAGGAGGATCGAGGTGACGCTATCGCAGGCAAGCCAGCTCCCACAGAGAAGCCAGCTCGCACGATAAGAGGGGGTTATGCGTAAGTGTCGATCAACGTGCCGAGCATTTCGTCGGAAGCCTTGGCGACTTTGGCGCCCAACTCGACCTGGAACTTGCCTTGGGCCATCTCGACCATATTGCTGGCCGAATTGCTTGCCTGATTGGCGTCTACCGAACGCAGCCGATCATTTTGTGCGTCCGAAGGCTGGGTAGTGGCGGCGCTGGCGATCTTGCCGGCGGCCTGGTCGACACGGTTCTGCCCGGTCTGAATCGCGCTCAGCCCCGAGTAAAACGCACTGCTACCAGAGATTTCCATGGCGTGAACCTGCCTGTAAGAGAATCGTGAACCGTTATTGAAGCAGACCTACTGGCAAAACGCCCGTTAAAAACACTAATGGCATAATGCCTTAGCCATAGGCAAAACTAGTCAAGCAGGTCCAGTTGCAAGTACTCCGCCACCGCTTCAGCGCCGGGATGCTTGAGTTTTGGCACCCTTCCCAGGCATGGCGCAGGCAGCCGCTCGGCCAGGGTCGCGAGGTTTTCTTCCAGACGAGAGGTCTTGGGGTCGATGATATTCGCTACCCAGCCTGCCAGTGGCAGACCGTCCCGGGCGATGGCTTCGGCGGTCAGCAACGCATGGCTGATGCAACCCAGCCGCACGCCCACCACCAGAATCACCGGCAGCTTCAATGCCTGGGCCAGGTCCGAGAGGTTGTCCTGATCCGCCAAGGGCACGCGCCAACCGCCCGCGCCCTCAATCAGGGTGAAGTCGGCCTGCTTGGCGAGAATATGCTGCATGGGCTTCAACAACGATTGAACCGTCAGCGCCACTCCGGCTTCGCGGGCCGCCAGATGCGGTGCGATGGCCGGCTCGAACGCCACCGGGTTGACCTCGGCATAGGTCAAGGGTAACGAACACTCAGCCAGCAACGCCAGGGCATCCGAATTGCGCAGGCCCTTGGGCGTCAGCTGGCAGCCCGAGGCCACCGGCTTGCCCGCCGCGGTGCTCTTGCCGGCTTGCCGCGCGGCATGTAGCAGGCCGGCGGCGACGGTGGTCTTGCCGACGTCGGTGTCGGTCCCCGTGATGAAGTAAGCGGCACTCATAGAGGTTTCTCCAGGACGGCGTACACCACTTGATAGGTCGCCGGCAGGCCTTGGCCCTGGCGGAACTGCTCGTAGGCTTGCACCAGTGCAACAATCCGCGCCCGGCCCGTCAAGCCTCCGGGGCGCCCCGGGTTCAGATTGTGCGCACCCAAGGCTTTCAATTCGTGGGTCAGGCTGCGCACGTCGGGGTAATGCAGCACGTGGGGACGCTGCTCCAGGCTACGCACCCGCAAGCCACTGGCCGCGCACAACTGCTCATAAGCACTGAACGGCCGGAAGCGGTTCACATGAACCATGCCATCCGCCGCGCGCCAGCTTTCGCGCAACTCATCCAGCGTACCCACGCACAGGCTGGCAAACGCCAGCACACCGCCGGGCTGCAACACACGATGTGCTTCGCTGAGCACTGCTGCAAAATCCGAGCACCACTGCACCGCCAAACTGGAGTAGATCAGCCCGCAGCTGGCGTCCTGCAAGGGCAAGCGCTCGGCATCGCCAGCGATAAAGTGCTGCGCGCCGCCCAAGGGCCTGGCGTGGTTGAGCATGCCTTCGGCAATGTCCAGGGCCACGCCTTGGCTGTCCGGAAATGACTGGCCCAGCACACGACTGAAATAACCCGTGCCGCAGCCCAGGTCCAGCCAGCGTTGCGGCGAAATACCTTCCGGCAGACGCCGCAGCAGCTCGCTGCCCACCGCGCGTTGCAATTCGGCAACGCTGTCGTAACTGGCCGCTGCGCGAGAAAAGGAGGCCGCTACCTGGCGCTTGTCTGGCAAGCCGCCGGGCAGCGCAGGATGGGATAAATCAGTCATCACCGCACTCATGCAAAAAAGCCTGGATGGCCCCCGCCACACCGTGGGGGTCCTCCAGTAGAAAAGCGTGACCGGCCTGTTCAATCAGGCCGATTTCAACATCGGGCAACAAGGCGAACAACTCACTGGCCACTTCAGCCGGAACCAGCCCGTCTAGCCCGGCAAACAGATGCAACTGCGGCCCTTGAAAGTCGACCAACGCCTGGCGGGTGTCCAATCGGCCCAACAGCTCCAGACCACTGAGCAAGGTCTGCGCGGAGGTTTTAGGGGCACCCGCCAGCAATAGCCGAGCAAGTGATCGGGGATCGCTGGAACCCCGGGCGCAAAGCAGACTGAAGCGTTTTAACGTCGCAACCGGATCAAGGCGGCAACCGTTAAGAAACGCAATAAAATCCTCTTCGTGCATGCCATGGTCCCAGCGGGACCAGGCCACGAAGCTTGCGTTGCTGGCAAAGGTGAGCAAACCGCAACAATGATCACCGCGCCGGGCGGCCAACTCGGCAGCAAGCATGCCGCCGAGGGACCAACCACCCAGCCAGACGTCTTGGGGCAAGGTCGAATCCAGCTCATCGAGCCACTCTTGAAGGTCGTCCGACTCCACGTCCGGCAACGGTTCGATCTGCACCTGCAAGTGTTCATCCAGCCCCTGCAACGCCGCCGCCAACGGCTCCAGCGGCGAAACGCCGAGGCCCCAGCCGGGCAGCAATATCAGTCGATCACGCATGGTCGGGCTCCTGGCCTAACAAGCGGAAACACTCTTCCAATGCGCTTAACAATAGCTGCACCTGCGCCGCACTGTGGGCCGCTGTCAGGGTCACCCGCAGTCGCGCGCTGCCAGCGGGCACAGTCGGTGGCCGGATCGCAGTCACCATCAGCCCACGCTCGCGCAACATCTGCGACAAGCGCACGGCACGGGCACTGTCGCCAATCATGATCGGCTGGATCGGCGTGAAACTGTCCATCAGCTCCAGGCCGATCTGCTCGGCGCCCAGGCGGAATTGGCGGATCAGCCCGTTAAGATGCTCACGCCGCCAATGCTCGGTGCGCAGCAGTTCCAGGCTTTTCAGCGTGGCGCAGGCCAGCGCCGGCGGTTGGCTGGTGGTGTAGATATACGGGCGGGCAAACTGGATCAGGCTTTCGACCAGTTCCTCACTGCCTGCCACAAATGCCCCGGCAGTACCAAACGCCTTGCCCAGGGTGCCCACCAATACCGCCACGTCCTCCTGGCTCAGGCCAAAATGCTCGACGATCCCGCCACCGTTGGCGCCCAAATGCCCGAAGCCATGGGCGTCATCCACCATCAGCCATGCGCCCTTGGCCCGGGCTTCACGGGCCAGCGCCGGCAGGTCGGCCACATCGCCGTCCATGCTGAACACGCCGTCGGTCACCACCAGCGTATTGCCGGTGGCTTTCTCCAGACGCTTGGCCAGGCTTTCGGCGTCGTTGTGCAGGTATCGATTGAAGCGCGCCCCGGAGAGCAAACCGGCATCCAGCAACGAGGCGTGGTTAAGGCGGTCTTCGAGCACCGTATCGCCCTGCCCCACCAACGCCGTGACGGCGCCGAGGTTGGCCATGTAACCGGTGGTGAACAGCAGTGCTCGCGGGCGACCGGTGAGGTCGGCCAGGGCTTCTTCCAGTTCATGGTGCGGCGTGCTGTGGCCGATCACCAGGTGCGAAGCGCCACCGCCCACACCCCAGCGCGCCGCGCCCGCACGCCAGGCTTCGATCACTTGCGGGTGATTGGCCAGGCCGAGGTAATCGTTGTTGCAGAACGCCAGCAACGGCTGGCCATCGACCACCACTTCAGGGCCTTGCGGGCTCTGCAGCAGTGGACGTTGACGATACAGGTGTTCGGCACGACGGGCCGCAAGACGCGCGGCGAGATCGAAAGACATGAGACCTCGATTAAGCAAACCGAACGCGGTCAACCCTGTGGGAGCTGGCTTGCCTGCGATGACGGCGGCACATTCAGCATCAATGCGTCTGATAGACCGCTATCGCAGGCAAGCCAGCTCCCACACTGGATCGCACGTCGGCAGGAGAAATGGCTTAAACAGCCGCGTTGTAGAACTGCTCGCTGCTCTTTTGCTCCACCAGCGCCTGCTCGATCGCCGCTTGGTGCACTTCATCGGCATGCTCTTCACGGGCTTCCGGCAGGATGCCCAGGCGCGAGAACAGCTGCATGTCCTTGTCCGCCTGCGGGTTGGCGGTGGTCAGGAGTTTATCGCCGTAGAAAATCGAGTTGGCGCCGGCAAAAAACGCCAGGGCCTGCATCTGCTCGTTCATCGCTTCACGCCCGGCCGACAGCCGCACATGGGACTGCGGCATCAGGATGCGCGCCACGGCGAGCATGCGGATGAAGTCGAACGGGTCGATGTCGTCGGCATTTTCCAGCGGGGTACCGGCGACTTTCACCAGCATGTTGATCGGCACCGATTCCGGGTGCTCCGGCAGGTTGGCCAGTTGGATCAGCAGGTTCGCGCGGTCGTCCAGCGACTCGCCCATGCCGAGGATGCCGCCCGAGCAGATCTTCATCCCCGATTCACGCACGTACGCCAGGGTTTGCAGGCGCTCGCTGTAGGTGCGGGTGGTGATGATCGAGCCGTAGAACTCCGGCGAGGTGTCGAGGTTGTGGTTGTAGTAGTCGAGGCCGGCCTGGGCCAGGGCTTCGGTCTGGTCCTGGTCGAGACGGCCGAGGGTCATGCAGGTTTCCAGGCCCATGGCTTTCACGCCTTTGACCATTTCCAGCACGTAGGGCATGTCTTTGGCCGACGGATGCTTCCAGGCGGCGCCCATGCAGAAACGGGTCGAACCGATGGCCTTGGCGCGGGCGGCCTCTTCGAGGACCTTCTGCACTTCCATCAGCTTTTCTTTTTCCAGGCCAGTGTTGTAGTGGCCCGACTGCGGACAATATTTGCAATCTTCCGGGCAGGCACCGGTCTTGATCGACAGCAGCGTGGAAACCTGGACGCGGTTGGCGTCGAAATGCGCGCGGTGCACGGTCTGCGCCTGGAACAACAGGTCATTGAAGGGCTGGACAAACAGCGCTTTGACTTCGGCTAAAGACCAATCGTGACGCAGGTTGGCAGTGATGCTGGCGCTCATGGGCGATTCCTTGATTATGCTTTGGCAAGCCCTGCGGGGAGTAATACCCACAGGCACGACACGGATGCTCGGCATATTTAAGGAAGATTCATGCACTGTCAACTCGACAACAAACACAAGGTTTACATCTGGTTAAAAAGCAACCAACCCTGTTTAGTCTGCGATGAGTACAGCGAAACCGCCCATCCCATCTGCAACGTCTGCGAAACCGAGTTGCCCTGGCTGATGGATCAGTGCGACGTGTGCGCACTGCCGTTACCCATGGCGGGCCTGGTGTGCGGCCAATGCGTGAAGCGACCGCCGGCGTTTAAACAAGTGGTTGCACCCTGGGCCTACAGCTTTCCCGTCGACAGCCTGATCAGCCGCTTCAAGCATCAGGCGCGCTGGCCGCTGGGCCATTTGCTTGCGCACCTGCTGGGGCAATTCCTGCAACATCGGTATGACGATGCCGGCCTCGCGCGCCCCGACTGCCTGCTGCCCGTACCCTTGGCCCGCAAACGCCTGCGCGAACGGGGTTACAACCAGGCGGCGATGCTCGCGCGCTGGCTGAGCAAGGACCTGAACATCCCTTACGATGAGCACCTGCTGTTACGGCCTCATGAAACCGTGGCGCAACAGGCGCTGGACGCCAAGACCCGTCAGCGCAACCTGCTCCAGGCCTTTGCCTTGGCGGACAATGCCCAGGTCAAAGGCCGGCACCTGGCGCTGATCGACGACGTACTCACCACCGGCGCCACTGCCAACAGCCTCGCCCGGCTGTTGATGGACGCCGGCGCGCGGCAGGTTGATGTGTATTGCCTGGCGCGTACACCCAAGCCGGGCACATGACTTGACTCCGAGGCGCCCTACCCGCAACGTCTGTCCATTCCATCAAAGCGTGTACCCATGTCCCTGCCATCCCTCCTGAGCCAACATATCGTCCGCCGCCCCCAGCGTATTGCCCTGCTGCAACACATTGCCGAGCAAGGCTCCATCACCCGCGCGGCGAAGAGCGCGGGCTTGAGCTACAAGGCCGCGTGGGATGCCATCGACGAGTTGAACAACCTGGCGCAAAAGCCCTTGGTGGAGCGCAGCGTCGGCGGCAAGGGCGGCGGCGGCGCCAGGCTGACGGCCGAAGGTGAACGGGTACTACGCCTCTACCAACGCCTGCAGGTGGTGCAAGCCCAGGTGCTGGATTCCGCGGAAGACGCCAGCGACTTCAACCTGCTGGGCCGCCTGATGCTGCGCACCAGCGCGCGCAACCAGTTGCACGGCAAGGTCATTGCGATTCACAGCCACGGTCGCAACGACCTGATTCGCCTGGAACTGGCCGCAGGACTGAGCCTGGATGCGCAAATCACCCACGACAGCACCTTGCACCTGGAACTGGAGACCGGCACCGAAGTCGTCGCCCTGATCAAGGCCGGCTGGCTTGAAGTGCTGGCCGCGGAGCAGTCCGCAACACCTGGACACAATTGCCTGGAAGGAAAAATCGAGGCCATTCTCGACGCCGATGATGGCCCCAGCGAGGTCCGTATCACCCTGCCCAATGGCCAGGTTTTATGCGCCCTGGCCCAGCCCGACGCGCTCGTACAGCTCAAGGCCGCCGAAGGCCTGCAGGTGAAGGTGCAGTTCTCCCCCAGCAATGTGCTGCTGGGCACCCCCGCGTAACGCTTCAAACTGCAACAATTTCGTCACGACCGCTCCCTAAGGTGGCTGCAAAAACCCGCAGGGAGCCTGAAATGAGCCTATTAGAAGAAAACCAAGCCACCGACCTGGAACAGATGGTCGGCCTCACCCGCCGGCGTTTTATCGGCGCCGGCGCCCTCTGCGGTGCGGCGATGTTCCTCGGCGGCAACCTGCTGACCCGCAGCGCCCTGGCGGTCAACGCCGCGTCGAACAGCCCGTTGCTGGGTTTCGCCAGCATCGCCGCGGCCACCAGCGACACCGTCACGTTGCCGCCCGGCTACAGCGCTTCGGTGCTGATCAGTTGGGGCCAGCCACTGCACAAGAATGCGCCAGCCTTCGACCCCAGCGGCAACGGCACCGCCAAGGCCCAGGAACAGCAGTTCGGCGACAACAACGACGGCATGAGCCTGTTCGCCTTCCCCGGGGACAACAACCGCGCGCTGATGGCGATCAACAACGAATACACCAACTACCGCTACCTCTACGCCCACGGCGGCGCGCCACAATCGGCCGAAGACGTGCGCAAGGCGCTGGCCAGCGAAGGTGTGTCAGTGATTGAAGTAAGGCGTAAAGGCGACACCTGGCAGTTCGTCCAGGATTCGCGCTACAACCGGCGCATCCACGGCAACTCGCCGATCCGCTTCGGCGGCCCCGCCGCGGGCCATGCCTGGCTGAAAACCAGCGCCGACAAGACCGGCAAAAAAGTCCTCGGCACTTTCCAGAACTGCGCCAATGGCAAGACCCCATGGGGCACTTATCTCACCTGCGAAGAAAACTTCACCGACTGCTTCGGCAGCAGCAACCCGCAACAAACCTTCGACGCCGGGCAGAAACGCTACGGCGTGGTGGCCGCCAGCAAAGACATCAACTGGCATCAGCACGACTCGCGCTTCGACATGGCCAAGAACCCCAACGAACTCAACCGTCATGGCTGGGTGGTAGAAATCGACCCGTTCGACCCGCAATCCACCCCTGTCAAACGCACCGCCCTGGGCCGCTTCAAGCACGAAAACGCCGCCCTGGCTGAAACCCGCGACGGCCGCGCCGTGGTGTACATGGGCGACGACGAGCGCGGCGAGTTCATCTACAAGTTCATCAGCCGCGACAAGATCAACCACAAGAACCCCAAGGCCAACAAGGACCTGCTGGACCACGGCACCTTGTACGTGGCGATCTTCGATGCAGGCGACGGCAATGCCGACCATCCCAAGGGCCAGGGCCAATGGGTCGAACTGACCTACGGCAAGAACGGCATCGACGCCAACACCGGCTTTGCCAGCCAGGCCGAAGTGCTGATCCACGCACGCCTGGCCGCCAGCGTGGTGAAAGCCACCCGCATGGACCGCCCGGAATGGATCGTGGTCAGCCCTACCGACGGCCAGGTGTACTGCACCCTGACCAACAACGCCAAGCGCGGCGAAGACGGGCAGCCGGTGGGCGGCCCGAACCCGCGGGAGAAAAACGTCTACGGGCAGATCCTGCGCTGGAAGGCCTCTGCCTCCGACCATGGCGCGCCGGATTTCAGCTGGGACTTGTTTGTGGTGGCTGGCAACCCGACCGTGCATGCCGGGACGCCAAAGGGCGGCTCGTCCAACATCAACCCGCAGAACATGTTCAACAGCCCGGACGGCCTGGGCTTCGACAAGGCCGGGCGGTTGTGGATCCTCACCGATGGCGACTACAGCAACGGTGGCGACTTTGACGGGATGGGTAATAACCAGATGCTGTGTGCCGACCCATCGACCGGTGAGATCCGGCGGTTCATGGTGGGGCCGGTGGCCTGTGAAGTGACCGGGATCAGCTTTTCGCCGGACCAGAAAACCCTGTTTGTGGGGATTCAGCATCCAGGGGAAACCGGTGGCTCGACCTGGCCGGAACACCTGCCGAATGGCAAGCCACGGTCCTCGGTGATGGCGATTCGTCGGGATGATGGCGGGATCGTCGGCGCCTGATAAGGCGCCATCGCGGGCAAGCCCGGCTCCCACAGTTGACCGAGTACTCCTGTGGGAGCCTGGCTTGCCCGCGATGGCGGACTAACAGTCACCACCTATCTCGACCCCGGTGCGTTACCATACCCGGCCGGACGCGGCGCCCTGCTGCGCGCAGGAGTTCGCATGGCACACCCGTTTGAAACACTGACCCCTGACCTGGTGCTCGACGCTGTCGAAAGCATCGGTTTCCTCAGCGACGCCCGCATCCTCGCGCTCAACAGCTACGAAAACCGCGTCTATCAGGTCGGCATCGAAGACTCCGAGCCCTTGATCGCCAAGTTCTACCGGCCCCAGCGCTGGACCAACGAAGCCATCCTCGAAGAACACAGCTTCACCTTCGAACTGGCCGAGTGCGAAGTGCCCGTAGTGGCGCCGATGATTCACAACGGCGAAAGCCTGTTCGAACACGCCGGTTTCCGCTTCACCCTGTTCCCGCGCCGTGGTGGCCGCGCGCCGGAGCCGGGCAACCTCGACCAACTGTATCGCCTCGGCCAGCTGCTCGGCCGTCTGCACGCGGTCGGCTCCACCCGCCCTTTCGAACACCGCGAAGCCCTGGGCGTGAAGAATTTTGGTCACGATTCCCTGAACACCCTGCTGGAAGGAAATTTCATTCCCAAAAGCCTGCTGCCCGCCTACGAGTCCGTGGCCCGCGACCTGCTCAAGCGTGTGGAAGAGGTCTACAAGGCCACGCCCCACAAGAACATCCGCATGCACGGCGATTGCCACCCCGGCAACATGATGTGTCGCGACGAGATGTTCCACATCGTCGACCTCGACGATTGCCGCATGGGCCCTGCCGTACAAGACCTGTGGATGATGCTCGCCGGCGACCGCCAGGAATGCCTGGGGCAACTCTCGGAATTGATGGACGGCTACCAGGAATTCCACGACTTCGACCCGCGCGAACTGGCCCTGATCGAACCACTGCGGGCCCTGCGCCTGATGCACTACAGCGCCTGGCTTGCACGCCGCTGGGACGACCCGGCGTTCCCCCACAGTTTCCCGTGGTTTGGCAGCGAGCGTTACTGGGGCGACCAAGTGTTGGCGTTGCGCGAGCAGTTGTCGGCGCTCAATGAAGAACCGCTGAAGCTGTTCTGATTCCTATCGTCTGGGCCCAAGCCTTGGGCCCTACACTTTCAACACACATCCCCTGACAAATATCCTTACAATCGTGGCTTTGTTAGCTGCCTAAGCAAGGATTCTGCATGCAAGCCGCCAACCCCCGTCGCGGGTACATATTGGGCCTGAGCGCCTACGTCATCTGGGGCCTGTTCCCGATCTACTTCAAAGCCATCGCCAGCGTTCCCGCCGCAGAAATCATCGTTAACCGCGTGCTGTGGTCTGCGCTGTTCGGCAGTTTGCTACTGCTGGTCTGGAAACACCCGGGCTGGCTTCGCGAATTGCGGGACAACCCCAAGCGCCTGGCGATCCTGGCCCTGAGCGGCACCTTGATCGCAGGTAACTGGCTGACGTATGTATGGTCGGTGAACAGCGGCCGCATGCTTGAGGCCAGCCTGGGTTATTACATCAACCCGCTGGTGAACGTGCTGTTGGGCATGGTGATCCTGGGCGAGCGCCTGCGCCGCCTGCAATGGGTAGCCGTGGGCCTGGCGGCGGTCGGCGTGGCGCAACAGGTGTGGCAAGTCGGCAGCCTGCCGTGGGTATCGCTGGTGCTGGCCGCGACCTTTGGTTTCTACGGGTTGATCCGCAAGCAGGCGCCGGTCAAGGCATTGCCCGGGCTGGTGGTGGAAACCTGGATGCTGGTGCCGATTGCCATCGCATGGCTGCTGTTCAATCCGTCCGCCCACAGCGCGCAGATGGCGTTCTGGAGCACCTCGCAGGCGTGGTGGCTGGTAGCGGCAGGCCCGGTGACGTTGATCCCGCTGGTGTGTTTCAACGCCGCCGCGCGGCATTTGCCCTACACCGCCTTGGGCTTCCTGCAATACGTGGCGCCCACCCTGGTGCTGCTGGAAGCCGTGCTGCTGTTCAACGAACACCTGGCGCCCGCCACGCTGATCGCTTTCTGCTTTATCTGGGCCGGCCTGGTGGTCTACAGCCTCGACGCCTGGCTGACCGTGCGGAAAAACTGATCAAATAACGTACAAACCCCTGCAAGCCATAGCCGGCGTGGCTTGCAGCCATTCACCCCAAGGTTATCCACAGCCTGGTCCCCGGCGTTTGTGCACAAGCCCTTGAAACTGCTCGTTTTTTGCTCAACAGGCGAAGAGCCACGGCCCGCGCGGGCTGGACGCGGGTCTCTACAGGTTATCCACAGGCCCATGCAAGATTTCCATGCATAACCTTGTGGGCAACTATTCCTCGCTGCGTAGTTCCAGTTCCACCATCAAGTCATCCGCCAGGGTTTCCAGCGCGGCCTGCAACGTCTCCAACGGCAGCGTCAACGGCACCGCCAGCAAGGCTTCGGCGTGAAACAACAGGTCGCTGCTCATCGGCGCCGGACGCACGTCCGTGATCAAGCGCTCCAGGTTGACGCCCTGCTTGCTGAGCAGCGCGGTGATGTCGCGAACAATTCCCGGCCGGTCATTGCCCACCAGCGCCATGGCGATCGGTTGCGACTCACTGGCGGCGACCGAACTGCTTTCCCCCAGCAGCACGCGAATGCCGTGGGTGGACAAGTCTTCCAGCGCCCCGATCAAATCCAGACGGTTTTCCGCCGGCACGCTCACGCGCAAAATCCCGGCAAACTGCCCGGCCATGTGCGCCATGCGGCTTTCCAGCCAGTTGCCGCCGTGGGACGCGATGCATTGGGCGATGCGTTCGACCACGCCGGGTTTGTCCGGGGCGATGACAGTCAGTACGAGATGGTCCATGGTGTCGTCCTCTTCTTATGAAAATCAGGTAGGAACCAGGCGTTCCCCTCGCACCTATCAAGGTGGACTCAGGTAGGCACGAAAACAAATCGTGTACCATTTTTATATTTATCTGGAACAATCCAATAGTTTTTTGAGAACATCCCGTACCCCACTGTGACCGTATAACCAAAGTGGGTCGCTAAACGACGTATTTAGTCTAATTTTCACAACCGCAACTCATCATGTAGTATGCCCAATCGCGCACTACATAACGTTAGGTCGATGTCTGCCAAGGCAACCACGCACCGCGACGCAGCCCGCCCAGCCGCCTTCATCGGCATGTACTGGTGCGGCGTATTCGCGGTTTACATGGCCAGAGGCTTCATTGGTAAATTGAAAAGCTGAAAAGCGCATAAGCTCCGCAGAGTGAGGCAAGCAATGACTGAACACGTTCAAGTCGGTGGCCTGCAGGTCGCCAAAGTCCTGTTCGACTTCGTGAACAACGAAGCCATTCCTGGTACCGGCATTACCGCCGACCAGTTCTGGGCCGGTGCCGACAAGGTCATCCACGACCTGGCGCCGAAGAACAAAGCCCTACTCGCCAAACGCGACGATTTTCAAGTGCGGATCGACACCTGGCACCAGGCGCACGCCGGCCAGGCCCACGACGCGGTGGCCTACAAAGCCTTCCTTCAAGATATCGGATACCTGCTGCCAGAAGCCGCGGATTTCCAGGCATCGACCCAAAACGTCGACGAAGAAATTGCCCACATGGCCGGCCCGCAGCTGGTGGTGCCGGTGATGAACGCCCGTTTCGCCCTCAACGCCTCGAACGCGCGCTGGGGCTCCCTGTATGACGCGCTGTATGGCACCGACGCCATCAGCGAAGCCGACGGCGCCGAAAAGGGCAAAGGCTATAACAAGGTGCGTGGCGACAAGGTTATCGCCTTCGCCCGCGCCTTCCTCGACGAAGCCGCGCCGCTGGCTGCCGGCAGCCACGTGGACTCCACCGGCTACAAGATCGTCGACGGCAAGCTCGTGGTCAGCCTCAAGGGCGGCAGCAACAGCGGCCTGCGCAGTGATGCCCAGTTGATCGGCTACCAGGGCGATGCCGCTAAGCCGACCGCAGTCCTGCTGAAGCACAACGGCCTGCACTTCGAAATCCAGATCGACGCCAGCACCCCGGTCGGCCAGACCGACGCCGCCGGCGTGAAAGACGTGCTGATGGAAGCCGCCCTGACCACCATCATGGACTGCGAAGACTCCGTCGCCGCCGTCGATGCCGATGACAAGGTGGTGATCTACCGCAACTGGCTCGGCCTGATGAAGGGTGACCTGTCGGAAGAAGTCGCCAAGGGTGGCAAGACCTTTACCCGCACCATGAACGCCGACCGCGTGTACACCGGCGCAGACGGTAAAGACGTGACCCTGCACGGTCGTTCGCTGCTGTTCGTGCGTAACGTTGGTCACTTGATGACCATCGACGCGATCCTCGACAAAGACGGCAACGAAGTACCGGAAGGTATTCTCGACGGCCTGCTCACCAGCCTGTCGGCGATCCACAGCCTCAACGGCAACACCAGCCGCAAGAACAGCCGCACCGGTTCGGTCTACATCGTTAAACCGAAAATGCACGGCCCGGAAGAAGCCGCGTTCACCAACGAGCTGTTCGGCCGCATCGAAGACGTGCTGAAGCTGCCACGCAACACCCTTAAAGTCGGGATCATGGACGAGGAGCGCCGCACCACGGTCAACCTCAAGGCCTGCATCAAGGCGGCCAGCGAGCGCGTGGTGTTTATCAACACCGGCTTCCTCGACCGCACCGGCGACGAAATCCACACCTCCATGGAAGCTGGCGCGATGGTGCGCAAGGCTGCCATGAAGGCTGAAAAATGGATCGGCGCCTACGAGAACTGGAACGTCGATATCGGCTTGAGCACCGGCCTGCAAGGTCGCGCACAGATCGGTAAAGGCATGTGGGCCATGCCTGACCTGATGGCCGCCATGCTGGAGCAGAAAATTGCTCACCCGCTGGCCGGCGCCAACACGGCATGGGTCCCGTCGCCAACGGCGGCCGCGCTGCACGCGCTGCATTACCACAAGGTTGACGTATTCGCCCGCCAGGCCGAACTGGCCAAGCGCGAACGCGCTTCGGTGGACGACATCCTGACCATTCCCCTGGCCCAGAATACCGATTGGTCCGACGAAGAAATCCGCAACGAACTGGACAACAACGCCCAGGGCATCCTCGGTTACGTGGTGCGCTGGATCGACCAGGGCGTGGGTTGCTCGAAAGTGCCGGACATCAACGACGTCGGCCTGATGGAAGACCGCGCCACCCTGCGTATCTCCAGCCAGCACATTGCCAACTGGCTGCGCCACGGCATCGTCAATGAAGCCCAGGTGATGGAAAGCCTCAAGCGCATGGCGCCGGTGGTGGACCGTCAGAACGCCGGTGACGCGCTGTACCGCCCGCTGGCTCCCGATTTTGACAGCAACATCGCGTTCCAGGCGGCGGTGGAGTTGGTAGTTGAAGGGACCAAGCAGCCAAACGGCTACACCGAGCCGGTGTTGCACCGTCGGCGCCGGGAGTTCAAGGCCAAGAACGGTCTGTAATCAAGCGTTGGAAATGAAAAAGCCCTGATCTTCCGATCAGGGCTTTTTTTTGGTCGCCGGGTTTTACTGCACCATCCCCAACTCCCGCTTCACCATCTTCGCCAGCTTTGCGCTATCAATGGGCTTGAGCAAGAAGTCCACCACGCTCAAATGCATGGCATCAATCACGTCCGGCGCTTCAGCGTCCCCCGACATGATGATGATCGGCAGCGCCGCCCGGGTAGACCCGCGCACCTGGCGAATCAATTGCAGCCCGTTGCTCGGGGTCATGCGCAGGTCGGTGATCAGCAAGCCAATGGAACTGCTGGAGCTCAACAAGTCCCACGCCGCCTCGCCACTGTCTGCGGTCATGCAGCGAATGCCGTCCAGGCCAAGAATTTCCGCCAACAGTTCGCGAGAGTCCTTGTCGTCATCCACGATCAAAACCCGTTGTGGCGGTAAATCAGGCTCCTGCATAACAGCGCTCAGGGCCTCGCGCTCGGCGTCACTCAAAATATCGTGGTCGGACATACGTTTCTCGGCAGTTCTGATCAATCTCCCAGCACAGAACTCAGACATCGCCGGAAGGGCGAACAATGTGCACTTCGTCGGAAAGTTTTCCTAGTGGGCGTTCTACGGGGTTTGGACGATATTCATGTAAGGTTTTTCCCTAGTCGTTGAGGACAATTCGCTACCTAGACTTACGTCCAATGGGCACCCGCAGCGCAGGAGTCGACCATGAGGCACGATAACGACAAAAAAACTGCGGTCATAGGTATGAGTAAAGCTGATGCTTTCACACAGGCGGGAAAAACTGCTGTGTTGCAGAACATCCACGGCACCCTGCAATTCCTGCAACGTTTCCCGCCGTTCAACCAGATGGAAAACGCCCACCTGGGATTTCTGGTAGAGCAGTGCCAATTGCGCTTCTACGGCCCCGGCGAGAGCATTCTCAAGCCGTCGGGCGGGCCGGTGGAGCACTTTTACATCGTCAAGCAGGGGCGCGTGGTCGGCGAGCGGCCGGATTCCACAGAAACCACCTTTGAAATCACCACGGGTGAATGTTTCCCGCTGGCCGCGTTGCTCGGCGAGCGGGCGACCCGCACCGAGCACAAAGCCGCCGAAGACACCTTCTGCCTGCAACTGAACAAGCCGGCCTTTATCAAGCTGTTCGCGCTTTCCAGTGCCTTTCGCGACTTTGCCTTGCGCGGGGTGAGCAGCCTGCTGGATCAGGTCAATCAGCAAGTCCAGCAAAAAGCCGTGGAAACCCTCGGCACCCAGTATTCGCTGAACACCCGCCTGGGCGAGTTGGCCATGCGCCACCCGGTGACCTGCAGCCCGCTGACGCCCCTGCGCGAAGCGGTCACGCAGATGCACGAGCAGCAAGTGGGCAGCATCGTGATCGTCGATGAGCACAAGGCGCCCCTGGGGATTTTCACCCTGCGGGACCTGCGCCAGGTGGTGGCCGACGGCACCAGCGATTTCAACCAGGGCATCGAGCGCCACATGACCCAGGCGCCGTTCTTTCTCACGCCGGACCACAGTGCCTTCGACGCCGCGATCGCCATGACCGAACGGCATATTGCCCACGTGTGCCTGGTCAAGGATCAGCGCCTGTGTGGCGTGGTGTCCGAACGTGACCTGTTTTCCCTGCAACGGGTCGACCTGGTGCATCTGGCCCGGACTATCCGCAACGCGCCAAGGGTAGAAAACCTGGTGGCGATCCGTGGCGAAATCGGCCAGTTGGTGGAGCGCATGCTGGCCCATGGTGCGTCGTCCACGCAGATCACCCACATCATCACCTTGCTCAACGATCACACGGTGTGCCGCGTCATCGAGCTGACCCTGGCCGACAAGGGCGACCCCGGCGTGCCGTTCAGCTGGCTGTGTTTCGGCAGCGAGGGCCGCCGCGAGCAGACGCTGTATACCGACCAGGACAACGGCATTCTGTTTGAAGCCAAAGACGCCGCTGAAGCCGCCGAGATTCGTGGCCGCCTGCTGCCCCTGGCGCAACAGATCAACCAGAGCCTGGCGCTGTGCGGTTTTACCCTGTGCAAGGGCAACATCATGGCCGGCAACCCGGAGCTGTGCCTGTCCCGGGCGGAATGGGCGCGGCGGTTTGCCGGGTTTATTCGCGAGGCAACGCCGGAGAACCTGCTGGGTTCGAGCATCTATTTTGATTTGCGGGTGGTGTGGGGCGATGAACACGGGTGCGAGCAATTGCGCCAGGGCATTCTCGATCAGGTGGCGGACAACCGTTTGTTCCAGCGCATGCTGGCCGAGAACGCGTTGCGCCAGCGTCCGCCGGTGGGGCGTTTCCGGGATTTCGTGCTGACACGCAAAGGCGCCGACAAGGCGACACTCGACCTCAAGGTGCAAGGCCTCACGCCCTTTGTCGACGGTGCCCGGCTGCTGGCCCTGGCCAATGGCATCAGTGCTATCAACACCCTGGAGCGCTTGCGCCAACTGGTGGCCAAGGAAGTCATCGAACGCCTGGACGGCGCGGCCTATGAAGAGGCCTATCACTTTATCCAGCAAACCCGCATGCAACAGCACCAACTGCAAACCCGCGAGAATTTGCCCTACTCCAACCGCGTCGACCCCGACAGCCTCAACCACCTGGACCGGCGCATCCTGCGTGAGTCCCTGCGCCAGGCCCAACGCCTGCAAAGCAGCCTGACCCTGCGGTACCAGCTGTGAGTGTGTTTGGCTGGTTGCGCAAAGCCAAGCCGGGCCTGGACGCAGCGCAACAGCGGCGGGTCGAGCAACTGCCAAAACCCCAGGCGCTGGGGGACGGTTCGTTGCGAGACCAGCGCTGGGTGGTGGTGGACCTGGAAACCAGCGGCCTGAACCTCAATCGTGACCAGGTGTTGTCGATTGGCGCGGTGGTGATCGAAGACGGCGCGGTGGACTTCTCCCAACTGTTCGAGCGCACCCTGCAACGGGCCGAAACCAAGCTCAACCCCAGCGTGCTGATCCACGGCCTGGGGCCCAGCGCCATTGCAGCGGGCAGTGATCCGGCTGAAGCGCTGATGGACTTTATGGCGTTTGTCGGCGACAGCCCGTTGCTGGCGTTCCATGCGCCCTTTGATCAACACATGCTCTGCCGTGCCCTCAAGGACAGCCTGGGTTATCGCTTGAACCATCCGTTCCTGGACGTGGCCGACATCGCCCCGCTGCTGTGCCCCGACGCGAACATCCGCGAAGCCGGGCTGGATGACTGGATCGGGCATTTCAAGCTGCAGGTGGGCGAGCGTCACCATGCGAGTGCGGATGCGCTGGCCACGGCGGAGTTGATGCTGATCCTGTTCAGCCGGGCCCGGCAGCAGCAGATCGACAGTCCCAAAGCCTTGCAGGAGCGCCTTGGCCAGTGGAAACGTCGCAAACAAGCCCCGTCTTTTTAAACACAGTGCCATCACCCGACCAACGCCAATTGCACCCGTACGACGCCTCTGCCACAATCGCGAATAATTCTCGTTAGTTTAAACTTTCCGATCGGTGTCGCCTTGTCGTCAATCCAAAGTCCCCACAGTGAGCTTGTTGGCGCGTTGTACCGCGACCATCGCAGCTGGCTGTTGGCGTGGCTGCGACGCAACGTGGCCTGCCCCAGCCGTGCCGAAGACCTGAGCCAGGACACCTTCATGCGCCTGCTGGGCCGTGAAGAACTGCGCGAACCCCGCGAGCCCCGAGCGTTTCTGGTGGCCATCGCCAAGGGCCTGTTGTTCGATTACTTCCGTCGCGCAGCGCTGGAACAGGCCTACCTCACCGAACTGATGCTGATCCCGGAAAGCGAACACCCTTCCCCGGAAGAACAGCAACTGATCCTCGAAGACCTCAAGGCCATCGACCGCCTGCTGGGCAAACTCTCGAGCAAAGCCCGCGCGGCCTTTCTCTATAACCGCCTCGATGGCATGGGCCACGCCGAAATCGCCCAGCGCCTGGGGGTTTCCGTGCCCCGTGTGCGGCAATACCTGGCCCAGGGCATTCGCCAGTGCTACATCGCCCTGTATGGCGAGCCGCTGTGAGCCAGGTCGGTTCCAAACCGGTGTCGGCACGGGTGCTCGACGCGGCCATTGCCTGGCAGTTGTCCCTCGACTCGGGCGACGGCAGCGCCGTAGAACAGGAAGAGTTCGCCAAATGGCTGGCCAGCGATGAAGAACACGCCCGCGCCTGGCGCCAGCTGGGCATGCTCGATCAGCGTTTCAGCGTGGCCTCGGGCCCTGCCCGTGCAGCGCTGTTGCAGTCGCGCGAAGGTATTCGCCGCCGCGTGCGCAAGCTCGGCAGCGGCCTGGCCAGTGTGGTGCTGGTATGCGGCCTGGTGGTGTTCGCCGGCCAGCGCTACGTGCCGTTCGACTACTGGCTGGCGGACCAGCGCACCGCCACCGGCGAACAGCGCACCCTCAAGCTGGCCGACGGCACCGTGATCAACCTCAACACCCACAGCGCCATCGACGTGCGCTTCGACGAGAAACGCCGGGTGATCGTGTTGCAGGAAGGCGAGATCCTCGTCGAAACCGGCCACAACGACGCCCGCCCGTTTTTTGTCGAAACCCGCGAAGGCAGCCTGCGCGCCCTGGGCACGCGGTTTATCGTCAAGCGCGAAGAAGACGGCACGCGCCTCAGCGTGTTGCAGTCGGCCGTTGGCGCGCAGCCCGAGGCGCTGCCTCAGGAGCAGATCTTCAAGGAAGGCCAGCAAGTGCTGATGCGCCGCGACGGCCTTGGCCCAATGCTCGCCGTCAGCCCCGGCACAGACGCCTGGACCCGCGGCATGCTGGTGGTGGACAACGCGCGGCTCGGCGATGTGGTTGCTGAGCTGAGCCGCTACCGCACCGGCTACCTGGGTGTGGATAAACAGGTGGCCGACCTGCGGATCACCGGCAGCTTCCCGCTGCACGACACCAACCTGGCGCTGAACGCGTTGCTGCCGACCTTGCCGGTGCAAATCGAGCAGCACACGCCGTGGTGGGTGACGGTTTCCGGCAAGCCTGCAACCAAATAGAAATTATTTTCATTCAGCCCTATCACTTTCTGCATCTCGTTCGGCACATAGGCAATTGAGAAATATTTCCATTCAGGAGCCGCCGTATGTCCCGCACGCTAGACACCTTGTTGCGCCCCAGCCTGTTGGCCGTGGCCATTGCCCTCAGCGCCCCGCTGGCCAGCACCCAGCTGATCGCCGCCGAACAGGCCTCCAGTGTGCGCGCCTACAACCTGCCGGCAGCACCGCTGGCCACTACCCTGAACCAGATCGCCAGCCAGGCGGGCTTGGCGCTGACGCTGAATCCAGGGTTGGCGTCGGGCAAGACGTCTGCACCGGTGAAGGGCCAGTTTGATGCGCAGGGCGCGTTGCGCGAGGCGCTGCGTGGCACAGGCCTGCAACTGGAGCAAAGCAGTGCGGGTACCTTCAGCCTGGTAGCGATTCCCGATGGGGTTGTGGCGTTGCCGGAGACGAGCATTACGGGCCAGGCCAATGCGGAAAGTGCGTGGGGGCCGGTTGATGGTTATGTCGCCACGCGCACCGCTGCGGGCACCAAGACCGACACCGCCATTGTCGAAGCCCCACGTTCGATGTCCGTCATCACCCGCGCCCAAATGGAAGATCGCGGTGTACAGAACCTTGATGACGCCGTGCGTTACATGCCGGGCGTGATCGCCAGCAGCTACGGCAGCGACGCCCGGGCCGACTGGCTGCGCGTACGCGGCTTCGAACCGACCCAATTCCTCGACGGTCTGCCACTGCCAAAAGGCTCCTATGCCAACCCGAAACAAGAGACCTGGAACCTGGACCGCATTACCCTGCTGCGCGGCCCGGCATCCTCGGTCTATGGCCAAACCCCGCCGGGCGGCATGCTCGATATGGTCAGCCGTCGCCCGCAAGCCGAAGACAGCCACGCGGTACGTGCCGAAGTTGGCAGCAACAACCGCAAGCAGATCAGCTTCGACAGCACCGGCAAGATTGACGACGAAGGCCAGTTTCTCTACCGCGTCGACGGCGTGGTACGTGACAGCGGCACGCCCATCGACCACATCGAAGACAAGCGCTACAACATTGCGCCGAGCCTGACCTGGAACATTAACGACGACACCCACCTGACCTTCCTCTCGCAGTTCACCCGCGACGATACCGGCATCAGTGGCCAGTTCCTGCCCTTGCAAGGCACCAAGCTGCCTTCGCCAGCGGGCAAGATTTCCCACCACAAGAACCTCGGCGAGCCTGATCAGGATTACTACGATCGCACCTATTACGCACTCGGCTATGCCTTTGACCATCGCTTCAACGATGTCTGGCAGTTCAAGCAAAACCTGCGCTACACCAAGAGCGAACTGGCCTTCAACACCACCTACTCCAGCTACGGCGACACCGCTGTAGGCCCGGACGGCATGCTGGCGCGCATCTATGACAAGGTCGACGAAGACATCGCGCAACTGGCCGTGGACAACAATTTCCAGGCCGACTTCCAGACCGGCGCTCTAAGCCACACCCTGCTACTTGGCCTGGATCACCAGCGCAGCAATACCGATTACCACTGGATCGAAGGCAGCGCCGCGAGCATCAACCCGAGCCGCCCGATCTACAACCAGCCTCGCCCTGCCGGCACCCCGTTCACCTTCTACGACTACAACCAAAAGACGGTGCAAACCGGCGTGTACGTCCAGGACCAAATGGCCTTGGACAAGTGGCGCCTGACCCTGGGCGGTCGTGAAGACTGGATCCACACCGGCACCACGTTCTTCAACATGAATGACGCCACCAACACCCAGCGCGACAAAGCCTTCAGCGGTAACGCTGGCCTGAGCTATGTGTTTGATTCGGGCATTACCCCGTACATTTCTTATACCGAGTCCTTCCAGCCCACGGCTGGCGCCAGTGCCAGTGCCACCGAGTCATTCAAACCGACCCAAGGCAAGCAGACTGAAGTGGGCGTGAAGTATCAGCCCGTGGGTAGCAAGACCCTGCTGACCGCTGCTGTATTTGACCTGCGCCAGCAGAACGTTTCCGTCACCCAGAACAACGTCACGAGCCAGATCGGCGAAATCAGCGTGCGCGGCCTGGAGCTGGAAGCCACTTCAGAAGTCACCGACAACCTGAAACTCGTCGGCTCCTACACCTACACTGACACTGAAATTCTCAAAGGTGACGACAAGGGCAACCGCATGAAGCTGGTGCCGCGCAACCAGGCTTCGTTGTGGTCTGACTACACGTGGCACTCGGGTGTTCTGGATGGTTTCGGCGTAGGTGCGGGAGTGCGTTACGTCGGCGACACCTACGGCAACACTGCGAATACGGCCAATGGTCACGTCGGCTCGTACACCGTGTATGACGCTGCCGTACATTACGACCTGAGCCGCATCAACCCGGCGCTGGCGGGTGTTTCGGTGGACGTCACCGCCAAAAACATCTTCAACAAGGACTACCTGTCGACGTGTGACGGAGCCTGGTGCTACTACGGTGATGAGCGCAACGTAGTCGCCGCTGTGAACTACAAGTGGTAACTCGCTAAAGTAGTACCCAGGGGTCACGGTCGCACCGTGGCCCCTTTGCATTTGGATGCCCCATGAAAAGCAAAACCATCCGCCGCTGGTCCTTCATCCACACCTGGACCAGCCTCGTCTGTACGGTGTTCCTGCTGCTGCTCGCCCTCACCGGCCTGCCGTTGATCTTCCACCACGAGATCGATCACCTGCTGGGCAACGAGCCCGAGCTGGCGCAAATGCCCGCCGACACCCCGCAGCTGAACCTCGAACAACTGGTGGCCAAAGCCCAGGCCCATCGCCCCGGCGAAGCCATGCAGTACCTGGCCTGGGACGAAGACGACAAGAACGGCGTGATCGCGATCATGGCCGCCACTGCCGGCACCGAACCCAATTCTTCCCATACCTTCATGCTTGACGCCCGCACCGGTGAAGCCGTGGAAACCCCTTCGGCCAACGGCGGGCTGACGATGTTCCTGCTGCGCCTGCACGTCGATATGTTCGCCGGGCTGCCGGGCAAGTTGCTGCTGGCGTTCATGGGCATCCTGTTTGTGTTGGCGATCATTTCCGGCACGGTGCTGTACCTGCCCTTTATGCGCCGGCTGAAGTTCGCCACCGTGCGCCAGGACAAATCCACGCGCCTGCGCTGGCTCGACCTGCACAACCTGATCGGCGTGGTCACCCTGACCTGGGCGTTGGTGGTGGGCGTGACCGGCGTGATCAGCGCCTGCGCCGACTTGATCATCGCGGCCTGGCGCACCGACAGCCTCAGCGCGATGATCGAACCCTACAAGAACGCCCCGCCACTGACCTTGCGCGCGCCCGCCACCGACCTGCTGACAATCGCCGCCAAGGCCGCGCCCGGCATGGAGCCGGACTTTATAGCATTCCCCGGCACGCGCTTTTCCAGCGAGCATCACTACGCGGTGTTCATGAAAGGCAGCACCCACCTGACGTCGCACCTGCTGACGCCAGTGCTGATCGACGCGAGCAACCTGCACGTCACCGCCATCGCCGAACGGCCGTGGTACATGGACGCCATGGGCATGTCGCAGCCGCTGCACTTTGGTGACTACGGCGGCATGCCGATGAAGATCCTCTGGGCAGTGCTGGACGTGCTGACCATCATCGTCCTGGGCAGCGGCGTGTACCTGTGGCAGGTACGGCGCAAGGCGGCCAAGTCATGAAGCCGCGGCAGTCGAGTTTCTGGAAGGTGTTTGGCATTCCGCTGGCCATCGGGCTGCTGAGCGCGGCCGGGTTGTTTGCGGCGTTGCTGGGGGACGGGTTGTGGGATTCGTTGAGCTGGGTCGGGCTAGGTATTCCGGCGGTAATTGGCAGCTGGGCGTTGCTCAAGCGTTGAGATAGATTAGCGCTGCCCTTTTCCGAGGAATGCCCATGTCCATCCCCAGCATGACGTTGTTCCACAACCCCGCCTCGCCGTTTGTGCGCAAGGTACGGGTGCTGTTGCACGAGACCGGCCAACTGGACCGCGTGACCTTGCACGCCTGCATGCCGACACCGATCGCGCCCGACGCCGATGTGATCCTGGACAACGCGGTGGGCAAGATCCCCGCGCTGCGCCTGGCCGACGGCAACGCGCTGCATGACAGCCGGGTGATCCTCGATTACCTCGACCACCAACACACCGGCACCCCGCTGATCCCCCGAGACGGCCCGGCCCGCTGGCGACGCCTGACGCTGGCCTCGACGGCCGACGGGATCATGGATGCCGCCGTGCTGGTGCGTTACGAAACCGCCATGCGCCCGGTGGAAAAACACTGGGACTTGTGGCTGGAAGGCCAGCGCGACAAGATCCGCCGCGCCCTCGACATGCTGGAACAGGACGCCATCACCGAACTGACCGGGCCGTTTGATGTGGCGGCGATCAGCGTGGCCTGTGCGCTGGCGTACCTGGATTTCCGTCACCCGGACATGCAGTGGCGGTCCAGCCATCCGAAGCTGGCGGCGTGGTATGCCGAGGTGAGTCAGCGGCCGTCGATGTTGCAGACCCAGCCGCCGGCCTAACCGACTGCAAGGGCTCTTCTGTGGCGAAGGAGCTTGCTCCCGCCGGGCTGCGCAGCGGCCCCAAAAATCCTGGGAGCGCTTCGCACTCCAGCGGGAGCAAGCTCCCTCGCCACAAACAGCTCTCGGGCAACAGGGAATAGCGCGTTGATCCTCGCCACCAACTGCGCGCCCTCTTGCTGATCCTCCCGCAACCCCAACGACCGACTCATCGCTTGCCCACCCCATACCAATCCAGCTTGCGGGTCAGCACCATCACCGTGCCCAGCAACCCGAACAGCAGCAACGAGCCCATTAACAACGCGTAATCTTCCGCACTCAACAACCCGTACAACAAGCCATACAACGCCGCCAACCCCACCGAAAACCCCAGGCCATGGGCGACGCTGCGCAGCACATGGCAGACGTAAAACCCAATCAACAGCACACAGGCAGCCGCCGATATCAGGTACGCCGGGCCAAACCCGATGTGCTCCGACAACGACAACAGCAGCAGGTAGAAAAACGCCAGGGCAACCCCCACCAACGCGTACTGGATCGGGTGCACCGCCAGGCTCTTGAGCACCTCGAACAGGAAGAAGCCGGCAAACGTCAGGGCGATAAACAGCAGCGCATATTTGATCGCCCGGTCACTCTTGAGGTACTGGTCCACCGGGTCGATAAAACTCACGCCGAAGCTGCGGCTGTTGAAGTCATCACACACCTGATCCCAGGTGCAACCGCCCATGGTTTCTTCCAGGTTGGTGGAGAAGAACGTAGTCTGCCAGTTGGCGGTAAAGCCTTGGGCGGTGACCTCGCGCTGGGTCGGCAGGAAGTTGCCGATAAAGCTCGGGTGCGGCCAGTTCGACGCCAGCTTGACCTGGCTGGTCTTGCCCACCGGCACCACTTGCAGTTGCTCGGTACCTTGCAGGCGCAGGTTGAAGGCGAAATCAAAAGGTGACGGCTTCTTGCTGTCCTGCTCGGGCAGCATCACGTGAACACCCTCCCCCAGCCACGCCACTTGAGTGCCCGGCGAAAACGCCAGTTGCTGGCTGCCCAGCTCAAGCTTCAGCGCGTTTTCGATGCCACGAATGTCGCTGATACCCACCGCCAGATACGCCGGGTCAAACTGGTAATCGCCAAAGTTTTCCTTGATACCCAACTGCTCCGGCAACACAAACCGCCCGCTGATACGGCTGTCAGCGTGGAACAGCCGCGCCTGGTAAATGCCCCGGGCGCGCACTTCGGTTTGCACCTGGCCGTCGAGGGCAAATTGCTCCGGCAGGAAATACAGACGACCGCGCACTTCACGGGTTTCTTCGTAGCGTTCGTTGAGCTTTTCATTGAGCTTCCACTCCCGGACGGTCTTGCGATACGGCACCACCAGCACCGGGCCACTGAGGCGCTGGCTGTAGCTGGAACTGCGGGCGATATCCTGCAAGACGTCGTCGCGCAACTGCTGACGGTCGGTAATCACCCCGTGGATCATCAGTAACGGAATCAACAACAGCACGATCAGCAGCGCGATGGCGCCCAGTTTGAAAAGCAGATTGCGGTTCATGAAGCTCTCCCTGTTTTGATGGGGGAGAGTCTGGCCGGCGCTTAAGGGGGATTTATGAAGGGAATGTGGAGACTGTGTGGAGATGCAGTTTGACCTGCACGCCGCCCGGCACGTTGCCGATCTGCAATGAGCCGCCGTGCAGTTTCATCACTTCCTCGACAAAGTTCAGCCCCAGGCCCGTGCTCTTGCGCCCGCTGGCCGGGCGCGGCAGGGAATAGAAGCGTTCGCTGAGACGCGGCAAGGCGTATTCGGGGATCGGTTCGGCCTGGTTGAACAGGGTGAATTCGATGCCGTCATTCAGGGCCCGGGCGCTGAACCGCAATGCGCCACCGGACGGGGTAAAGTCCAGGGCGTTTTCCAGCAGATTGCCCAGTGCCTGGCGCAGCAGGAACGGCTCGCCGTACACCTGCACATCCACTGCAATCGCCTGTTCGACCTGCAATCCGGCGCCTTCGATGCGCGCGCATTGCGCCTTGAGCACTTCATCCACCAGCGCCGCCAACGACATACTGGCCTGGTCTTCCAGGCCCTGGCGCTGCTCCACCTGGGCCAGGTTCAGCAGGCGCTCGATCAACTGCTGCAAGCGCGCGCTTTCACTGTCGATATTGCCCACGAAACGCTGCTGCTGGTCACGGGACATGTCGCCCTGCAACAGCTCCGCCGCGCCGCGAATCGCCGCCAGCGGGCTTTTCAATTCGTGGGTCAGGGTGTGCACATAACGCTCGACGTACGCCTTGCCTTCCAGCTGGGTGCGCATGTGTTCCACGGCGGTGGACAGTTGCTCCAGCTCACCACCGCGATAGTGCGGCAACTCGGCACGCCGGCCTTCGCTGACGGCCTGGGCATACGCCGTGAGCCGGCGCAGCGCGACACTCAACCACCACGACAACAGCGCGCCGAACAGCAGGCCCAGGCCCACCAGCCCGGCGCCGTACCACAGCAGCCGGTCTTCGGTACGATCCACATAGGGCTGCAACGAGCTGTTGGGCTTGGCCACGGTGACCACGCCGATAATCTGCCCGTTATCGCGGATCGGCGCGCCAACGTGCATCACCGATGAGGCCGGGTCGTCCAGTTCACTGCGGGTGGAACGTGCGCCGTATTCGCCGCGCAGGGTCAGGTACACGTCGTTCCATTTCGAGTAGTCCTCGCCCACGGCCTCGCCGGTGGAGTCCAGCAACACGATGCCCTTGGCGTCGGTGACGTAGATGCGGTGGTTGACCTGGTTTTTCGGCAGGCCCCAGATATTCGCGCCCGGCTGACGTTCGCCGTACGCCTTGAGCAGCTCGGGCCAGTGGCTCTGGCCGAGGGTGCCGTTCTTCACATCGTCACGCAGGATTTCCGCCAGCAGGTTGGCGGTGTCCACCAGGGTTTCTTCGGTGGACTGGCGCACGCCGGGGCGGATTTCCTTCATCACGGTGCTGAGCACAAAGTAACCGGTCAGGCCGATAAACAGCGCGTACACCAGGAAAAACCGGATCCCCAGGCGCATCAGCTGTTGCCCGGGCTGTAGCTGTAGCCCAGGCCGCGATGGGTCTGGATGGGTTCGGCGTCAGGCGCCACCGTGCGCAATTTGCTGCGAACGCTCTTGATGTGGCTGTCGATATTGCGCTCGTAGCCGGCATCCGCAGCCACGCCCACGGCGTCCAGCAGTTGTTCGCGGCTGAAGACCCGCTCGGGTTGCTCCAACAGGCTTTGCAGCAGGCGGAATTCATGGCGCGTGAGGCTCAGGGGCTGGCCGCGGTAACTGATCTGCATGCGCTCCAGGTCCACCTGGAACATCGCCGGTGCGACACCGGGGCCCACACGTTTGAGAATCGCCCGTACCCGCGCCGCCACTTCACGTGGGCTGAAGGGCTTGACCACATAGTCATCGGCGCCGATCTCCAGGCCCACCACGCGGTCGATCTCGCCGTCCCGGGCGCTGAGGAACATCACCGGCACTTCGCTGAAGCGCCGCAGCTGTTTGCAGGTTTCAAAGCCGGTGATATCCGGCAGGCCGATGTCGAGGATGATCAGGTCCGCCGGGGTTTGCCGCTGATGGGCCAGCGCCGCCTGGCCGAGGCTCAGCCAGGTGGTGGTGAAGCCCTCGCCTTGCAGGGCAAAAATCAGCGTGTCGGCGATGGCCGCTTCGTCTTCGACAATCAGGATATGCGGCATGGTGGTCCGTCAGCAGTCCGGTTTGTCCGCAGTGTAACGGCGAGCAGGGTTCACCGCAGCGCCGAATTCACGCAAGGCCTTGGCGCCGATCAGCAGCGGGTAGTTGAAGCTGCTGCGGTCGGTCAGGTTGACCTCGACGGTGCGCTTGACGTTGCCCAGGCACATTTCCAGGTCGATCACCGGGCGCTTGGCCACGGTGGCTTCGTCCTTGTCGTCATCTTCGTCGGCGCGGCTTTTGATTTTGCTGATGCGCGAGACCTTGTGCTCGTACACCTTGTTGGTGGCGTCCTTGCCGCCGAGGCGGAAGCGTACCCAGTCGTCGCCGTCACGGGTGAAGGTCTCGATGTCCCGGGCCGACAGCGAGGCAGTCAGCGCACCGGTGTCCATCTTGGCCTTGAAGGTCTCTCCGATTTCCGGCAGTTGAATGTATTCGTAGCGACCGTAAAGGGTCGGCTCAGCGGCCATGACAGGCAAGGCCACGAGAGTTAGCAGGGCAAGGATGGATTTCACGTAGGAGGTTTCCTTGAAATAAGTGGGCGAATTCTAGACCGCAAAACCGCTGCTTAGTTGGGCGCCTAAGCATACCGGGCCTTAAGTGAAACATTCATCATCACATCTGCGATTTGGCCTCTCGACACAAGCTGCTTATCATGGCAGGCCAAAAATGATACCAAGAGTTACTTATGCGCCGCCTGCTCACCGGCTGTTTCGTCATATTCCTGCTGTTGCTCAACACTCTGGTGCTGTTCGGGCCACTGATGGTGTTTGCGCTGCTCAAGCTGGTGGCCCCCGGTCGCTTTCGCGACTACGCCTCATGGGCGGTCATGTGGATCGCTGAAACCTGGGCCGAGATCGACAAGCTGATCTTCGCCCTGTGCATCCCCACCCAATGGGACATTCGCGGCGGTGGCGACCTGCGGGGCGACACCTCCTATCTGGTGATCAGCAACCACCAATCCTGGGTCGACATCCCGGCGCTGATCCAGACCCTCAACCGACGCACGCCGTTCTTCAAGTTCTTCCTGAAAAAGGAATTGATCTGGGTACCGTTCCTGGGCCTGGCCTGGTGGGCGCTGGATTACCCGTTCATGAAGCGCTACACCAAGGCGTTCCTGGCCAAACACCCCGAGCTGGCAGGCCAGGACCTGAAAATCACCCAGGAAGCCTGCGAGCTGTTCAAGCGCCAGCCGGTCACGGTGGTCAATTACCTGGAAGGCACCCGATTCACCCCAGCCAAGCGTCAACAACAGGACTCACCCTACGAGCGCCTGCTCAAACCCAAGGCGGGCGGTGTAGCGTTCGTGCTGGCGGCGATGGGCGAACAGCTGGACGCGGTGCTCGACGTCACTGTGGTTTATCCACAAGAGAACATTCCGGGTTTCTGGGACTTGATCAGCGGCGCGGTGCCGAAGGTGATCGTTGATATCCGCACCCGTGAGTTGGATCCGGCGTTGTGGCGGGGGGATTACGAGAACGACCCGGCGTTTCGCCAGACCGTCCAGAACTGGGTCAACCAGCTCTGGATGGAGAAAGATGCGCGCATCGAACAACTGCGCGCAGAGCGACCTTAGCCGCCCGTGCCCCAGGCCGAAGCCAGCTTGCCCAGTACCGATTCGCTGGCGCCCTGGCCGCCCAGGTATTTCAGGATAACCGGCGCAAACTGGCCCACCATCCCACTGTCCATGCCCAGCGCGCTGAATGCAGTGTTCAGGTCGCTGGTGTTCTTCACGTTACCCAATACGCCATCCAGGCCCGAGGTCTTGCTGCCGCCGCTCTGGCCAAGCATGCCGCTCAGGGCGCCGAGGCTGCCCAGGGAGTTGCTGCCGGAGAGCTTGTCCAGGCCCGGAACGCTCTGGGTCAACTGCGAGTAATCACCGCCGCCCAATTTATTCTTGGCCAGGCCCAGCATCGCGCCGGTGCCGCCGACGGCCTGCTCAGGGGTCACGTTCAGTTGCGAGGTCAGGGCGCCCAGCAGACCGGCGGTCTGTGAGGTCGGTGCAGCCGCTGCCGCCTTGTCGCCACCCTGTGCGCCCGAAACGGCATTGGCCACGTCGCCGAGGCTGAAACCTGCCGCAAACACCGGGCTGGCCGCCACGGTCAACAGGCAGGACAGGGCAAAACCGCGTGAAATCTTCATCAAGACAACCTCTGAAAGTAAGCGCTAAAAGCAGGGGTTTGACTGGGCAGTGCGAAGGATTGTTCCCACCTCACAGATTAGTTCAGAAAACCACTGCATCCGAACCGCCCTGCGCTGCGTATATCCACCACGAGCCGCACGGAGATGGATGGAATGAACGCCCAAGCTGGACTAACCTCAGCCTGCCCTCTTTACCGTGCGCCGTCCCGTCGCCCTGATGCAAGCGCCTGGAGAAGCCCCATTTCGACCCACGATGCCGATCAGCTACGGCAATTGCTGGCCCAGTGTTCACTGGGTAACCGCCAGGCGTTCGAAACGCTCTATCGCAGCGTTTCCCCGCGCTTGCACGGTGTTGCCCTGCGTTTCATGGGCCGCCAGGACCTGGCCGAAGATGTGCTTCAGGAGAGTTTCGTGCGCATCTGGTTCAACGCCTCGCGGTATGAGGCCCACTTGTCGGCGCCGCTGACCTGGATGATCAACATCACCCGCAACCTGGCCATCGACCAGTTGCGCAAACACCGCGAACAACCCTTGAGCGACGGCCAGCAAGACGCCATGGCCGACGAAAGCCCCAGCGCCCATGAATTGCTCGACAGCGAGCGTGAAGCCCACGCCCTGAACCGCTGCCTCGACAGCCTCGAAGGCATGCAGCGCCAATCAATCACCGTGGCTTACTTCCAGGGCTTGTCGTGCTCGGAGTTGGCCGACCAGTTGGCCGCTCCCCTGGGCTCGGTCAAATCCTGGATTCGCCGCGGCATGGAGCGTTTGCGCAGGTGCCTTGAATCATGAACTACCAAACCACCGCCCTGCGCCGCGCCCTCGCAGCGGATTACGCCATCGGGCTGATGCCCGCCACGGCGCGGCGGCGCTTTGAAGCACTGCTGCTGGACGATGCAGCCCTGCGCGTCGAACTGGGCCACTGGCAGGACGCCCTCGCCAGCCTGACCGGGCCGTTGCCCGAGCGGCCGGTGCCGGATCATGTGTGGGAAGGGATCAAGGCGCGTATTGAACCGCAAGTGCTGCATATGCCGGCGAAGAGGCCGTTCTGGATGAACCTGCGGTTGCTGGCAGCGGCGTGCGGGGTGGTGATCGCGGTGTTGGTGGGTGTGTTGTACCAGCGCGACCTTGGGGTGGAATACAACGCTACGCTGGTGGCGGCGGATCAACAGCCGGCGCTGAAGATCCAGGCGTATGCGGATCATCTGCAGGTGGAACCACTGACCCTGGCGGCTGTGGAGCCGGCCCGCGCGTTGGAGCTGTGGGCAATCCCGGCGGGCGGAAAACCGATCTCGCTGGGGTTGTTGCCGGTGTCGGGTAAAGGCCGGATTCAGTTGAGCAAGGAACACCAGGCGCTGCTGTCGGCACCGTTGACCCTGGCGGTCAGCCTTGAGCCTCGGGGCGGCTCGCCAACCGGACAACCGACGGGGCCGGTGTTGTATCAGGGCCAACTCGCGTCACTGTAACGACCAATAAAAAGGGCGACCCTCGGGTCGCCCTTTTATTTACCCGCGACTTAAGCCGCGCTGAACAACTTGTGCGGATCAATCACAAACTTCTTCGGCACACCCGCATCGAACTCGCCATAACCGCGCGGCGCGTCATCCAGGCTGATGACTTCCACGCCGACGATGTCAGCAATGTTGATGCGGTCCCACATGATCGCCTGCATCAGTTGGCGGTTGTACTTCATCACCGGGGTTTGCCCGGTGTGGAAGCTGTGGGATTTGGCCCAGCCCAGGCCGAAACGAATGCTCAGGCTGCCCATTTTTGCAGCGGCGTCCACGGCACCCGGGTCTTCGGTCACGTACAGGCCCGGGATGCCGATTTTGCCGGCCACCCGCACCACACCCATCAACGAGTTGAGCACGGTGGCTGGCGCCTCGTGCTTGACGCCGTCATGGCCATGGCCGCGCGCTTCGAAGCCTACCGCATCCACAGCGCAGTCAACCTCAGGCTCGCCCAGCAACGCGGCGATTTGCTCGTGCAGCGGGGTGTCCTTGGACAGGTCGGCGATTTCAAAACCCTGGGCCTTGGCGTGGGCCAGGCGGATCGGGTTGACGTCACCGATGATCACCACCGCAGCACCCAGCAGGCGAGCGGAGGCGGCAGCCGCCAGGCCCACCGGGCCGGCACCGGCAATGTAGACCGTGCTGCCCGGGCCAACGCCCGCCGTGACCGCACCGTGGTAGCCGGTAGGCAGAATGTCGGAGAGGCAGGTCAGGTCGCGGATTTTCTCCATGGCCTTGTCGCGGTCCGGCAGTTTCAGCAGGTTGAAGTCGGCGTAAGGCACCAGCACGTATTCGGCCTGGCCGCCGGTCCAGTCGCCCATGTCGACATAGCCGTAGGCGCCACCGGCACGGGCCGGGTTGACGGTCAGGCACACGCCGGTGTGCTGCTCTTTGCAGGAGCGGCAACGGCCGCACGCCACGTTGAACGGCACGGACACCAGGTCGCCGATTTTCAGGTTCTCGACGTCGCTGCCTTTCTCGATCACTTCGCCGGTGATTTCGTGACCCAGGACCAGGCCGGTCTGGGCGGTGGTACGACCGCGCACCATGTGTTGGTCGGAGCCGCAGATGTTGGTGGAGACCACGCGCAGGATGACGCCGTGCTCAATCTTCCTGCCACGGGGGTCCTGCATTTTGGGATAGTCGATTTTCTGTACTTCGACCTTGCCGTTGCCGAGATACACGACACCACGATTACCAGACATGCTTTCACCTCGCTGTTGTTTTTATGGAACCGCGTCGCCCAGGCAGGCAGCGCGTTAAAGTGCTCGGGTACAGATGCTGTTTTTGCGTTGTTGCTGATGGCCTCATCGCGGGCAAGCCCGGCTCCCACATTTTGATTTGTGAACACATTCAAATGTGGGAGCGGGCTTGCTCGCGAAGGCGTCAGTCAGAGCACCACCGTGCGATTGGCGTTCAAGAACACCCGCCGCTCAATGTGATACCCCACGGCCCGGGCCAGGGTCAGACCCTCAATATCCCGCCCCTTGGCGATCAAATCTTCCGGGTAGTGACTGTGGTCCACCACCTCCACGCCCTGGGCGATGATCGGGCCTTCGTCCAGGTCGTTGTTGATGTAATGCGCGGTGGCGCCCACCAGTTTCACGCCCTTGTTGTAGGCCTGGTGATAGGGCTTGGCGCCTTTAAAACCGGGCAACAGGGAGTGATGGATGTTGATGGCTTTGCCGTCGAGCTTGCGGCACAGCTCCGGCGACAGCACTTGCATGTAGCGCGCAAGGATCACCAGTTCGGCGCCCGACTCTTCGATCACCTGCCACACCTGGCGCTCCTGGGACGGTTTGTCGTTGGGGTCCAAGGGGAAGTGGTAATACGGAATCTGGTGCCAGTCGGCCAGGGGCTTGAGATCGGGGTGGTTGGAGACCACGGCGACCACGTCCATCGACAGTTGGCCGATGCGCTGGCGGTAGAGCAAATCGTTGAGGCAGTGATCGGCCTTGGAGACCATGATCACCACTTTTGGCCGGTAATTCGGCGCAGTCAGTTCGAAGATCATGCCGAACGCCTCGCCGCGAGTGGCCAGGCCGTCGCGGAAGGCTTGCTCGTCAAAACCGTCGGGCTGGCGGAATTCCACACGGATGAAGAACCGACCCGAGAGCCGATCATCGAAGGAGTGGTGTTCGGTGACGTAGCAGCCCTGCTCGAACAGATAGCGGGTCACCGCGTCCACCGTGCCGAGCACGCTGGGGCAGTCGGCGGTCAAAATCCATGTGTCGGGTACGCGGCTCATTGCGGGTAACTCCTCAAACAACTTCAGGCAACGCGCCCTCTGTAGGAGCCCGGCTTGCCGGCGATGACGATCTCACCGACGCCATCGCCGGCAAGCCGGGCTCCTACAGGGTAAGCGTCATATCAGGCTTCGACGGCCAGGCCATACTCAGCCGCCGCGTCCTGCAACCACAGCCACCAGTAATCCGAGAAGCTGCGACGGATCACCAGCTCCCAGGTGTCTTCAGCGGTATGGCGAATCACCAGTTGCGACTTGGCGAACACCGTGCCCACTGCCTTGCCCACCGGGAAGCTGTTGGGGTGCACGTCGTAGCTGGTGGATTTCATCAATACGTCGCGCACGTTCGGGCCGCTGAGTTCGAGGATCTGCTGGCCGCCGCTGACGTTGACGACCTGGATATGCAACTCACCCAGCGCCTCGCGCAAACTTTTCTCGGCGGCGAATTCTTCACCGCTCGGCACCACCAGCAACCACTCATCCGGGCCGAGCCATTGCAGGCTGGTTTCACCCTTGACGATGACTTGCAACGCGCCGGGCAACTCGATGCCCAGGGCCTTGTGCACGCCGGCGGCAAAGCCGGCGTCGTGGCCGTCGCCACGAAGGGTCAGGTGGCCCAGCAATTTCTTTTCACGCACGGTCACACCGGCGTTCTTGCGGCCCTTGCCCACCAGGCTGGCGAGGTCGGCATGGTGCAGCGACGACTCGGCCTTGGCGCCGGAGGTAGGGCGTTGTTGGTAAACATTGGCTGCTGTCATAAAGCACCTGTTTGAATTCTGTAGGTCTTGCAGTGACTGTTCCGGCCTCATCGCGGGCAAGCCCGGCTCCCACATTTTTGAATTGCGAACACCTTCAAATGTGGGAGCTGGCTTGCCTGCGATGCAGGCGACTCGGTCTGTCAGATATTTTGACGCTCGCCTTTCGGGTCAAAGAACACCGAAGACACAATCTCCGCCTCGATCACGCTGCCATCCGCCAGCGGTGCAAACACCCGCTCGCCGATGCGCTTCAAGCCGCCCTTCACCACGCCCATGGCAAACGAATAACCCAGGGAGTTGTGGGCATAACTGGAGGTGACGTGGCCGACCATCTTCATCGGGATCGTCTGCTTGGCGTCGAACACCAACTGCGCGCCCTCCGGCAGCCACACGTTCGGGTCAATCGGCTTCAATCCCACCAGTTGCTTGCGGTCTTCACGCACGCAATCTTCGCGATTCATCCCGCGCCAGCCGATCCACGAGAACGGTTTGGTGCGGCCTACACACCAGCCCATGTTCAGGTCGTCCGGGGTCATCGAGCCGTCGGTGTCCTGGCCGACGATGATGAAACCCTTCTCGGCCCGCAGCACGTGCATGGTCTCGGTGCCGTACGGGGTCAGGTTGTATTGCTTGCCGGCCTCGACGATTTTTTCGAGCACGCCCATGGCGTAGTCGGCCTGCACGTTGACTTCGTACGACAGCTCACCGGTAAACGAAATCCGGAACACCCGCGCCGGCACGCCGCCCACCAAACCTTCTTTCCAGGTCATGAACGGGAAGCCGTCCTTGTCCAGGTCGATGTCGGTGACTTCGCTCAGCAGTTTGCGGCTGTTGGGGCCGGACAGGGTCATGGTCGCCCAGTGGTCGGTGACCGAGGTGAAGTACACCTTGAGCTCCGGCCACTCGGTCTGCTGGTAGATTTCCAGCCACTGGAGTACGCGTGCCGCGCCGCCGGTGGTGGTGGTCATCAGGAAGTGGTTGTCGGCGAGGCAGGCGGTGACGCCGTCGTCGAAGACCATGCCGTCTTCCTTGCACATCAGGCCGTAGCGGGCCTTGCCCACATCGAGCTTGGTCCAGGCGTTGCTGTAGATGCGGTTGAGGAATTCGCGGGCATCCGGGCCTTGAATGTCGATCTTGCCGAGGGTGGACGCATCCAGCAGGCCGACGCTGTCGCGCACGGCCAGGCATTCGCGTTTGACCGCGGCGTGCAGGTCTTCACCGTTGCGCGGGAAGTACCACGGGCGTTTCCACTGGCCGACGTCTTCAAACTCGGCGCCGTTTTTCACGTGCCAGGCGTGCAGCGCGGTGTAGCGCACCGGCTCGAAGATGTGCCCACAGTGGCGGCCCGCTACCGCGCCGAAGGTCACCGGCGTGTAGTTGGGACGGAACATGGTGGTGCCCATCTGCGGGATGGTCACGTTCAGCGAGCGGGCCGCGATGGCCAGGCCGTTGACGTTGCCGAGCTTGCCCTGATCGGTGCCGAAGCCCAGCGCGGTGTAGCGTTTGACGTGCTCCACCGACTCGAAACCTTCGCGGGTGGCGAGTTCGATGGCGGCGGCGGTGACGTCGTTTTGCAGGTCGACAAATTGCTTCGGCGCCCGTGCAGTGGCTTTTTCGTGGGGTACCTGGAACAGCGCCAGGGTCGGCTCTTCCAGACGGCTCAAAGCTTTGGGCAGTGTGCCTTCCACCGGTGCAAAACCGGCTTCGCTGGCCGCGCGCACGCCACCTTCAAAACCGTCTGCCAGGGAGTCGCCCAGGCCGTAGACGCCGTTGATACCACCAACGCACACGCGTTTCTGCGGTGCTTCGCCCGGTACGAAACCGAGGATGTCTTCACGCCAGGTCGGCTTGCCGCCCAGGTGCGAGGCCAGGTGAACCACCGGGCTGTAGCCACCGGAGCTGGCCACCAGGTCGCACTCCAGCCATTCGCCGGGGCTGGTGACTTTGTGGGCTTTGACGTCGATGGCAGCCACGCGGGCGCCGGTGACGTGCTTGCTGCCACGGGCTTCGATCACGGCACTGCCGGTGAGGATGCGAATGCCTTTTGCACGGGCTTCTTCAACCAGCGCGCCCCGTGGGTTGTGGCGAGCATCGGCTACGGCAACAACGGTGAGGCCGGCGTCGAACCAGTCCAGCGCAACGCGGTAGGCATGATCGTTGTTGGTCGACAGCACCAGTTTCTTGCCCGGTGCCACGCCGTAGCGACGCACGTAAGTCGAGACCGCACCGGCCAGCATGTTGCCCGGCACGTCGTTGTTGCCGTACACCAGCGGACGCTCGCACGCACCGGTGGCCAACACGACACGCTTGGCGCGCACACGGTGGATACGCTGACGCACCTGGCCGATCGGCGCACGGTCACCGAGGTGATCGGTAAGGCGCTCGTGAATGGTCAGGAAGTTATGGTCGTGGTAGCCGTTGACGGTGGCACGAGGCAGCAGCACCACATCCGGCAGGGCTTTGAGTTCCGCGATCACGCTGGCAACCCATTCGGCGGCCGGCTTGCCGTCTAGGCTTTCACGGGAATCCAGCAAGGAACCGCCGAATTCTTCCTGCTCGTCCGCGATGATCACCCGCGAGCCGCTGCGAGCAGCGGCCAGGGCCGCCGACAGACCGGCAGGGCCGGCGCCCACAATCAGCACGTCGCAGTGACGGTTCATGTAGTCGTAGGTGTCCGGGTCGTTCTCGGTCGGCGAGCGGCCTAAACCTGCAGCCTTGCGGATGTACTTCTCGTACGTCATCCAGAACGATTGCGGGTACATGAAGGTTTTGTAGTAGAAACCCGGCGGCATCAGCTTGCCGCCGACCTTGCCGAGAATGCCCATCATGTCGTTGTTCACGCTCGGCCAGCCGTTGGTGCTGGTGGCGACCAAACCCTGGTACAGCGCCTGTTGCGTGGCGCGCACGTTAGGAATTTGCGTGGCTTCAGTGGCGCCAATCTGCAGCACCGCGTTCGGCTCTTCGGCACCGGCGGCGAAGATGCCGCGCGGGCGGGAATACTTGAAGCTGCGGCCGATGATGTCGACGCCGTTGGCCAGCAGTGCAGCGGCCAGGGTGTCGCCTTCAAAGCCTTTGTAGCTCTGGCCGTTGAAGCTGAAGCTGAGGACTTTGTTGCGGTCGATCCGGCCACCGTTGGACAGGCGATTGATCTGGCTCATACCTTCTCTCCAGAGGCCTTGGCGGTGAATTGTGGCTTCTCACCGATCTTGTAAGTTTCAAGAATTTCGTAGGTCACGGTGTCGCGGGTCGCGTTGAAATACTGGCGGCAACCGGCGGCGTGAATCCACAGCTCGTGGTGCAGGCCGCGCGGGTTGTCGCGGAAGAACATGTAGTCGCCCCACTGCTCGTCGGTGCAGGTATTCGGGTCCAGCGGGCGCGGGATATGCGCTTGGCCGGACGCGTGGAATTCCTCTTCGGAGCGCAGTTCGCCACAGTGAGGACAGAAGATATGCAACATAGGAAATTTCTCCTGTTAGTGGGCGACGGCCGCAGCGCCGTGTTCGTCGATCAGCGCACCGTTGTGGAAACGGTCGATGGAGAAAGGAGCGGCCAACGGGTGCATTTCACCCTTGGCGAGGCTGGCGGCAAATACGTTGCCTGAGCCTGGAGTCGCTTTAAAACCACCGGTGCCCCAACCGCAGTTGAAGAACATGTTCGGGACCGGGGTCTTGGAGATGATCGGGCAGGCATCCGGCGTGGTGTCGACGATTCCGCCCCACTGGCGGTTCATGCGCACGCGGGACAGCACCGGGAACATCTCGACGATGGCCTGGATGGTGTGTTCAATCACCGGGTAGGAGCCGCGCTGGCCGTAGCCGTTGTAGCCGTCAATGCCGGCGCCGATCACCAGGTCGCCCTTGTCGGACTGGCTGATGTAGCCGTGCACGGCGTTGGACATGATCACGCTGTCGATGATCGGCTTGATCGGCTCCGACACCAGCGCTTGCAGCGGGTGGGATTCGATCGGCAGGCGGAAGCCCGCCAGCGACGCCATGTGCCCGGAGTTACCCGCCGTGACCACACCGACGCGCTTGGCGCCGATAAAGCCCTTGTTGGTTTCGACGCCGATGCACACGCCGTTTTCCTTGCGGAAACCGATGACCTCGGTCTGCTGGATCAGGTCCACGCCCAGTGCGTCGGCGGCGCGGGCAAAGCCCCAGGCCACGGCATCGTGACGGGCCACGCCGCCGCGACGTTGCACGGTAGCGCCCATGACCGGGTAGCGAGTGTTCTTCGAGCAGTCGAGGTACGGGATCTCGTCGGCCACTTGCTTGGCATTGAGCAGTTCGCCGTCCACGCCGTTGAGGCGGTTGGCGCTGACGCGACGCTCGGAATCACGGATGTCTTGCAGGGTGTGGCACAGGTTGTAGACGCCACGCTGGGAGAACATCACGTTGTAGTTCAGGTCCTGGGACAAGCCTTCCCAGAGTTTCATCGCATGTTCGTACAGGTGCGCCGACTCGTCCCACAGGTAGTTGGAGCGCACGATGGTGGTGTTGCGCGCGGTGTTACCGCCGCCCAGCCAGCCTTTCTCGACCACGGCCACGTTGGTGATGCCATGCTCTTTGGCCAAATAGTAAGCCGTCGCCAGACCATGCCCGCCGCCGCCGACGATGACCACGTCGTAGACCTTTTTGGGGGTCGGCGTGCGCCACATCTTCTGCCAGTTTTCGTGGTGGCTGAGTGAGTGCTTGAAGAGGCCGAAGCCCGAGTAGCGTTGCATAGTCATTACTCCAAAACCGCGCTCAGCGATAAACCGGGAAATCAGCGCAAAGGGCGGCCACATGCTTGGCGACGTTGGCCTCCACATCGGCGTCGCCGAGGTTGTCGAGGATGTCGCAGATCCAGCCGGCCAACTCCAGGCATTGGGTCACTTTGAAGCCGCGTGTGGTCACCGCCGGGGTGCCGATACGCAGGCCCGAAGTCACGAACGGCGACTGCGGGTCGTTGGGCACGGCGTTCTTGTTGACGGTGATGTGGGCGCGGCCCAGGGCAGCGTCCGCGTCTTTGCCGGTGAGGCCCTGACGGATCAGGCTGACCAGGAACAGGTGGTTATCGGTGCCGCCGGACACTACATCGTAGCCGCGTTTGATAAACACGCCGGCCATGGCCTGGGCGTTGTCGATCACTTGCTGTTGATAGGCCTTGAAACCCGGTTCCTGGGCTTCCTTGAAGCACACCGCCTTGCCGGCGATCACGTGCATCAGCGGGCCGCCCTGGGCACCGGGGAATACCGCGGAGTTGAGTTTCTTTTCAATTTCTTCGTTGGCACGGGCCAGGATCAGGCCGCCACGTGGACCGCGCAGGGTCTTGTGGGTGGTGGTGGTGACCACATCGGCGTAGGGCAGCGGGTTCGGGTACAGGCCGGCGGCAACCAGGCCGGCGACGTGGGCCATGTCGACGAACAACAGCGCACCGACCTTGTCGGCAATCTGGCGGAAGCGCGGGAAATCCAGGGTCTTGGAGTAAGCGGAGAAACCGGCCACGACCATCTTCGGCTTATGCTCCACGGCCAGGCGCTCGACTTCGTCGTAGTCGATCAGGCCGGTAGCGGTGTCGATGCCGTATTGCACCGCGTTGTACAGCTTGCCCGAGGACGACACTTTGGCGCCGTGGGTCAGGTGGCCACCGTGGGCCAGGCTCATGCCGAGGATGGTGTCGCCGGCGTTCAGCAGCGCCAGGTACACCGCGCTGTTGGCGGACGAACCGGAGTGCGGCTGCACGTTGGCGTAGTCGGCGCCGAACAGTTGCTTGGCGCGCTCGATGGCCAGCGCTTCCACCTTATCGACGTGCTCGCAGCCACCGTAGTAGCGCTTGCCCGGATACCCTTCGGCGTATTTGTTGGTGAGGCCGCTGCCCTGGGCTTCCATGACGCGCTTGCTGGTGTAGTTCTCTGACGCGATCAGCTCGATATGATCTTCCTGGCGCTGCTCCTCGGCATTCATGGCCGCCAGCAGTGCATCGTCATAACCCTGGATCTGGTCTTGCTTGCTGAACATCGCGTCTCTCCCAGCATTTCGTCTTGTTGAGGCACGTGCACGCGGCAGCGCCCTTTGATGCGATGGTAGGGCTGGTGCAGATCGACCAAATGCCTACGGACGCCACGCAAAGGTGCGTTTACGACATGGCCGGAACAACACAGAACAAATGTGGGAGCGGGCTTGTGTGGGAGCTGGCTTGCCTGCGATAGCATCCCCTCGGTGCAACGGGTACACCGAGGCGTCTGCATCGCAGGCAAGCCAGCTCCCACAGGGGTTAGGCGATGATCTTGCGCACGAGTAGCAGCAGCAGGAAATGCGCCGGATAGAGCGCATACGCCCAGCGCCGCATGGCCGGTGGAGACACGTGTCTGGCCTGTCGCAACAAGACCAATCCGGCCAGTGGCGCTATCAGGCATGCGGCCAATCCCAGCATGGCCACGAGGGTGCCGCTGTTGAGCAGAATCTGCCATTGATTGGCCGCCAGGCACACCCCACCCGGTAACACGCTGAAATACCACGGACGGCGAAACACCAGCAGCATCGCCAGCGGCAGCAGCACGCCAAAGAAACCGAACATCAGCTGCGTCGAAAACAACCCCGCCACAACCAGCGCGATCAACGCCAATCCTCGATCAATAGCCGCCTTCTGCTGCCATCCCCGGGCAACCAGCAAACCCAGCGCCAGGGTCGGCAGCACGCTCAGCGTGTCGGCGTCGTCAATGAACATCCGGTACGGCACTTCACTGATCACGCTGAACAACAGCAGCCAGCCCAGATAGCGCCACTGGCCGGTAACGCGCGCATCCTTTACCCGGTGCAGATTTGCCGCAATCGCCAGGCAAAACCACGGGAACGCCAGACGCCCCGGCACATACAGTCCGTCCAGGCTCAAACCGACATAGCGCAGGTGGTCCAGCACCATACTCAGCAGTGCCAGCCACTTGAGCAGATCCAGGGCGCCATCGCGGACGCGGCTTACAGGAGGGCTTTCAGAACCGTGCATAATTCCCCACTGACTTTGCATTAACAGTGCGTGCGCCCGCCCGACAATCTTCGGTAAAGTGCGCACCAACATCGACCACAGGACTGGGCCATGACCGACAAGAGCCAACAATTCGCCAGCGACAACTATTCCGGCATCTGCCCGGAAGCCTGGGCCGCCATGGAACTCGCCAACCAGGGCCATCAACGTGCCTATGGCGATGATGAATGGACCCACCGCGCCGCCGACGGTTTCCGCAAACTGTTCGAAACCGACTGCGAAGTGTTCTTCGCCTTCAACGGCACCGCCGCCAACTCCCTGGCCCTGTCTTCACTGTGCCAGAGCTACCATAGCGTGATTTGCTCGGAAACTGCCCACGTCGAAACCGACGAATGCGGCGCGCCGGAGTTTTTCTCCAATGGCTCCAAGCTGCTCACCGCGCGCACCGAAAACGGCAAGCTGACCCCGGAGTCGATCCGCGAGATCGCCCTCAAGCGCCAGGACATCCACTACCCGAAACCGCGCGTGGTCACCCTGACCCAGGCCACCGAAGTCGGCAGCGTGTACACCCCGGAAGAAATCCGCGCCATCAGCGTCACCTGCAAGGAACTGGGGCTGAACCTGCACATGGACGGCGCACGCTTCTCCAACGCCTGCGCATTCCTCGGCTGCTCGCCTGCCGACCTGACCTGGAAAGCCGGGGTCGACGTGCTGTGCTTTGGCGGCACCAAGAACGGCATGGCCGTGGGCGAGGCGATCCTGTTCTTCAACCACAAGCTGGCCGAAGACTTCGACTACCGCTGCAAACAGGCCGGGCAGCTTGCATCAAAGATGCGCTTCCTGTCCGCACCGTGGGTAGGCCTGCTGGAAAACGACGCGTGGCTCAAGCACGCCCGTCACGCCAACCACTGCGCGCAATTGCTCAGCAGTTTGGTGGCGGACATTCCGGGGGTTGAGTTGATGTTCCCGGTGCAGGCCAACGGTGTGTTCCTGCAACTCTCGGAACCGGCCATTGCCGCGCTGACGGCCAAGGGCTGGCGGTTCTACACCTTCATCGGCAAAGGCGGCGCGCGCTTCATGTGTGCGTGGGACACCGAGGAAGAGCGCGTCAGAGAACTGGCCGCTGATATTCGGGAAGTGATGAGCGCCTGAAGTAGGAATAAAGCCAACAGATACTGGCGGAATGCCGAGACTGTTTTTTGATATTTCTGACAGCAACCCACCCCACTTTCATTGACTAGCCTCTTGGAACCCGGAAGGAAACGGCAGATACATCTGCCACCTTTCGGGAACACCCGCCTGCCGAACCATCGGCCGGAAACGGAAATCCAGCAGAGGGCAACACCATGGAAGTGAATCGCTACGACAACAAACTGCAAGGCGACGGCACGGTACAGACCACAGTCATCGACTGGGACGAGTTCAGAAAAACCGTGAAAGTCGGTGACACCATCAGCGAACAGACGCGGACACTGAGGGTCACTGATAAAGTCTATGAATTGACAGCATCAGGCCAGCATTTCGTCATCCATATCTACGCCCAATAACCTCTAACCGATCGTTCCCACGCTCTGCGTGGGAACGATCGCCGGAGTTAAAACTCGATACGCACATCCCCCTTCGGCACGCTGCAGCACGACAGGATGTAACCCTCGGCTTCATCTTCCTCGGTGATCCCGCCGTTGTGGTCCATCTCGACCTCCCCGCCCAGCTTCATCACCTTGCAGGTGCCGCAGATCCCCATGCCGCAGGCTTTCGGAATAAGCAGGCCAAGCTTGGCCGCCGCTGCGTGGACGGTCTCGCCCGGTGCCACGCGGATGCTTTTGCCCGATGCAATGAATTCCACCTGGTGCAGATCCGCCAGGTCAATTTCCGGTGCATCCGCCGCTTGTTCGGCTTGTTCCACCGCATCCGCACGGGCTTCCGGTGGCGTGGCGCCGAAGGATTCCTCGTGATACCGCGCCATGTCGAAACCGGAGGCTTCCAGCAGGCGTTTCACCGCGTTCATGTACGGCGTGGGGCCGCAGCAGAAGACTTCCCGCTCAAGGAAGTCCGGCACCATCAGTTCGAGCATCTTGTGGTTCAGGTAGCCGCGATAACCGGCCCATGGCTCGCCAAGGCCATGCTTCTCGCAAATCAGGTGCAGGCTGAAGTTATCGATCCGCGACGCCATGTGCTCCAGCTCGCGGTGGTAAATGATGTCTTTCGGCGAGCGGGCGCTGTGGATAAACGTCATGTCGACGTTGGCGTTGGTGTCGTAGAACCAGCGCGCCATGGACATCACCGGGGTGATACCGACACCGCCGCTGAGGTACAGCACTTTCGGGCTCGGGAAGTCGATGGCGTTGAACAGGCCCACCGGCCCGTGCACCGCCAGTTCCTGGCCTTCGTGCAGCGTGTCATGCAGCCAGTTGGACACCCTGCCGCCCGGCACGCGCTTGATCGTCACCGAGAAGCTGTAAGGCACCGAGGGCGAGCTGGAAATGGTGTAGGAACGCATGATCGGCTGGCCTTCGATTTCCAGCTCCAGGGTGACGAACTGCCCGGGCTTGAAAAAGAACAGGATCGGCTGGTCGGCCATGAAGCAGAAAGTGCGCACGTCCCAGGTTTCCTGGATGACTTTGACGCAACGGACGATGTGCCGACCATTGGCCCAGGTCTGGGTAGTTACCGGATTCAGGAAGCTGTTGGACATGCTGTTCTCCACTGCCGTAGTTCGGCTTTATGGTGGCGATTCTGCGTAACGCGAGAACCACCCATTTACCTATCTGCGACATTCACATACTTATCGCGACCAGCCCCCATACCACGGGGGTTGCGCGTCGGGAACAGAGTGGGCCATGTCGCTCATGGATAAGGTTCTGGCCTTTGCCGGGCCCACACTCGCTCCCAACAAAGACGCTTTCTTTACACCTTGCTGCAAAACCTGATCAGCCACTATTCGCCGGCCACACAGAATGGCCATGAGGACACACACGATGGACGTCACCGCAACCTTAAGCTTGGGCGATCCGCTGGAACCCGCACGCAAGGCCACCGCGCAAATGCTGCAAGAACGCGAGCGCACCTTTTCGCTGCCGCAGCCGTTTTACTCTGATGAGCGGCTGTTCGATATCGACATGCAGGAAATTTTCCAGAAAGAGTGGTTGATCGCCGGCATGACCTGCGAGATCCCCGCCAAGGGGAACTACATCACCCTGCAAGTGGGCAAGAACCCGATCATCGTGATCCGCGGCGCCGATGGCGTGGTGCATGCGTTCCATAACGTGTGCCGCCATCGCGGTTCGCGCTTGTGCACCAGCGACAAGGGCAAGGTCGCCAAGCTGGTCTGCCATTACCACCAGTGGACGTACGAGCTGGACGGCCGCCTGCTGTTCGCCGGCACCGAGATGGGCGCCGACTTCGACATGAAGCAGTACGGCTTGAAGCCTGTGAACGTGAAGACCGCCGGTGGCTATATCTTCATCAGCCTGTCGGAGAACCCACCGGCCATCGACGACTTCCTGTCGACCCTGAGCCACTACATGGAACCCTACGACATGGAAAACACCAAGGTGGCGATCCAGACCACCTTGTTCGAAAAAGCCAACTGGAAGCTGGTGCTGGAAAACAACCGCGAGTGCTACCACTGCAACGCATCGCACCCGGAACTGTTGAAAACCCTGCTGGAATGGGACGACGTCACCGACCCACGGGCCGACCAGGCCTTCAAGGACCACGTGGCCGCCTCCGCCGCCGCGTGGGACGCCGAGAAGATCCCTTACGCCCACGCCAGTTTCGGCCTGCGTAACCGCATCGTGCGCATGCCGCTGCTCAAGGGCACCGTGTCGATGACTCTTGACGGCAAGCAAGGCTGCAACAAGCTGATGGGCCGCATCAAGAACCCGGACCTGGGCTCGATGCGCATCCTGCACCTGCCACACTCGTGGAACCACTGCATGGGCGACCACATCATCGTGTTCACCGTGTGGCCGATCAGCGCCCAGGAAACCATGGTCACCACCAAGTGGATCGTGCATAAGGACGCCGTGGAAGGCGTGGACTACGACGTCGAGCGCATGCGCAAAGTGTGGGACGCCACCAATGACCAGGACCGGCGCCTGGCCGAAGAAAACCAGCGCGGCATCAACTCCACGGCGTACCAGCCGGGGCCGTATTCCAAGACCTATGAGTTTGGCGTGGTCAACTTTGTGGATTGGTACAGCGAGCGGATGCTGAGCAACCTGGGGGCGGCACCGGCACCATATCTGAAAGGCGTTGCCGTACATGAGTAACCAGATGACACGCTGCTGATCAAAATGTGGGAGCCGGGCTTGCCCGCGATAGCGATTTAACATTCAACCCTTCTGTTGGCTGTTACTCCGTCATCGCGGGCAAGCCCGGCTCCCACAATAATTTATGGCTGTACATAATTCATCCAACACCCTGACAGACCAATGGCGCCCTGGCTTCCAGCCATTGCCCAACAACTTATCCACAAAGCCACCCACAGCAATTGTGGGCAACTGCACTTTCCTGTCGAAATAAAATCAAGAAAATCCGTGACTTATTCAAAGAGACGGGTTTTATCCCGCATTGATCGTTTTTTGATCTAAAGCCTGAAACCCCCGTTCCGTATGGGCTACAGAGGAACGCAAACACCTTATCCACAGAAGCGCCAACAGACTTTGGGGGCAACTTTGGCCTGCCTGTGGAAAACCACCTGTGACTGAGTGAAATCGCGGCCTCGAGACGGAAAACCCGCCGAAAAGCCGATATTGATCATATTTTGATCAGACCACTGAAAGCCACGCTTTACATGGCCTACAGCGGATAGCGAACATCTTATCCACAGAAGCACCAACAGACTTTGGGGGCAAGTGTGCGCCGGGCATTTTCCTTATCCACAGAAAAACCCAAGGAAAAACCGTCAGTTAGGTTGGCTATTTTTCGTACAACGGGCTGGAGGGCTTGATTTGCATGGGGTGTGGACAGCCGCGAACAGGTTATCCACAGGCGGGTTAACAGGGATTGTGGGTAAAGCCACAATCCCTGGATAAGGTCAGCGAACGACGCCTTCTTCTATGAGCAACTTGAGAATGGCCTGGGCACCGTCTTGCGGACTGACACCCTTGAGCACCTGCCCGCCACCGCCGCTGGCCTTGGCCGTGGCCGCTTTCATACGGTCGGCACCACTCTTGGCCTTGATCACCTTGAGGCGCTTGGGCCGTGGTCTGGCCGGCTGCAACACAGCGCCTGTGAATAACTCATCCTCCAACACCTCGACGTCATGGGCTTCCAGCACGCCGCGCTGAGCCGGCCCGTAGGCGCTTTGCCGGGGCTTGGGCGCCGCGTTATCCACCGTGGCCAGGAACGGCAAGCGCACCTTCAAGCGCCGCCGCTGGCCACGTGGCAGCGCCTGGAGTACATGGGCCACGCCGCCGTCGATGGATTCCACCTGGGCCAGGCCGACAATCAGCGGCCAGCCCAACTGTTCGGCCAGCAGGAACGGCAACATCCCCGAGCCCTCGCCGGTTTCCGCCTGGCTGCCGGTGAGTACCACGTGGGCGCCCGCGTCCCGCAGATAGTCACTGAGCGCCGGCAAGGCATCCGTCCCGGCCGGTTGTTCAAGCACATGCAACTGCGGCAAACCCATGCCCAGGTAAGCACGCAGGGTCGGTTCGGCGATGTCGCCGGCGTGCAGCACTTGCAGGTTATCCCCAGCCAGTTGCAGGCCCAGTTCCACCGCACGGGCATCTTGCTCGGCACGGCGAGGCCGGCCGGAAGTCGGGTGGGCGCCGATGGACACCAGGCTGATTACGTTCGTCGTCATGGCCATTTCCTTAAGCCGCATCGCGCTTGGCGCCATTGCGGTAGGCCTCGACCGCAACGATCAAGGCTTGCAGAATCGCGGCGCTTTCGCCGATCACCGACAGGTCGGCACGCTTGATCATGTCGCAGCCCGGGTCGAGGTTGATCGCCACCACCTTGTCGCAGGCACCAATGCCTTGCAGGTGCTGGATCGCCCCGGAAATCCCCACCGCCACATAGACCCGTGCGGTGACCCAGGTGCCGCTGGCACCGACCTGCCGATCACGCGCCATAAAGCCATCGTCCACCGCCACCCGCGAGGCGCCTTCTGTTGCGCCCAACGCGGCGGCAGTCTGGTGGAACAGTGCCCAGTCCTTGACCCCGTTGCCGCCGGAGAAAATAAACTCCGCTTCGGCCATGGGAATCGCCGCCGGGTCCACGGCCACCGCGCCCAAATCTTCGATGCGCGGCAAGCTGCGCGCCAGGCTTGTGGATAACTCCACCGCCAGCGCTTCATGACGGGTTTCACTGACGGGCTCCGCGCACTCCGCCGCGGCCAGGATCATTCGTGGCAGTGGCCGGGCCAAATCCTGCTGGCCAGCACCTGCGCGGCCAATACATTCCTGGCCCTTGATCTGCCAGACCCGCGTGGCCGGGCGTTCCTTGAGGCTGGCGGCAAAGCGCCGACCCAATTCGCCGCCACCGCTGCGGCTGTCCGGCAGCAGCCAGTGGCGCGGGTTGAACTGGTTATCCACAGCCCGCAGGCCATGCACCCGTTGCTCCGGTGAATAACCGTCGAACTCGTGGCCGTCCAGCACCAACAGCCGATCCACACCGGCAGTGGCAAAGGCGTTTTCCTTGTGCTCGCCGAATACCACGGCCAGCACGGCACCGTCGTTGCCGGCCAACTGCCGGGCCAGGCCCAGCAGGTCGCGGTCGTGGCTGCTCAGGCGGCCGCCGACCATGTCCGGCACCACGTTGATGTAGAACGCCGGCGCTGCCACCTGATGCAACGGCAACTGCACTTCCACTGCAGCAGAACGCTTGGCCGCGCCACCCTGCTGGGCGCCGCTGCGGTCGATACGCTTGATGCCGTTGGGGCCGATAAAACCGACACCATGCACATTTTTGCGGATGACACCGTTCGGTCCCATCCAGCTCTGTTGCACCGGCTGCATCGCCGCGTGCAGCGGGTGCAGGCGGTTGCGGGCGATCCATTCGGCCCGTGGGTCGCGGCGGATAATGTCGCTCATATATGCACCTGCGCAGGTTCGCGTTTCGGGGTCTTGGCCGGGGCTGCGTCTTCGAGCAAGGCGTCGGCCACCAACTCGGCGATGTCCTTGATCAGCGGACGCGGCTCGACCACACCTTCAAGCATCGCCGTGCACTGTGGGCAACCCACGGCCACCAGTTCGGCGCCGGTCTCGCGGATGTCTTCCATGCGCATGTCGGGAATCCGTTGCTTGCCGGGAATGTCGGTGATCGGCGCCCCGCCACCGCCGCCGCAGCAGCGCGAGCGGAAGCCGGAACGTTGCATCTCCCTGACCTCGATCCCCAGCGCCCGCAGCACGTGGCGCGGCGCTTCGTATTCGCCGTTGTAGCGGCCCAGGTAGCACGGGTCGTGATAGGTCACACTGCTGCCTTTGTGCTGGCCCAGGTTCAGGGCGCCGGCGTCGATCAGCTCGGCCATGTAGGTGCTGTGGTGCTGCACGAAGTAGTTGCCGTCGAAGGCGCCGTACTCGTTTTTCAGCACGTGGAAACTGTGGGGGTCGCAGGTGACGATGCGCTTGAAGCTGTACTTGGCCAGGGTCTGGATATTGCGGGCGGCCAGCAGCTGGAAGGTGGCTTCGTCACCCAGGCGCCGGGCCACGTCGCCGCTGTCGCGCTCTTCAAGGCCCAGCACCGCAAAGTCGACCTTGGCCGCCTTCAGCACTTTGACGAACGAGCGCAGGGTACGCTGGTTACGCATGTCGAAGGCGCCGTCGCCGACCCAGAACACTACGTCGACGGTTTTCCTGTCGCTGAGCAATGGCAGGTTCAAGTCCGCCGCCCAGTTCATCCGCCCACCCGGCGCAAAACCACCCGGGTTGTCGGTGGCGATCAGGTTTTCCAGGACTTCGGCACCCTTGTTCGGGGTGGCGCCTTTTTCCAGGGTGAGGTAGCGGCGCATGTCGACGATGGCGTCCACATGCTCGATCATCATCGGGCACTCTTCCACGCAAGCGCGGCAAGTGGTGCACGACCACAGGGTTTCGGCGTCCACCAGGCCGTTGACGATCGGCTGGTGCGGGTTACCGGCATGTTCGCCAATGGCTTTGCCCGGATAGGGGCTGCCGGCGAACTTGGCATCGGTGCCACCGGCCAGGCCGACGACCATGTCCTGAATCAGTTTTTTCGGGTTCAGCGGCTGGCCGGCAGCGAACGCCGGGCACGCGGCTTCGCACTTGCCGCACTGCACGCAGGCGTCGAAGCCGAGCAGTTGGTTCCAGGTGAAATCCACCGGCTTTTCCACGCCGAGGGGCGCGGTTTTATCGGCGAGGTTCAGGGGTTTCAAACCGGTGGAACGGCCACCACCGAAGCGTTCGGCGCGGCGGTGCCAGGCCAGGTGCAAGGCACCCGCGAAGGCATGCTTCATCGGGCCGCCCCAGGTCATGCCGAAGAACATTTCGGACACGCCCCACAGCACGCCCAGGCTGAGCAAGGCGGCGAGCAGCCAGCCGCCGAAGTCGGCAGGCAGAATCCCGGCCACCGGCAAGGTCACCAGGAAGAAGCTCACCGAGAACGCCATCAGGCTTTTCGGCAGGCGCATCCACGGGCCTTTCGACAGGCGCGCAGGCGGGTTGCGACGACGCAGGTAGACGAAGGTGGCGCCGACAAACATCAATACCGAGGCCAGCAGCAAGGCGTAGCCGAGGATGCGGTTATGCAGGCCGAAACCGTGCACCAGGATCGCCAGCAGCGCCGAGAGCACAAAGCCCAGGGCGGTGGCGACGTGGGTGTTGGCGATGTACTTGTCGCGGGCCACCACGTGGTGCAAGTCGACCATGTAGCGTTTGGGCATGGCCAAAAGGCCGCCGAGCAAGTCGACCTTGGAGGACCGGCCGCGGCGCCACATGTTCACCCGGCGCAGGGCGCCGAGGACCGCAAGGCCCAAGGCAGCAAAGAGCAGGATGGGAAGAAGGGTGTTCAACATGGTGAAGCTCCCGAAGACCACACAGGTCTACTGTGAAACTGGCCCGAAATGTGGGAGCGGGCTTGCTCGCGAAGGCAGCGTGTCAGTCGATGCATCCAGTGGCTGACACACCGCTTTCGCGAGCAAGCCCGCTCCCACATTTGACCGAGTACACCTCGTCAGAAATCCTTGCACAGGCGCAGGGCGTCGTAGATGGCGGCGTGGGTATTACGCTGGGCCACACAGTCACCAATGCGGAACAGCAAGTACCCCTCGCCCGGCTCGCTCAGGCACGGTTGCGGCTTGATCGCGAACAGGGCTTCGATGTCCATCTGGCCCTTGTTGCGCGAGCCTTCCTTGAGCCCGTAATAGATCTCTTCATCCGGACGCACGCCGTTCTCGACCACCACTTGATCGACCACCCGTTCCTCTTTGGCCCCGGTGTATTCGTTCTCCAGCACCGCCACCAGCTTGTCGCCCTCGCGGTAGACTTTTTCCAGCATCATGTCGCCGGTCATGATCACTTCCTTGGGGTACATGCTGCGGTAGTACGTCGGGAACGACGTACCGCCGATAGCCACGCCCGGCTTGATGTCGTCGGTGACGATCTCGACCTGGCTGCCCTTGTCCGCGAGGAAGTCCGCCACCGACATGCCGGTGAACTCGCAAATGGTGTCGTACACCAGCACGTTCTTGCCAGGTAGCACCTTGCCGTCGAGCACGTCCCAGCTGCTGACCACCAGGCCTTCCGCCGCGCCCCAGTGTTCGTTCTGCTCCAGGAACGGATGACCGCCCACCGCCAGCACCACCACGTCCGGACGCAGGTCCAGAATGGTCGCCGCGTCCGCCGCCACGCCCAGACGCAGGTCGACGTTCAGGCGTGCCAGTTCCAGCTGGAACCAGCGGGTGATCCCGGCAATCTGGTCGCGTTGCGGCGCCTTGGAAGCGGTGGTGATTTGCCCGCCGATAAATTCTTTCTTCTCGAACAGCGTCACGTCGTGGCCCCGTTCGGCGGCCACCCGTGCCGCTTCCATCCCGGCAGGGCCGGCACCCACCACCACGACTTTGCGTTTTGGCCCGGTGGATTTCTCGATGATGTGCGGCACGCCCATGTATTCACGGGAGGTGGCGGCGTTCTGGATGCACAGCACGTCCAGGCCCTGGTACTGCCGGTCGATGCAGTAGTTGGCGCCGACGCACTGTTTGATCTGGTCGATCTGGCCCATCTTGATCTTGGCGATCAGGTGCGGGTCGGCGATGTGGGCGCGGGTCATGCCGACCATGTCCACGTAGCCGCCTTCCAGAATACGGGTCGCCTGGTTCGGGTCCTTGATGTTCTGCGCGTGCAGCACCGGGGCCTTGACCACTTCCTTGATCCCGGCCGCCAAATGCAGGAAGGGCTCCGGTGGATAACTCATGTTCGGGATAACGTTGGCCAGGGTGTTGTGGGTATCACAGCCCGAGCCGACCACGCCGATAAAGTCCAGCATGCCGGTGTCGTCGTAGTACTTGGCGATCTGTTTCATGTCCTCGTGGGACAAGCCGTCCGGGTGGAATTCATCGCCGCACAAACGGATGCCCACGCAGAAATCCGGGCCGACTTCCTTGCGTACCGCCTTCAATACTTCAAGGCCGAAACGCATGCGGTTTTCGAAGCTGCCGCCCCATTCGTCGGTACGCTTGTTGACTCGCGGGCTCCAGAACTGGTCGATCATGTGCTGGTGCACCGCCGACAGTTCCACACCGTCCAGGCCACCGGCCTTGGCGCGCGCCGCCGCAGTGGCGTAGTTGCCGATCACCCGCCAGATTTCTTCCGGCTCGATGGTTTTGCAGGTCGCACGGTGCACCGGCTCGCGGATGCCCGACGGCGACAGCAACGTGGGCCAATGCTCGCCATCCCAGCGCGAACGACGGCCCATGTGGGTAATCTGGATCATGATCTTGGCGCCATGCTTGTGCATGGCATCGGCCAGGTTCTGGAAGTGCGGGATGATCCGGTCATCCGCCAGGTTCACCGATTTCCACCAGCCTTGGGGGCTGTCGATGGCCACACTGGAAGAACCGCCGCAGATCGCCAGGCCGATCCCGCCCTTGGCTTTCTCTTCGTAGTACTTCACATAGCGGTCGGTGGTCATGCCGCCGTCGGTGGCATACACCTCGGCGTGGGCGGTACTGAGCACGCGGTTGCGGATGGTCAGTTTGCCGATCTGGATCGGCGCAAACATTGCTTCGAAAGCCATGGCAGGGTCCTCGACTTACAACGGCTTGACGGTGAACAGGCCGTCGTCGTGGCCCTCTTCGGAGCCGCCGTAGACCTGTTCCGCAACGGTGCGGACCTTGCTGCCGCGGGCTTCGAGGATCTGATCCATCGCGCCGGCAAACCAGCCGGTGAACATATAGTCGACCTTGCGCCCGACCTTGCCGTACACGTAGACGAATGCAGAGTGTTCGAGCTTGACGCTGGCGGTGCCTTTGTCGAGGTCGATGTCCTGGATCTTGAACAGGCCCCAGCCGCGTTGCGACAGGCGCTTCATGTAGTGCTCGAACACCGCGACGCCTTCCAGGCCGTGGCATTCAGCTTCTTTTTCACACCAGTGCCAGGCGGATTTATAGCCGGCCTTGTAGAGGATTTCGGCGTAGGCGTCGGCCCCCAGGACTTCTTCGATACCCATGTGGTTGTTGACGAAGAAATGGCGCGGCACGTACAGCATCGGCAGGGCGTCGGAGGTCCAGACACCGGTTTCGCTGTCGACTTCGATAGGCAATTGAGGGGCGATCTTGGCCATGGAAACTTAACTCCAAACAATTCGGTTTATTGCCCGCTGCGCGGACGGCAGCGGGAAAGGATTCAGAGGATGCGGTGGCTTATTCGCCCCAGACGTCCTTCAGGACGTTGACCCAGTTTTCGCCCATGATCTTGCGCACCACGCGCTCAGGATGGCCGCGCTTGAGCAGGGTCTCGGTGAGGTTGGGGAACTCGCCCACGGTGCGGATGCCCAGCGGGTTGATGATCTTGCCGAAGCTGGTCAGGCGGCGGGCGTAGCCCTTGTCGTGGGTCAGCATTTCAAAGAAATCCTGGCCATGGCCCTGGGTGAAGTCGGTGCCGATGCCGATGGCGTCTTCGCCCACGATGTTCATGGTGTATTCGATGGCTTCGGCGTAGTCGTCGATGGTCGAATCGATGCCCTTGGCCAGGAACGGCGCGAACATGGTCACGCCGACAAAACCACCGTGGTCGGCGATGAACTTCAGTTCTTCATCGGACTTGTTGCGCGGGTGCTCTTTGAGGCCCGACGGCAGGCAGTGGGAGTAGCACACCGGCTTTTTCGATTCGAGGATGACTTCTTCGGAGGTCTTGGAGCCCACGTGGGACAGGTCGCACATGATGCCGACGCGGTTCATCTCGGCGACGATCTCGCGACCGAAGCCCGACAGGCCACCATCGCGCTCGTAGCAGCCGGTGCCCACCAGGTTCTGGGTGTTGTAGCACATCTGCACCACGCCAACCCCGAGCTGCTTGAAGATCTCGACGTAGCCGAGCTGGTCTTCAAACGCATGGGCGTTCTGGAAGCCGAAAATGATGCCGGTCTTGCCCTGCTCCTTGGCGCGACGGATATCGGCGGTGGTTTTCACCGGGATCACCAGGTCGCTGTTCTCGCGGATCAGGGTCTGGCTGGCCACGATGTTGTTAATGGTGGCCTGGAACCCTTCCCATACCGACACGGTGCAGTTGGCAGCGGTAAGGCCACCCTTGCGCATGTCTTCGAACAGGTCGCGGTTCCACTTGGCAATGATCAGCCCGTCGATAACGATGCTGTCGGCGTGCAATTCGGCTGGGCTCATCAGGCGTCCCCTTATTGGCGATTCATGCGCCGAATCGTCTGCCGGCGCTTTGGGGCCAGCATATGCCCCGGGGCAGAAGGAGCCGGGTGCAAAAACGACAAGGGAATTGCCGAAAGCGTCAATCCGCGACAAAGGCCAACATGACATCTCCGACGGGTATCTGTTCTTTGTCTTACGCTTGAGCCAGAATTTGCTCATCAACTGATATGAGACGGCGCAATGAAATCGATTTTCCTGGCTTTGGCACTCATCGCAACCGGCGTGCACGCGGCTGAAGACACCGACAACACGCCTTGCGATGGCATCGAGAACGACAAACAAACCCTGGAATGCGCCACCTACAACAAAACCACCGCCGAGCAACTGCTCAAGGATAACTACCAGGGGCTGCTGGAACGCATGGGTTCGACCTATGGCAGCAACAAGACGCAGCTGGCGGACATTACCGCTCGTCTGAAGGATGCCCAGCAGAAGTGGGAAAAGTTACGTGACGCGGATTGCGCCGTGGATACGTTCCCGGCGGTGGCGGGCAGCAAGGAGTACGCGATCCAACAGAATGACTGCCTGGCGCGGATGAGTGATGAGCGGTCGGAGTTTTTGGAGTCGATCGGGCAGGAATAAGCGTTAGAAGTCTTTCCATACCGAGTTAAGCGTCAGCAGCACTTTTTCCCGCTGGACCTTATCAACCTCGAAGTCGGCACAGTGCTGATTCCATTGCGATAACGCGTCCAGGGTCTGCTCGATGTAAAGCTCAGGCTCCAGAAAGCTGAATGGCTTGCAGACTTCGATGATCACCTTGCGTGTCGGGTGGCCGGCGCCCGCAAACGCCGTGGTGTGCTCGTTGCCGCGACCACTGGTGCTGGAAAATGTCAGGTCGTACGCCGGCGCCATGTGCCAGCCATTGGCTGAGCCAAAGAACGAGAAGTTTTTGGCGTGATCGTCCCGGTTGTGGGCAAGCGCGTTGAACACCATCAGCCGCGCCATTTTCTGCACCTGGCTGGCATCCTGGGTAATCGCGAATGTGAGGCGCAACAGGTCGCCGTAATCCAGGCTGGGCATGCGGAAGTCTGCGTACAGAATCGCAGCGGCTGTCAGCATGTGCCGGCGGATGGCGCCGTCACGGTCAAAACGGCGAGTGACAAAGAAACGCTCAATGCCCGTCGGTGTCGAGACCTCTAACACGTCCGAGGCGGAAATTTCGACGCCGGCACTGCGAGCCGTGATTGCGTAAACCTGCTCGATCGCGCCGCTGTCGCGATGCTCGTCCTGGCTGCGGAATTTGATCAGCCAGTGTTCGTATCCATTCGGCATCTCACCAAATGAAGAAATGGCCCGGGACTTGTCAGGCGACAGCCCGATGACCGCCTTGGGACGGGCACCGCCGGGCGAACCACCGGCGAAACGCAATGATTCAATCACTTCACAGGTCTCACCCGACAGAACGTCCTGGGAGGCCTGGTAGAGAGAGGCCAGATCCAGGGCCGCCTGATCGGGATCCTTTTCGAACATAGGCACGTATTCCAATGCCCCCATGCTCCGGTCGCCCATGTAGGCCAATCGGTCCAAAGGTCCCAACGCATGCCGCTCAATCGCCATTGAGCGGCGAAAGAAACGATCCATCAGCAGTAACCCCCAACCATCGGGCAGGGAGTCGCTGAAAGCACCCTGCAGCCCATTGAACAGCGTGGTATCCGCAGCCAGCTGAGGCCTTGATGAAAACTCCATGTGCAGGGGCGCCAGATTGAACCCCTTCAACAGCCAGCTCGGGTCATAGGCGAAATACAGGCCTTTACGGGGGATATCGACCAACTCACCCACCCGGGAACCTTGCAACATGACGTGGAGCGCAGTGACCGGTTTCATTGACGACCTCGAAGCCTGGTGTGATTTTTCAGTTCTTGAAGGCTGGCCGGTGCTGGCGCGCTGAACAACTGGGCCAGTTGCTCGCCGACGCCCAGGCTCATTGCAATCAATAACAGCGCATCCAGGGAAACCTTACCGGTTGTCTCGAAACGCTTGATCGTGGACTCGGGCACCCCGGATTTGGTCGCCAGTGCCCGTCGAGAAAGGTTTTTACTCAACCGAAGCGCTTTGGCGTTGCCGGCGATCAGCAGGGCGATCTCACCGGGGGCGTAGAGGATATGAGTAAGGGCCATGGTTCGACTTCCGGTGGAGTGTGAGCAAGTGTAGCAACGATAAAAATAATGAAACTGTAATGGATAACAGATTATCTATAATCACAAAATAATCATCATAACGGACAACATTTTATCCCTTATTATTAAATATTTTTGTGCATCTTTAAATTCCGGTCCGGCCTCGAGCAATTTTGTTGACTTGCCAGTCAATCACATTGCCCGCCATGATCAGCGCCCATTTCTACCAATGCCGCCCCATGAACCCACGCATCTACCTCCTCGCCCTCGCCGCCTTCGTCGCTGGTATCGATGAAAACCTGGTGGGCGGGATTCTGCCGCTGTTGTCCCGGGAACTGGACGTCACCCTGAGTGCTGCCGGGCAGCTGACGGCGGTGTTTTCCCTGACCTTTGCCCTGTGCGCCGCGCCCCTGCTGTCGCTGACGTCGCGCATTGAACGGCGCTCCCTGCTGATTGCCGCGTTGCTGACCTTTGCGGTGGGCAACCTGGGCTCCGGGCTGGCGGTGAATTACTGGATGCTACTGGTCTGTCGCATCATCAGCGCGGCCAGTTGTGCGTTGGTAGTGGTGCTGGCGTCGACCCTCTCGGCATCGCTGGTGGACGCCCGCTTGCGTGGGCGGGCGATCGGCATTGTGTTCATGGGCATCAGCGGTTCGCTGGTGCTTGGGATTCCGCTGGGGATTGCCGTAAGCGAGTCGCTCAGTTGGCGTGCGCCGTTCCTGCTGCTGGCACTGCTGGCGGTGGTGATCGCCGCCCTGTTGCGCTTGAGCCTGCCGACGTTTGCCAGCCGCCCGCCCACCTCGTTGCGTGATTACTGCAGGCAACTGGTGATTCCCAAGCTGCTGTTGGCGCAACTGGTGTCGATCTTGCTGTTGACCGGGCATTTTGTGCTGTTCGCCTACCTGGCGCCTTATGTGCAACAGACCATGGGCATCCATGGCGCTTCCTTGAGTTATCTCTATGTGTTCTTCGGCATCGCGGCCATCAGCGGTGGTTATTGCGGCGGCTGGCTGTCGGACCGGCTGGGGTTCAAGCGCGCGCTGGTGTTGATCCCGGCGCTGTTCACCCTGGTCATGGCGTTGCTGCCATGGGCCACCGGTTCGCTGGCGAGTTTCCTGGCGCTGTACGCGTTGTGGATGGCGTTGAGCTGGACCATCTCGCCGGTGGTGCAGAACTATTTGCTGCACACCGCACCCGAATCGGGTGAGGCCAATGTGGGGATCAACACCTCGGCGATGCACCTGGGCGTGGCCTTGGGCGCGGCACTGGGTGGTGTGGTGATCGCCAAGGGCAGCCTGGAAATCACGCCGCTGGTGGGTGCACTGGTGACTGCATTGGCCCTGGGGGCCGCGTGCCTGAGCCTGATGGCCGGAGCGCGCCAACCGGCTCGGGCCTGATACCATTCGGGCCCTCTCCACTTTTCCAAGGCGCCCCCATGACTATCTGCGGCATCGAAATCAAAGGCAGTGAAGCCATCATCGCCGTCGCCTCGCTGGACGGCCAGGCACTGAGCCACGTTGCCCTGGCCACCAAGAAAATAGCCCTTGAAGACGATGATGAGGCGTCCAACGTCAAGGCCTTCGCTGCTCAGGTGAGTGCGTTTGTGCGGGAAAACGCGATCACGCGGATCGCGATCAAGAAGCGCAGCAAGAAAGGCGAATTCGCCGGTGGCCCGACCACGTTCAAGATTGAAGGTGTGTTTCAGTTGCTGGACGGTGTTGAGGTGACGCTGTTGTCCCCACAGACCATCAACGCGCAGAGCAAGAAACACGACTTTGCCCTGCCGGCGACGCTGAACAAGTATCAGCATGAGGCTTACAAGGCTGCATGCTCGGCACTGATGAAGAAATAAGCCACACCACACATCCCCTGTGGGAGCGGGCTTGCTCGCGAATGCGGTGTATCAGTCATACAAGTGTCGACTGACACACCGTATTCGCGAGCAAGCCTGCTCCCACATTTGATCTGCATTGTTCTCGAGAGCGGTGCTCACACCGCTTCCCGTCGCCGATCCTCCCTCGGGCACTTGGCAAACCTCGCCCGGTAACTGCGGGTGAAATACGACGGCGACTCAAACCCGCAGGCGATGCTCACCTCCAGCACACTCATGTCGCTCTGGCGCAACAATTGCCGCGCCTTCTCCAGCCGCAAGCCCAGGTAGAAATTGCTCGGCGTGTCGTTCAGGTGCAGCCGAAACAGCCGCTCCAATTGCCGCCGCGTCACCTTGATCGTCTCCGCCAGCGCCAGTGTGCTCAGCGGCGGTTCGGTGTGCTGCTCCATCTCGCCAATCACCTGCACCAGCTTCTTGTTGTTGATGCCGTAGCGCGTGGCGATCTGCATGCGTTGGTGGTCTTTGCGCGGGCGGATGCGGCCGAGCACAAACTGTTCGGACACCTGGATCGCCAACTCCGGCCCATGGGCCTGGCTGATCAGGTCGAGCATCAGGTCGATGGACGCGGTGCCGCCCGCCGAGGTGATGCGCCGGCGATCGATCTCGAACAGCTCCTGGGTCACCGTCAGCTGTGGATAAGATTCCTTGAAGGCGTCGATGGCTTCCCAGTGCAGGGTCAGGCGGTGGCCGTCGAGCAGGCCCGCTTCGGCGAGCACGCAGGCGCCGGTGTCGATGGCGCCCAGGGTCACCCCATCGTGGTCAAGGCGTCGCAGCCAGTGTTCCAGGGCCGGCGTGGCGAACTTCAGCGGTTCGAAGCCGGCCACCACCAATAGGGTCGCGCCCTTCTTCAATGGCTCCAGGGCGGCGTCGGCGTTGACCGACATGCCGTTGCTCGCCAGCACCGCGCCGCCGTCGGCGCTCAAGACGTGCCAGCGGTACAGTTCGCCACGAAAGCGATTGGCAACCCGCAGCGGTTCGATCGCGGAGATAAAGCCGATGGCGGAGAAACCCGGCATCAGCAGAAAGTAGAAATCCTGGGACATGGAGCGCTCTCGTAGGACGGACAGCGTGGTCACTGTGATACGCCAGTTCAATCGGTCATTCAAGGGGGCAGGTCGCTGCAGTGCAAGAGCTGGTCGCCGCCGTGCGTTTTGTCGCCTCTGAAGCTGCGTAACTTGGCTGCACGGCGCACAAAGACGCCGGAACCCACAATAACAACCTGCCGAGGGAACCACCATGAACCGACTGATCAGCCGCTGCGTGCTCGCACTCAGCGCCAGCGCCATTTTGAGCACCAACGTCATGGCAGCCGATGCGGCTTCTTGCCAGAACGTGCGCATGGGCGTGGTGAACTGGACCGACGTAATCGCCACCAGCGCCATGACCCAAGTGTTGCTCGACGGCCTCGGCTACAAGACCAAACAAACCAGCGCCTCCCAGCAAATCATCTTTGCCGGGATTCGCGACCAGCGCCTGGACCTGTTCCTGGGCTACTGGAACCCGCTGATGACCCAGACCATCACCCCGTTTGTCGACGCCAAGCAGGTCAAGGTGCTCGACAAGCCGTCGCTGGAAGACGCCCGCGCGACCTTGGCGGTGCCAACTTACCTGGCTGACAAGGGCCTGAAAACCTTCGCCGACATCGCCAGGTTTGAAAAGGAACTGGGTGGCAAGATCTACGGCATCGAACCGGGCTCGGGAGCCAACACCCAGATCAAGGCGATGATCGCCAAGAATCAATTTGGCCTCGGCAAATTCCAGCTGGTGGAATCCAGCGAGGCCGGCATGCTCGCCGCCGTCGACCGCGCCGTGCGCCGCAAGGAAGCCGTGGTGTTTTTCGGCTGGGCGCCGCACCCGATGAACGTCAACGTGGCCATGACTTACCTCACCGGCAGCGATGATGCCCTGGGCCCGAACGAAGGCATGGCCACCGTGTGGTCGGTCACTTCGCCGACCTACGCCGAGCAATGCCCCAACGTGCACAAGTTGCTGAGCAACCTGACCTTCACCGCCGCCGACGAGAGCCGAATGATGCAGCCGCTGCTGGATCACAAGGACGCTCTCGAATCGGCCAAGCAATGGCTCAAGGATCACCCGCAAGACCAGCAGCGCTGGCTGGAAGGCGTGACCACCTTTGACGGCAAACCGGCCGCCGCCAACCTGCAATTGACCAGCAAATAACCTTTTCTGAATCACCGTTTCGCAGCCGCTCCCGGCTGCGAACGGCATCACCACGCCTGTAAGGAACCTGCCTCATGAACCACGACGTCATCATCACCTGCGCACTCACCGGTGCTGGCGACACGACCGCCAGAAGCCCTCACGTGCCGGTCACTCCCAAACAAATCGCTGCCGCTGCGGTGGAAGCAGCCAAGGCCGGTGCCACCGTGGTGCATTGCCACGTACGCGACCCCGAAACCGGCAAGTTCAGCCGCGACGTGGCGCTGTACCGCGAAGTGATGGAGCGCATCCGCGAGGCGGACGTCGACATCATCGTCAACCTCACCGCCGGCATGGGTGGCGACCTGGAAATCGGTGGCGGCGAGAACCCCATGGAGTTCGGCCCCAACACCGACCTGGTCGGCCCGTTGACCCGCCTGGCCCATGTGGAAGAACTGTTGCCGGAAATCTGCACCCTCGATTGCGGCACCCTGAACTTCGGTGATGGCGACACCATTTACGTCTCCACCCCGGCGCAACTGCGGGCGGGCGCCAAGCGTATTCAAGAGCTGGGCGTAAAAGCCGAGCTGGAAATTTTCGACACCGGTCACCTGTGGTTCGCCAAGCAGATGATCAAGGAAGGGTTGCTCGACAACCCGCTGTTCCAGCTGTGCCTGGGCATCCCATGGGGCGCGCCGGCCGACACCACTACCATGAAGGCCATGGTCGACAACCTGCCGACTGACGCGGTGTGGGCCGGCTTCGGGATTGGGCGCATGCAGATGCCAATGGCGGCGCAAGCGGTGCTGCTGGGCGGCAACGTGCGGGTCGGCCTGGAAGACAACCTGTGGCTGGACAAGGGCGTACTGGCCACCAACGGCCAACTGGTGGAACGCGCCAGCGAAATCCTCAGCCGCCTGGGTGCACGGGTCATGACCCCTGCCGAAGGCCGGATCAAGATGGGTTTGACCAAGCGCGGCTGACTGTTCCGAACAGCACCGAACCTTGTGGGAGCCGGGCTTGCCCGCGATTGCGGTACACCTGCACCGAATACAGCTGCTGACACACCGCTATCGCAGGCAAGCCAGCTCCCACATTGATCACCGAACTCTTTAGGAATTTGCCATGAGCTTTATCACTGAAATCAAAACCTTCGCAGCGCTGGGCAGCGGTGTTATCGGCAGCGGCTGGGTGTCCCGCGCCCTGGCCCACGGCCTGGATGTGGTGGCCTGGGACCCGGCGCCCGGCGCCGAAGCGGCCCTGCGCAAACGTGTCGCCAATGCCTGGGGCGCCCTGGAAAAACAAGGCCTGGCACCCGGCGCATCGCAAGACCGTCTGCGCTTTGTGGCCACAATTGAAGAGTGCGTGAAAGACGCCGACTTCATCCAGGAAAGCGCTCCGGAACGCCTGGAATTGAAGCTGGAATTGCACAGCAAGATCAGCGCGGCGGCCAAGCCGAATGCGTTGATTGGTTCGAGTACGTCGGGGCTGTTGCCGAGTGAGTTTTATGAAGGCTCCACGCACCCGGAACGCTGCGTGGTGGGTCACCCGTTCAACCCGGTTTACCTGTTGCCGCTGGTGGAAGTGGTAGGCGGTAAAAACACTGCACCCGAAGCCATTCAGGCGGCGATCAAGGTGTACGAATCCCTCGGCATGCGCCCTTTGCACGTGCGCAAAGAGGTGCCCGGTTTTATCGCCGATCGTTTGCTGGAAGCCTTGTGGCGTGAGGCGTTGCACCTGGTTAACGACGGGGTGGCAACCACCGGCGAGATCGACGATGCGATTCGCTTTGGCGCCGGTTTGCGCTGGTCATTCATGGGCACATTCCTGACGTACACCCTGGCAGGCGGCGATGCCGGCATGCGGCACTTCATGGCGCAGTTCGGCCCGGCCTTGCAGTTGCCGTGGACCTATTTGCCGGCCCCGGAATTGACCGACAAGTTGATCGACGACGTGGTGGACGGCACCAGCGATCAGTTGGGCAAACACAGCATTTCGGCGCTGGAGCGCTATCGTGATGATTGCCTGCTGGCGGTGCTGGAGGCGGTGAAGACGACCAAGGAAAAACACGGCATGACCTTCGCCGAATAACGGCTGTTGATTTCCTGTGGGAGCTGGCTTGCCTGCGATGGCGGTGGCGAATCTTGCACCGTCATCGCAGGCAAGCCAGCTCCCACATTTGACCGAGTACATACCCGGAACCCATGACATGCCCGCACTCACCACCTACACCACCAAAGTCCTCCCCGAGTGGGTCGACTACAACGGCCACCTGCGCGATGCGTTCTACCTGCTGATCTTCAGCTACGCCACCGATGCGCTGATGGACACCCTGGGCCTGGACAGCGAAAACCGCGAAGCCAGCGGCCACTCGCTGTTCACCCTGGAACTGCACCTCAACTACCTGCACGAAGTGAAGCTGGGCGCCGACGTCGAGGTGCACACCCAGCTCATCGCCCACGACCGCAAGCGCCTGCACCTCTATCACAGCCTGCATCGGGTGGGCGACGAGAAGGAGTTGGCCGGCAACGAGCAAATGCTGCTCCACGTCGACCTCGCCGGCCCGCACTCGGCGCCATTCAGTGACGCGGTGCTGGGCAAACTTGCAAGCATCAGCGCCGAACAAACCGACCTGCCGAAGCCCGCCCTGCTCGGCCGCGTGATTGGACTGCCACCCCAAAAATAAGGAATCGCCATGCAAACCGCCGCCGCTGTTGCCGACTTCCGTACTTACCCGCTGATCAGTGACCTGGCCGACGTGCAGGTGCACGGCGATCACCTCAGTGTGCGATGGGCCGATGGGCGGGTCAGTCCATTCCATCACCCGTGGCTGCGGGACAACTGCCCGTGCCCTGTTTGCGTCTACAGCGTGACCCGTGAACAGGTGCTGGAAATCGTCGATGTGGACGAAAACCTCACGGCCCTCAGTGCGCGTATCGACCAGGGTTTGCTGACAGTGGAATGGAGCGGTGGGCATCGCAGCCAATACGATCCCGGGTGGCTGCGGGCGCACGCCTACGACGATGAATCCCGCGCCGAACGCCGGGCTGCCAAACCGAAATCCCTGCTGTGGGACCGTACGTTCGAGCTGCCCGTATTCGACTACGCGGCGCTGATGGAAGACCCGAAAGCCCTGCTGCAATGGCTGCTGGCTTTGCGAGACAGCGGCCTGACCCAAGTGCGCGGCGCGCCCACCGAACCCGGCTCACTGGCGCTGATCGCCAAGCGCATTTCGTTCATCCGCGAGAGTAATTTCGGGGTGCTGTTCAACGTGCAATCCAAGGCCGATGCCGACAGCAACGCCTACACCGCATTCAACCTGCCGCTGCACAGTGATTTGCCGACGCGGGAGCTGCAACCCGGGCTGCAATTCCTGCACTGCCTGGTCAACGACGCCGACGGTGGCGAGAGTATTTTTGTCGATGGTTTTGCCATTGCCCGGGCCTTGCGCGATGAAGACCCCGAAGCCTTTCGCGCGCTGTGCGAGATCCCGGTGGAGTTTCGCAACAAGGACCGTCACAGCGACTATCGCCGGCTGGCGCCGATCATCGCGCTGGATGCCTTGGGAGAGGTCGCCGAGATTCGCATGGCCAACTTTCTGCGCGGTCCGTTTGAAGCGCCAGCCGCGCAGATGCCGTTGCTGTATCGCGCCTATCGGCGGTTTATAGCGATGACCCGGGAAGACCGTTTTCGACTGGTCAAACGCCTGAACCCGGGCGAGCTGTGGTGCTTTGATAACCGCCGCACCCTGCATGCGCGCAATGCGTTTGACCCGGCGTCCGGCGCGCGGCATTTCCAGGGCTGCTATATCGATCGGGATGAGTTGTTGTCCCGGATATTGGTGTTGCAAAGGTAGACCGCCATCGCAGGCAAGCCAGCTCCCACATTTTGATTTGTGAATACTTTCAAATGTGGGAGCTGGCTTGCCTGCGATTAGGCCAGTTGCAACCCCACAAATCCCAGCCAAAAAAAGCCCCGATCCAGCCGTGACAGGATCGGGGCAGAGTGCTTTGTGTGAGCGGTGCATCCCGAGGGTGACCAAACCTTCAAGCTGCTTGCTGGGTTCCAGTGTGCACATTCCGCGCGTTCATAAATGGCCCGAAAACGACCTGTTCATAGGTGTCCCGGACATTCGCGCATTCAGGCCTTGCCGACTCGGTGATGGCCTACCAGAATCGAACTCAATCCCCCGCTCCCCTAACCAGGATAAACGTCATGATGCACGCGGATTTGATTGACCAGGATGACCTGCTGGGCCAGCTGCGGTCGTTGGGTTTCGAAGTGTCCAGCGGCGCGACCGCCGAGCAGGCTTGTGAATGCGCGGTACGCGGTTTGAGTGCGGCGCGGGCCAAGGCACTCAAGGGTATGGTTGAGCAGATGTACACCGGCAGCGCGACGATTTTACCGGCGGTGAGGCAAGCGATCGACAAGCAGCTGTTGCCGGCGTTGGTACAATTTCGGCAGAACTCCGGCGCCTGACAGACCGCTATCGCGGGCAAGCCCGGCTCCCACATTGATCGGTGTTTTGAGCAATAACTCGGTCAAATGTAGGAGCTGGCTTGCCTGCGATGCAGGCGACCCGGTCTAGAGCCTTACACTCGCAAACGTCGACTCATTGCGCGCCTGGCTCAACGCCGACAACGGCCCGGACAACGGTGACAACACCAGCGCCTGCGGAATCGGCATCATCGCAACCTGTTGCGTGGTGTTGGAACCCACGCGCTCATCCCGCGGCGGAATGCCGAAGTATTCGCGATAGCACTTGGAGAAGTGCGGCGTGGAGACAAACCCGCACACCGACGCCACTTCGATGATCGACATCGGCGTTTGCTTGAGCAACTGCCGCGCACGAATCAAGCGCAACTTGAGGTAGTAGCGCGACGGCGAACAGTGCAGGTATTTCTGGAACAACCGCTCCAGCTGACGCCGGGAAACCGCGACGTACACCGCCAGCTCATCGAGGTCGATCGGCTCTTCCAGGTTGGCCTCCATCAGCGCGACGATTTCCTGCAGTTTCGGCTGGTTGGTGCCGAGCATGTGCTTGAGCGGCACACGCTGGTGATCCTGTTCGTTGCGGATGCGCTCGTACACAAACATCTCGGAGATCGCCGCCGACAATTCACGGCCGTGGTCGCGGCTGATCAGGTGCAGCATCATGTCCAGCGGCGCGGTGCCGCCCGAACTGGTGAAGCGGTTGCGGTCGAGGGTGAACAGGCGTGTGCTCATCGCCACGCGGGGGAAAGCTTCCTGCATCGACGCCAGGCATTCCCAGTGCACGCTGCAATCAAAACCGTCCAGCAGGCCGGCGCAAGCCAGGGCCCAACTGCCGGTGCACACCGCGCCGAGGCGACGGGACTGGCGCGCCTGGCTTTGCAGCCACGACACATGTTCACGGGTCACGGTGCGCTGGATACCCACGCCGCCGCAGACAATCACAGTGTCCAGGGCCGGGGCTTTGTGCATGGAAGCATCGGGGGTGATTTGCAGACCGTCGCTGGCCCACACCTGGTTTCCGTCGACACTCAACGTCGTCCAGCGATACAGCTCGCGGCCGGAAAGTTGGTTGGCCATGCGCAGCGGTTCGACTGCGGAGGCCAGGGAAATCAGCGTGAAATTGTCCAGCAGCAAAAAGCCGATGGATTGAGGCGCACGGTTCTGGGGTTGAGCCCCTGAGTTGAACGACGTCATCGCGGTATCTCCTCACACAAAGCGGGTGATGGCCTCAGGCGAGGCTCTTGTTATTGCGCTCATCACCTTAAGGAAACTCCTGTGGCGAGAGGCTTTGTATTGATAGAGCAAATGCCATGCCTAAAGTTGAATGCACATTCAATAACTCCTGAAAACGACCTCATGACGTGTCTATATAAGCCCGCGCATGGAGTGGGGGATATGACCCAGAAAAGACGCGAGAGAACGCAGGCTCAAGGTGTGTGAGCAGATCGGTAGCACTTGTGGGAAGGGAGAGAAACGACGTGGGAAAAGTCTGTCACCACAGGCACGGGTGACGGATGGTCATGGAGCGAAATCGTTCGGGAGCTACTTATCTAATTGCGACGCGCTAAAAGGTGGCGCTTTTGGTTCGGGTGTTCACTTTATGAGCAGGCTGTTCTTCTGTGGCGAGGGAGCTTGCTCCCGCTGGAGTGCGAAGCGCTCCCAAGATTTTGGGGCTGCTGCGCAACCCAGCGGGAGCAAGCTCCCTCGCCACAGCAAGCTCCCTCGCCACATAAAGCCGGATCAACACTCGACGGCACTCACCGCCAAACCACCCCGCGACGTTTCCTTGTACTTGTCATGCATATCCGCCCCGGTATCGCGCATGGTGCGGATCACCCGGTCCAGCGAGATAAAGTGTTGGCCATCACCCCGCAGCGCCATCTGCGCCGCGTTGATCGCCTTCACGGCGGCAATTGCATTGCGCTCGATGCACGGCACCTGCACCAGCCCGCCTACCGGGTCGCAGGTCAGGCCAAGGTTGTGCTCCAGGCCAATCTCCGCCGCGTTGCATAACTGCTCCGGCGTCGCCCCGAGGATCTCTGCCAGCCCCGCCGCCGCCATGGCGCACGCCGAGCCGACTTCACCCTGGCAGCCGACTTCGGCACCCGAGATCGACGCGTTCTTTTTACACAGGATGCCCACCGCCGCCGCGCCGAGGAAATAGTCGACCACGTTGGCCTCGGTCACCTCTTCGCTGAATTTCATAAAGTAGTGCAGCACCGCCGGGATGATCCCCGCCGCGCCATTGGTAGGAGCCGTGACCATGCGCCCGCCGGCGGCGTTTTCTTCATTCACCGCCAGGGCAAACAGGTTGACCCACTCCATCGCGCTCAAGGTTGAGCCGATCACATTCGGCTTGCCCAACTCCTGCAAGCTGCGGTGCAACTTGGCGGCACGCCGCCGTACATTGAGCCCGCCGGGAAGAATGCCTTCGTGCTTGAGGCCCTGCTCCACGCAATCCTGCATGGCGCGCCAAAGCTTCATCAGGCCGCTGCGGATCTCGTCTTCCGAGCGCCAGGTTTTTTCATTCGCCAACATCAGTTCAGCGACCCGCAGGTTGTGGGTCTTGCACAGCTGGAGCAACTCCACCGCGCTGGAAAAGTCATAGGGCAGCTCGGTGCGGTCCATGTCTGCCACACCGCTGGCGGCCTGGGCTGCATCCACTACAAATCCACCGCCTACGGAGTAGTAGGTGTCGCGGTGCAACTCACCGTTATCACCAAACACCACCAGGGTCATGGCATTGGGGTGGAAGGGCAGGTTCTCGTCGATCAGACGCATGTCTCGCGCCCATATGAAAGGCACCGGCAAACGTGCGTCCAGCAGCAGCGTGTTGGTCTCGCGCAGGGTTTCGATGCGGATGCCGATTTGCGACGGATCAATCGCGTCCGGCCACTCGCCCATCAGGCCCATGATCACCGCGTTATCGCTGCCATGCCCGATGCCGGTGGCCGACAAGGAGCCATACAGCTGAACTTCGACGCGCCTCACTTGTTCCAATACATCACGTTCACGCAGTCCTTGAACGAACAACGCCGCGGCGCGCATGGGGCCGACGGTGTGAGAACTCGAAGGCCCAATGCCGATCTTGAACAGGTCGAAAACGCTGATAGCCATTGCCGTGAAACTCCTCGATGAGCACAGGCCAGGCGTGAAAAAACGCCTGGTGACGGAGCTGCTACGCTCATGTCGCAATCCGCCGAGATGCGGCCATCATCAAGCTTTTGCTGGTGCTCACGGCGTCTCACACCGACGTACCCATGCTCATCAGCGCCGCTGTTGTGGAAGGCGACGTTTTGGCCGTTTTTTGCGGTGCAGATCGGTAAAAAGTGCAGTTTTGCCGTGGAAAAAATCTGTAAGCGACGTCACCGACACTGGATACGACCATCCCTGTACTGGATACGACGCCCCCTGTAGGCGTCAGATTTTCACTGGTACATGATCAGTCTCGACTCGTTTGCACAGTTGCGTGGCAGAGCTGTGCCGCACGCCCAACCGCAACACCTATAAGCGCGGTGTGATCGCCGCCAGAAAAACACCAGGAGTCCACCCCCATGAAAGGTTCCCCGTCGTTGTTGTTGGCCGCCATGCTGAGTCTGCCAGTCCTGGCTCACGCTGCAGAACCGGCGCAATGCCAGACCGTCAACTTCTCCGATGTCGGCTGGACCGACATCACCGTCACCACCGCCACCACCAGCGAAGTCCTCAAGGGCCTCGGCTACAAACCCCGCACCACGATGATTTCCGTTCCGGTGACCTACAAGTCCCTGGCTGACGGCAAGAACATGGACATCTTCCTCGGCAACTGGATGCCGACCATGGAAAACGACATCAAGCAGTACCGTGATGCCGGCACCGTGGAAACCGTGCGCGCCAACCTGGAAAACGCCAAGTACACCCTGGCCGTACCGGAAGCGCTGTACAACAAGGGCCTGAAAGACTTCGCCGACATCGTCAAATTCAAGGATGAACTGGGCGGCAAGATCTACGGGATCGAGCCGGGCAACGACGGCAACCGCACCATCCAGACCCTCATCGACAAAGACGCCTTCGGCCTGAAAACCGCAGGCTTCAAAGTGGTCGAATCCAGCGAAGCCGGGATGCTCTCGCAGGTGGAACGCGCCACCAAACGCGACCAGGCCATCGTGTTCCTCGGCTGGGAACCGCACCCGATGAACACCCGCTTCAAGATGAAGTACCTGACCGGGGGTGATGATTCATTCGGCCCCAACTACGGCCAGGCCACCATCTACACCAACGTTCGCAAGGGCTACACCCAGGAATGCAGCAACGTGGGTCAGTTGCTGAAAAACCTGTCGTTCACCCTGAACATGGAAAGCACCCTGATGGGTAACGTCCTGGACGACAAGATGAAGCCTGACGCAGCCGCCAAGGCGTGGCTGAAGAAGAACCCGCAAGTGCTCGACACCTGGCTGGCCGGTGTGACCACTGTCGATGGCAAACCAGGACTGGAGGCCGTCAAAGCTTACCTCGCCAAGTAAACCGCTGACCCCGGGCCGGTACGCTGGCCCGGGATGTTTTTCCTCTTCGCATGTGGACATTCACTACCATGCTGACTGAACATAAAATCCCGCTAGGCCAGTACATCGCTGCCTTCGTTGAATGGTTGACCCAACACGGGGCCAGCTACTTCGACGCAATCGCATCGACCCTGGAAACGATGATCCACGGCGTGACGTTCGCGCTGACCTGGTTCAATCCGCTGGCATTGATCGGTCTGATTGCGCTGCTCGCTCATTTCATTCAACGCAAATGGGGCCTGACCGTTTTTGTCATCGCCTCCTTCCTGCTGATCCTGAACCTGGGGTACTGGCAGGAAACCATGGAGACCCTGGCGCAGGTGCTGTTCGCCACCCTGGTCTGCGTGGTGATCGGTGTGCCGCTGGGCATTGTTGCCGCGCACAAACCGATGTTCTACACCCTGATGCGGCCGGTGCTCGATCTGATGCAGACCGTACCGACCTTCGTCTACCTCATCCCTACCCTGACCCTCTTCGGGCTGGGTGTGGTGCCCGGGCTGATTTCCACGGTGGTGTTTGCGATTGCCGCGCCTATCCGTCTGACTTACCTGGGTATCCGTGATGTACCGCAAGAGTTGATGGACGCCGGCAAGGCCTTTGGCTGCTCGCGCCGTCAGTTGCTTTCGCGGATTGAACTGCCCCACGCCATGCCGAGCATCGCCGCCGGCATTACCCAATGCATCATGCTGTCGTTGTCGATGGTGGTGATCGCGGCCCTGGTGGGCGCCGACGGCCTCGGCAAACCGGTGGTCAACGCGCTGAACACCGCCGACATCGCCCTGGGCTTTGAAGCGGGCCTGGCGATCGTATTGCTGGCCATCATGCTCGACCGCATCTGCAAACAACCCGACGCCAAAGTAGGGGGTGATGCATGAGCATTATCCGATTCGAAAATGTCGATGTGATCTTCTCCAAGGACCCTCGCGAGGCGCTCAAGCTGCTGGACCAGGGCATGACGCGCAACGAGATCCTGAAAAAGACCGGGCAGATCGTCGGCGTTGAAAACGCCAGCCTGGATGTAGAGAAAGGCGAGATCTGCGTGCTGATGGGCCTGTCCGGCTCGGGCAAGTCGAGCTTGCTGCGCTGCATCAACGGCTTGAACACCGTCAGCCGCGGCAAGCTGTTTGTGGAGCATGAAGGGCGCCAGATCGACATCGCTTCCTGCACCCCCGCCGAGCTGAAAATGATGCGCACCCAGCGCATCGCCATGGTGTTCCAGAAGTTCGCCCTGATGCCCTGGCTGACAGTGCGCGAAAACATCAGCTTCGGCCTGGAGATGCAGGGTCGTCCGGAAAAAGAACGGCGCAAGCTGGTGGACGACAAGCTGGAACTGGTGGGCCTGTCGCAGTGGCGCAACAAGAAGCCCGACGAGCTTTCCGGCGGCATGCAGCAGCGCGTCGGCCTGGCCCGCGCCTTGGCGATGGACGCCGATATCCTGCTGATGGACGAACCCTTCTCCGCACTCGACCCGCTGATCCGCCAGGGCTTGCAGGATGAGTTGCTGGAACTGCAACGCAAGCTGAGCAAGACCATCGTATTTGTGAGCCACGACCTGGATGAGGCGCTGAAACTCGGCAGCCGTATCGCGATCATGAAAGACGGCCGGATCATCCAGTACAGCGTGCCGGAAGAGATCGTGCTGAACCCGGCGGACGACTATGTGCGGACCTTCGTGGCCCACACCAATCCGCTGAATGTGTTGTGTGGCCGCAGCCTGATGCGCACGGTAGACAACTGCACCCACGTCAACGGTTCCATCAGCCTGGACCCGGGTGGCGACTCGTGGCTGGACCTTGCAGAAGGCAACACCATCAAGGGCGCGCGACAGAACGGCGCAGTGCTGAACTTGCAGAACTGGGCACCAGGGCAATCGGTGGAAGGTTTGGGCCGGATGCCGACGTTGGTGGATTCCAATATCGGGATGCGTGAAGCGTTGCAGATTCGCTATCAGACCGGGAACAAGCTGGTGCTGCAGGACAACAACAAGGTGGTGGGGATCCTGGGTGACAGCGAGCTCTACCACGCTCTCTTGGGCAAAAACCTGGGGTAAATCCTCCTGAAGGAACGGGGTCAATGTGGGAGCTGGCTTGCCTGCGATAGCTGCAGTGAATTCACCACTGCAATCGCAGGCAAGCCAGCTCCCACATTTGACCCCATTCCAACCTTGGAACAGCGGCGCCAGTGAAGGCACCGCTCCTTTCAACACTCAGCTATAGACACGGCCAAGGAGCTGCCGATGGCTTTCAAACTGATCGAGCACGTCCCGGGTGATCTGCTCCTGGGTGAAGCCCATCAGGTCGTATTCCTGAGGCCCGTTGTGCAGGTAAACCTCGGCGCGGTAGTAGCGCGTGCGCTCTTCTTCGGGCAAATCGTTCGGTGCCGACGAATAAGCATCCAGGCTCACCTCGTAGACAAACGGATTCCCCTCTTCCATCTCGATGCGCACACCAATGCAGCGCTTGGATTTGCCCAGCAGGGTTTGCACTTCCAGCCCCTGATCACGCAACGCAGTTGCCGCTTCTTCCAGCGCCGGCGTGACGTGCTTGTCCATAAAGCGCTGCACGGTACCCTGGCTCGGTTGCAGGTCCAGGGCGGTCAGGCGCTCGCTGAAACCACGACGGCCCCGCTCGGCCAGTTGCGCCTGTTCCAGCTCGATGGCCACGTCCTGGCGCATCGCCTTGTGCAGACCGAACATGAAGAAAATCAGCACCACCGAGAACGGCAGGCCCGCCAGCACCACCATGGTTTGCATGGCTTCAAAGTTACCGGCGAACAACAGGCCGATGGTCACCAGGGTAATCACGGCGGACCAAAAAATCCGCAGCCAGTGCGGCGCATCTTCGTCAACGTTGCCGCCCTTGCAGGAAAGGTTCGCCATCATCACCGCACCGGAATCCGCCGGGGTCAGGAACAGCACGAAGCCCACAAAGATCGACACACCGATCACGATCTTCGACGCGGGGTAATGCTCCAGCAGTTGGTAGATCGCCATGGACGGCTGTTCCAGCGCCGTCTTGCCCAACTCCACCGCACCATGGTTGACCACCAGGTCCAGGGCCGAGTTGCCGAAGATCGACAGCCACGCCAGGGTGAAGCCCAGCGGGATCAGCAGCACGCCGGCCACCAGTTCACGCACCGTGCGGCCACGGGAAATACGCGCGATGAACATGCCCACGAATGGCGCCCAGGAAATCCACCAGGCCCAGTAGAACAGAGTCCACAGGCCCATCCAGCGCTCGGTCTTGTCGGCGTCGCCTTCGTACACATACAGGTCGAAGGTTTTCAGCACGATGCCGTTCATGTAGTCGCCGATGTTCTGCACGAAGCCGTTAAGCAAGTGCAAGGTCGGGCCAAACAGCAGCACGAAAATCAGCAGGCCGCTGAACAGCACGATGTTCAGGTTGGACAGGCGGCGAATGCCGTTTTCCACACCCGACACGGCAGCGATGGTCGCCACGGTGCTCATCACGATGATCACAATCAGCAGGTTGGTGTTGCTGTGCTGCATGCCGAACAGGTTTTCCAACCCGGACGACACCTGCATCGAACCAATCCCCAGGTTCGTCACCAGGCCCAGCAGGGTCACGAACATGCCGAAGCCGTCCACTGCGTGACCGGCCGCGCCTTTCACCCAACGTTCGCCCACCAGCGGGTACAGCGCCGAGCGCAAGGCCAGCGGCTGGTTATGACGGTAGGCAAAGTACGCCACGGCCAGGCCGACCAGTGCGTAGATCGCCCAGCCGTGCAGGCCCCAATGCAGGAACGTCAGCTGCAGCGCCTGGCGCGCGGCTTCGCCGGTGGCCGACGCGCCTTCAGGCGGGTTGAAGTAGTGGTCCAGCGGCTCGGACGCGCCGAAGTACAGCAGCGAGATGCCGATGCCCGACGAGAAGAGCATGCCTGCCCACGCGCCGTAGCTGAAGTCCGGGGTGTCGTCCTTGCTGCCCAGTTTCAATTTACCGTAGGACGAAAACGCCAGGCCCACCACAAACACCAGGTAGGCGGCGATCACAACCATGTAGTACCAGCCAAAGCTTTTCGACAACCAGGCTTGGGCCACACCGAGCATCCTGCCGGCTTCCTGCGGGGCGATGATCAGAATCGCGGTCAACAACAGAATCAGCGCGGTGGAGGTGTAGAACACCCAACCGTTGACCCGCACCTTTTCTGGCGGGGTCTTTATAAGAGAGGCAGAACTCATGGCACAGATGCTCCGGGCAGTGCAGAGAAACACAAGGCAACGCATGACCCGAGCCATCGATTTTTCGGCAGTCGACGGACGGGTGTATAAAGACACCCCGAAAAACCATGAACCCACGGCGAACCGCTGTGCCGGGCTGTTTCATGGGTTTTCCCGATGTCAGGTGGCGCCACATACACGTAGGAAATACCTGTAGGCAGCGACCATTTGTCGCAGATCTTATTCTTTGTTGATTGAACGTTCAATCAAAACAAAATAGACTGGCCCACAAGCCGACGGACGTTTATCGCCCGTTGGCAGGCCTAAGGAGAGGTGCACGATGCCCAAGGTCGGTATGCAACCCATACGCCGCCAGCAGTTGATCGAAGCCACATTGACTGCGGTCGATCAGGTCGGAATGGGGGATGCCAGCATTGCGCTGATCGCCCGTCTGGCCGGTGTCTCGAATGGCATCATCAGTCACTATTTTCAGGACAAGAATGGCCTGATCGCCGCCACGATGCGGTACCTGATGAACGTCCTGATCGAGAACGTCACCGAGCGTCGGTTGGCGCTGAAAGATGACAGCCCGCGGGCTCATCTTCAGGTGATCATCGAAGGCAACTTCGACGCCAGCCAGGTCAACGGCCCGGCTATGAAAACCTGGCTGGCCTTCTGGGCCACCAGCATGCACCACCCGTCATTGCACAGGCTGCAGCGGATCAACGATCACCGTCTGTATTCCAACCTGTGCTGCCAGTTCCGCCGAGCGTTGCCGTTGTCCGAGGCACGCAGCGCAGCCCGAGGCCTGGCGGCCCTGATCGACGGTTTGTGGTTGCGCGGCGCCCTGTCGGGAGACGCTTTCGACACGGAGCAGGCGCAACGGATCGCTTACGAATACATGGATTTCCAATTGGCCAAGCAGGTGAGTTAGAGCACACATAAACGCTCAACCCCTGAACGGCTGCCGGCCGGTGTTGCCAGAACCTTATGGCCCACCTTCGGCGGTTAACGCCAACCACTTATGCACTTGCGAGGACTTTATGGCCCGTTTCGAACTGCAAAAACTCTACATTGACGGCGGCTACTCCGACGCTGGCAGCGATGCCACTTTCGAAGCCATCAACCCGGCTAACGGTGAAGTTCTCGCCAACGTGCAACGCGCCACTAAAGAAGACGTTGAGCGCGCTGTGGTCAGCGCCGAAAAGGGCCAGAAAATCTGGGCCGCCATGACCGCCATGGAGCGTTCGCGCATCCTGCGTCGTGCCGTTGAAATCCTGCGTGAGCGCAACGACGAACTGGCCGCCCTGGAAACCCTGGACACCGGCAAGCCGTACTCCGAAACCCAATACGTCGACATCGTCACCGGCGCCGACGTGCTGGAATACTACGCAGGCCTGGTGCCCGCCATCGAAGGCGAGCAGATCCCACTGCGCACGACTTCGTTCGTCTACACCCGTCGCGAGCCGCTGGGCGTCGTCGCCGGTATCGGTGCGTGGAACTATCCGATCCAGATCGCCCTGTGGAAATCCGCACCGGCCCTGGCCGCGGGCAACGCGATGATCTTCAAGCCAAGCGAAGTCACCTCGCTGACCACCCTGAAACTGGCTGAAATCTACACCGCCGCCGGCGTTCCGGATGGCGTGTTCAACGTCCTGACCGGCAGCGGCCGTGAAGTCGGCACCTGGCTGACCGAGCACCCGCGCATCGAGAAAGTCTCCTTCACCGGCGGCACCGACACCGGCAAGAAAGTCATGGCCAGCGCTTCGAGCTCTTCGCTCAAAGAAGTCACCATGGAACTGGGCGGCAAATCCCCGCTGATCATTTTCGACGACGCCGACCTCGATCGCGCCGCCGACATCGCGATGATGGCCAACTTCTACAGCTCGGGCCAGGTCTGCACCAACGGCACGCGCGTGTTCGTTCCGACCGCCCTCAAAGGCGCGTTCGAAGCCAAGATCGCCGAGCGTGTTGCGCGCATCCGCGTCGGCAACCCGGAAGATGAAAACACCAACTTCGGCCCGCTGGTCAGCTTCGCCCACATGGAAAGCGTGCTCGGCTACATCGCCAAGGGCAAGGAAGAAGGCGCCCGCCTGCTGTGCGGCGGCGACCGTCTGACCGACGGCGAATTCGCCAAGGGTGCCTACGTTGCACCGACCGTGTTCACCGACTGCACCGACGACATGACCATCGTTCGTGAAGAAATCTTCGGCCCGGTGATGAGCATCCTCACCTACGACACCGAAGAAGAAGTGATCCGCCGCGCCAACGACACCGACTTCGGCCTGGCCGCTGGCCTGGTAACCAAGGACCTGAACCGCGCTCACCGCGTGATTCATCAGCTGGAAGCCGGTATCTGCTGGATCAACGCCTGGGGCGAGTCCGACGCGAAGATGCCGGTTGGCGGCTACAAGCAGTCGGGCGTGGGCCGTGAAAACGGGATCAGCTCGCTGAACAACTTCACTCGCATCAAATCGGTACAGGTTGAGCTGGGCGACTACGCCTCGGTGTTCTAACCCCCGATTTAGTCTGGTATGGCCCCTGTGGCGAGGGAGCTTGCTCCCGTTGGGCTGCGCGGCAGCCCCATCCCAGGCACTGCAGTTCTTTCAGACAGAACTCGATCGCTGATTTTGCGACTGCTACGCAGTCGAGCGGGAGCAAGCTCCCTCGCCACAAAAGCAGCCTGAACCGAATTTTATGAGGGTGCATTTAATGTCCCAAGAATACGACTACATCATTGTGGGTGCCGGCTCCGCCGGTAACACCCTGGCGACCCGTCTGACCGAAGACGAAGGCGTCACCGTCCTGCTGCTGGAAGCCGGCGGCCCGGACTACCGTTTCGATTTCCGTACCCAGATGCCAGCCGCCCTGGCGTTCCCGCTGCAAGGCCGTCGCTATAACTGGGCCTACGAAACCGACCCAGAGCCACACATGGACGGCCGCCGTATGGAATGCGGTCGCGGCAAGGGCCTCGGCGGCTCCTCGCTGATCAACGGCATGTGCTACATCCGCGGCAACGCGATGGACTACGACAACTGGTCGAAACTGCCAGGCCTGGAAGACTGGACCTACCTGGACTGCCTGCCGTATTTCCGTAAAGCGGAAACCCGCGACATCGGCCCGAACGACTACCACGGTGGCGAAGGCCCGGTCAGCGTGACCACGCCAAAAGCCGGCAACAACCCGCTGTTCCACGCGATGGTTGAAGCAGGCGTACAGGCCGGTTACCCGCGCACCGAAGACTTGAACGGCTACCAGCAGGAAGGCTTCGGCCCGATGGACCGTACCGTGACGCCGAACGGCCGTCGCGCCAGCACCGCTCGCGGTTACCTGGACACGGCCAAGAAGCGCTCGACGCTGACCATCGTCACCCACGCCCTGACCGACAAAGTACTGTTCGAAGGCAAGCGTGCCGTCGGTGTTCGCTACCTGATCGGTGCTGCCGAAGAACGCGTTGAAGCCCGTGCCCGCAAGGAAGTCCTGGTGTGCAGCGGCGCAATCGCTTCGCCGCAACTGCTGCAACGCTCCGGCGTTGGCCCGGCGAAACTGCTGGAAAGCCTCGACATCCCGGTGGTCCACGACCTGCCTGGCGTCGGCGAAAACCTGCAGGACCACCTTGAGCTGTACCTGCAATACGCCTGCACCCAACCGGTGTCGCTGTACCCGTCGCTGCTCTGGTACAACCAGCCGGCTATCGGTGCCGAGTGGCTGTTCAACGGTACCGGGATTGGCGCCAGCAACCAGTTCGAAGCGGGCGGCTTCATCCGTACCCGTGAAGAATTCGATTGGCCGAACATCCAGTACCACTTCCTGCCGGTAGCGATTAACTACAACGGCAGCAACGGTGTGAAAGAGCACGGTTTCCAGGCGCACATGGGCTCCATGCGTTCGCCGAGCCGTGGCCGTATCCAGCTGAAGTCGAAGAACCCGCGGGACTACCCGAGCATCCTCTTCAACTACATGGCCACCGAGCAGGACTGGCAGGAATTCCGCGACGGCATCCGCCTGACCCGTGAAATCATGCAGCAGCCGGCGCTCGACCAGTACCGTGGCCGCGAAATCAGCCCGGGCATCGACGTACAGACCGACGAGCAACTGGATAAATTTATCCGTGAGCACGCCGAGACCGCGTTCCACCCATCCTGCTCGTGCAAGATGGGCACCGACGAGATGGCCGTGGTTGATGCTGAAGGCCGTGTGCATGGCATGCAGGGTCTGCGTGTGGTGGATGCGTCGATCATGCCGATCATCACTACCGGCAACCTGAACGCGCCGACGATCATGATCGCCGAGAAAATCGCCGACAAGATCCGTGGTCGTAAGCCACTGCCGCGCAGCACTGCGGATTACTACGTAGCGGGCGATGCGCCAGTGCGTGGCAAGCCGATGCGTGAAGTGGGTCCGACTGCGCAGTAACTGATACACCGCGGTGCCTGCATCGCAGGCAAGCCAGCTCCCACATTTGACCTCGTTCGCCAGAACAACTCGGTCACATGTGGGAGCCGGGCTTGCCCGCGATGAGGCCCGACCAGACACTGCAAAACCCCTCTCCTACACTTTCCTTGATCAGCTCCCAGCCCAGGCCTACTCTGTTTGCCTGCCCGCGCCGAGCCGCCCACAAGGAAGGCCCCATGTTCGACCACCACGCCACACTCAAAAAGCAGTTCAGTGCCCTGCGCACCACTGCCGAATTCTTCTCCCTGCGCTATGTCCGCGAGTCCGGCCAGTACCTGTCGGTACGCAAGAACGTCGCCGAGCCGCCGCACCTGAGCCAGGACGAAGGCGCGATGCTCACCGTGCGCCTCAACGGCGTCGAAGCCTACGCCGCCACCCACGACATTTCCCTGCCCGGCCTGCAAGCCGCCCTTGAGCGAGCCGAACTGCAAGCCCGGTTGATCAAGCCCCACGCCCTGCTCGACCTGCGCGACCAGCCGGTGTCCAGCGACATCGCCGATTACCTGTCGCCGAACCTCGACCAGCCCTTCCCGTCCCTGAGCGACTGCTACCAATTGCTGGGCGCCGAATCCGCCGCCGTGCCCAAGGACGAGCGCCTGGTGAACTGGGAAGTCAGCCTGGGCACCACCCATGTCGAACAGATCTACCTCAACAGCGCCGGTGCCGAGCTGCGCCAGGCCCAGCGTTTTGTGTTCCCCGGCGTGAACGTCACGGCCTACGACGGCAACGACAGCCAGACCCGTACCCTGGGCGGCACCAACTTTGGCCAGCAAGGCGGGTTTGACGTGATCAGCCGCTTTGGCCTGATAGGCGCCGCACCGCAGATTGCCGATCAGGCGCTGCAACTGTTGCTGGCACCAAATACGCCGCAAGGGCCGCGTGACCTGCTGCTGATGCCTGACCAGATGATCCTGCAGATCCACGAATCCATCGGCCACCCGCTGGAACTGGACCGCATCCTCGGCGACGAGCGCAATTACGCCGGCACCAGCTTCGTCAAGGCCAGCGACTTCGGCCACCTGCAATACGGCTCCAACCTGCTCAACGTGACCTTCGACCCGGACATTCCCGAGCAACTCGCCAGCTACGGGCACGACGACGACGGCACCCGCGCCAGCAAACAATTCCTGATCCGCGAAGGCCTGCTGCTCAAGCCATTGGGCGGTGCGTTGTCGCAATACCGCTCCGGCATGGGCGGCGTCGCCAACAGCCGCGCTTGCAGCTGGAACCGCGCGCCCATCGACCGCATGGCCAACCTGAACATCGAGGCCGGCGACCAGAACATGGCGCAACTGATTGGCGGTATCGAGAACGGCATCCTGATGTCCACCAACCGTTCGTGGTCGATTGACGACGCGCGCAACAAATTCCAGTTCGGCTGCGAGTGGGGCCAGTTGATTGAAAACGGCGAACTCAAAGGCGTGGTGAAGAACCCCAACTACCGGGCGATTTCCGCGCAGTTCTGGCGCAACCTAAGCGCCGTTGGCGACGCCAGTACCTTCAAGGTGCTGGGCACGCCGAACTGCGGCAAGGGCGAACCCAACCAGGTGATCCGCGTCGGCCATGCGTCGCCGGCCTGTGTGTTCAGCAACGTGGATGTATTCGGGGGAGACGCCTGATGAACAATTTCAAAGCCCTGGTGGACTGGCTCAAACAGGCCATCACCGACAGCGAACAATTCCACCTCGGTTACGCCGACGAGTCTTCCGAATTTGTGCGCTTCAACCACGGCAAAGTGCGCCAGGCCGGCCAGGTGCAACAGGCCAGCCTGAACCTGAAGCTGATCGATGACGGGCGCCACGCCGACCTCGGCATCACCCTGGCAGGCGAGCCTGAGCTGGACCGCCAGCGCCTCGCCGACGGCCTGCAACAACTGCGCGAGACCCTGCCGTTGTTGCCGCAGGACCCGTACCTGCTGCTCAACCACAACGCCTGGCAGAACAAGGATCAGCAAGACCGACCACTGCCGGACCTGGCTCAGGTGCTGGAAGCAATCAGCGTGGCGGCTGAAGGCGTGGACATGGTTGGCTTCTACGCCGCCGGCCCTATCAGCCGTGGCTTTGCCAGTTCATCAGGCGCCTTCGGCTGGCACCAGGCCAACAGTTTCAACTTCGACTTCAGCCTGTTCCACGCCAACGGTGAAGCGGTGAAAGCCAGCTACGCCGGTAACGATTGGGACAGCACGGCCTTCGCCCAACGCTTCCAGCAGGCCCGCGAGCAACTGGAGTTCCTCGGTCGCCCGCTGCACCCGCTGGCACCGGGGCAATACCGCGCCTACCTGGCTCCGGCGGCCATGGAAGAAATCATCAGCATGCTGACCTGGGGCGGTTTTTCCGCCCAGGCCATCGCCAGCAAGGGCAGCCCGTTGCAGCGCCTGTATGCCGGCGATCAAGCCTTGAGCCCGCTGGTGACGGTGGACGAACAGGTCAGCGGCTCCCTGAGTTCGGCGTTTTCCCGCGATGGCTATCCACGCAGCGACGTGAAGCTGATCAGCGGCGGCAAGGCCGAAGGCCAACTGGTGAACTCCCGCAGCGCCGCCGAGTACGGCCTGAGCACCAACGGTGCCAGCAGCGATGAGTCCCCCAGCGCGTTGCAGATGGCGGCGGGCAGCCTGGCCCAGGCCGATATCCTCAAGCAATTGGGCACCGGCTTGTACATCAGCAACCTGTGGTACCTGAACTACTCCGACCAGCCCGCCGCGCGCCTGACCGGCATGACCCGCTTCGCCACGTTCTGGGTCGAAGACGGCGAGATCAAGGCGCCGGTCAGCACCATGCGTTTTGATGACAGCGTGTACAGCCTGCTGGGCTCGCAACTCGAAGCGTTGACCGCTGATCGGGAATTGCTGCTGTCGGCGAGTACGTACAGCCAGCGCAACACCTCGTCCAACCTATTACCGGGCGCATTGGTAAAACGGCTGACCCTGACCTTGTAAACAACGCAAAGCCCATGTGGGAGCGGGCTTGCCCGCGATAACGGTGTATCAGTACCAGATGTGCTAAATGACACTGCGCTATCGCAGGCAAGCCAGCTCCCACATTTGATTGCATTCCACATCTAGATTCGCTTCAGCCTCAAAACCCCACTCCAGACACCTGGTCGTCCGGCCAGTTGTCGCTCGCGAGAAACCTCGTTATAAAGGTTGGTGGCACCTAGCCACGTCCGCGCGGTAAAAAAACTCAAACAACACCCCGCCGTCCTCAACCCACTTGTACGCAAGTGATGCACGACCTTGCCCGGGATAGGGCAAGCTGGAGCGTTGACATGAACCATGGAAGTTTTGTCATTGAGAAGCTGTTCAAGCACTACAACGTTCACGTAGAGCAGTTGGGTAACCACCCCGAGAAAAAAACCGTGCTGTTGGTCAATGGCGCGCTGTCCACCACCCGCTCGTTTGCCCGCACCAGCAAGTGCCTGTCCGAGCACTTCAATGTGCTGATGTTCGACTTGCCGTTCTCCGGCTATTCGCGCCCGCACAACACCGACCTCGACCTGGTGACCAAGGACGATGAAGTGCAGATCCTGCGGGCACTGGTGGAGCGCTTTCAGGTCAACCATCTCGTGTCTGCCTCGTGGGGCGGGATTTCCACGCTGCTGACCCTGGCCCATAACCCGCCGTCCATTGAAAGCTCGGTGGTGATGGCGCTGGCGCCCAACCTCAACCAGGCCATGCTTGAATACGTAGAGCGGGTGCGGGTGCTGATCGAGGCCGATGACAAGTCCGCCGTCGGCCATCTACTGAATGAAACCGTCGGCAAGTATTTGTCGCCGCGGCTCAAGCGCAATAACCACCGGCACCTGTCGACCATGGCCACCACGGAGTATCGCCAGGCGCGCTTCCATATCCATCAGGTGCTGGCGCTGGGTGACGGCAACTACCTGCCGCAATTGACCCGGATCGAAACCCCTGTGCACTTCCTCAACGGCGTCCTGGACGAGTACACCCCGGCAGACGAAGCGCAACTGTTCAAAAAATACGTGGGGCGCAGCAGCTTCGCCACCGCCGAACACACCGGCCATTTGCTCGATCTGGAATCCCGCGAAGCGGCACTGGCAGTGCACCGGGCGCTGCTCGATTTCCTGGTGGGCAAGCACGTGGCGTTGTCAGATATAGACGAAGCGCCAGTGGGAAAAGGAGCTGCCGATAGCGCATAATCGCCAACACATAGGCTGCTAACAAAAAAAGGTAACTCATGCCGAATCGCGCCCCTCTCGATGCCAAGACCGCCCGCTGGCTACCCTGGGTGGTAGCGATTGCCTTCTTCATGCAGTCGCTGGATGGGACGATTCTCAACACCGCCTTGCCGGCCATGGCCCGGGACCTGGCGGAGAACCCCTTGCGCATGCAAGGCGTAGTGATCGCCTACATGCTCACGGTGGCCTTGCTGATTCCCGCCTCGGGTTGGGTGGCCGACCGCTTCGGCACCAAGAAGATTTTCTTCGGCGCGATCATGCTGTTCAGCATCGGTTCGTTGCTTTGCGCACTCTCCAGCACGCTGACCATGCTGGTGGGCGCGCGGGTGATCCAGGGCCTCGGCGGTGCCTTGATGCTGCCGGTGGGCAGGCTGGTGGTGCTGCGCGCCTACCCGCGTTCGGAGCTGGTGCGGATCATGGGCTTCATCACCATTCCCGGGCTGCTCGGCCCGTTGCTCGGCCCGACCATGGGCGGCTGGATGGTGCAATACCTGACCTGGCACTGGATCTTCCTGATCAACCTGCCGGTGGGCATCATCGGCTGCTACGCCGTGTGGAAATTCATTCCCGACCTGCGCGGCAGCGAACGTACACGGTTCGACGGCGTGGGCTTCCTGCTGTTCGGCGCGGCGATGGTGCTGATCACCATCGCCATGGAAGGCCTCGGCGAATTGCACCTGCCGCACCTGCGGGTGATGTTGCTGCTGTTCGGCGGCCTCGCGTGCCTGGCGGCCTATTGGCTGCGGGCCGGGCATATCGATAACCCGCTGTTCTCGCCGGTGCTGTTCAAGACCCGGACCTTCGCCGTGGGCATCCTCGGCAACCTGTTCGCCCGCCTCGGCAGCGGTGCGTTGCCGTTCCTGGTGCCGCTGCTGTTGCAGGTGGCGCTGGGTTACTCACCGTCCGAAGCCGGGATGAGCATGCTGCCCCTGGCGGCGGCGGCGATGTTTGCCAAGTCCATCGCCCGGCCGCTGATCGAACGCCTGGGCTACCGCGTGGTGCTGACCGGCAACACCCTGGCGCTGGGCATCATGCTGGCGAGCATGGGCCTGGTCAGCGAACACACGCCCTACCCGCTGCTGCTGAGCATGCTGGCGATCCTCGGGGCGATCAACTCGCTGCAATTCACCGCGATGAACACCGTGACCCTGATCGACCTCGACGACGCCCAGGCCAGCAGCGGCAACAGTTTGCTGTCGGTGGTGGCGCAGTTGTCCCTGAGCCTCGGGGTGGCCTGCGCCGGTGCGCTGCTGGGTGGTTTCACCGCAGAAGTGGGCAACGATGGGGTCGACACCGTGCTCGGCGCGTTCCAGCTGACGTTCGTTACCGTGGGCATCATGGCGATGCTGGCGGCGGCGATCTTCCTGCAACTGTCGCCAAAAGACGGCAAACGCGTGGTCAGCCGCGAGCACGACATCGAGCATTAACAGGCTTCTCGTCTAGAACTTGCAGGGAAAATCCTTCGGGACTGGTACACTGCGCGACATTTTGTTTTGCAGAGCCAGTCCCGTGACTACCATCGCCACCGCTTTTAATACTTTGCCGCTCTCCGCCGCCATGCTGGCTAACCTCGACTCTCTGGGTTATGTCGAGATGACGCAGATCCAGGCGCAAAGCTTGCCGGTGATCCTCAAAGGGCTGGACCTGATCGCCCAGGCCAAGACCGGCAGCGGCAAGACCGCGGCCTTCGGCATCGGCCTGCTGAACCCGATCAACCCGCGCTACTTCGGCTGCCAGGCCCTGGTGATGTGCCCGACCCGCGAGCTGGCTGACCAGGTTGCCAAGGAAATCCGTCGCCTGGCCCGCGCCGAAGACAACATCAAGGTGCTGACCCTGTGCGGCGGCGTGTCCCTCGGCCCACAGATCGCTTCCCTGGAGCACGGCGCCCACGTCATCGTCGGCACTCCGGGCCGCATCCAGCAGCACCTGCGCAAGGGTTCGCTGGTGCTGGACGGCTTGAACACGCTGATCCTCGATGAAGCCGACCGCATGCTCGACATGGGCTTCTACGACGCCATCGAAGACATCATCAGCAAGACCCCGGCCCGCCGCCAGACCCTGCTGTTCTCGGCCACCTACCCGGTGAGCATCAAGCAGTTGGCCTCGAAATTCATGCGCGCGCCGCAGCAGGTCAAGGCCGAAGCGTTCCACTCGGACGACCAGATCGAGCAGCGTTTCTACGAGATTTCCCCGGAAGAGCGCATGGACGCGGTGACCAAGGTCCTGGCGCATTTCCGTCCGGCGTCTTGCGTAGCGTTCTGCTTTACCAAGCAGCAAGTGCAGGAAACCGTCGACCACCTGACCGCCAAAGGCATTTCCGCCGTCGGCCTGCATGGCGACCTGGAACAGCGCGACCGTGACCAGGTGCTGGCGATGTTCGCCAACCGCAGTACTTCGGTACTGGTCGCCACCGACGTTGCTGCCCGTGGCCTGGACATTGATGCACTGGACATGGTGATCAACGTCGAACTGGCCCGCGACTCGGAAATCCACATTCACCGCGTGGGCCGTACCGGCCGTGCCGGTGAGACCGGTATCGCGATCAGCCTGGTTGCACCGTCCGAAGCCCACCGCGCCCAGGCCATCGAGCAGTTGCAGAAGTCGCCGCTGAACTGGGACCAACTGGACAACCTCAAGCCTCAGAGCGGCGGCCCATTGCTGCCGGTGATGAGCACCCTGTGCATTGCCGCCGGCCGTAAAGACAAGGTCCGCCCGGGTGACATCCTTGGCGCATTGACCGGTGAAGCCGGGATTCCGGGGGCCCAGGTCGGCAAGATCGCGATCTTTGATTTCCAGGCGTTCGTGGCCGTGGAACGCGGGATCGCCAAGCAGGCGCTGCAGCGCTTGAATGACGGCAAGATCAAAGGCCGTTCGTTGCGTGTGCGCATCCTGTAAAAACACCGCGTTCCTGTTGAAGGAACCGAATCAATGTGGGAGCTGGCTTGCCTGCGATAGCATCAACTCGATCTGACAGACAGACCGAGTCAGCTGCATCGCAGGCAAGCCAGCTCCCACATTTGATTGCATTTCAGATCAATATTTTTGTGAGGACATGGCTGTGCGCTCGACCGAAGTTGTGATCATTGGCGCCGGCGCCGCAGGCTTGATGTGTGCGCTGACCGCCGCCGGGCGTGGGCGCAAGGTGATGTTGATCGACCACGCGAACAAGGCCGGCAAAAAGATCCTGATGTCCGGCGGTGGCCGCTGCAATTTCACCAATATGTACACCGAGCCGGCCAACTTCCTGTCCCACAACGCGCACTTCTGCAAGTCCGCCCTGGCCCGCTACACCCAGTGGGATTTCATCGGGCTGGTGGCCAAGCACGGCGTGCCGTACCACGAGAAAAAACTCGGCCAACTGTTTTGCGACAACAAGTCCAGCGACATCCTCGGGATGCTGCTGGATGAGTGCATCCAGGTGGGCGTGAGCATGCACCTGGACACCTCGGTGCAGGAAATTGCCAAGGTCGACAGCGGCTATCAGTTGCAAACCACCCTCGGTGAGCTGCGTTGCGAATCGCTGGTGATCGCCACCGGCGGGCTGTCGATTCCGACCCTGGGCGCCACCGGTTTTGGTTACCAGGTGGCCAGGCAGTTCGGCCATGAACTGCTGCCAACCCGCGCCGGGCTGGTACCGTTCACCATCACCGACCAGCTCAAGGAGTTGTGCGGCGAGCTGTCCGGTACTTCCGTGGACTGCCTGGTGAGCTGCAACGACCAGAGCTTTCGCGAGAACATCCTGTTTACCCACCGCGGCCTGAGCGGGCCGGCGATCCTGCAGATTTCCTCGTACTGGGAACCCGGCGACACCGTGGAAATCAACCTGCTGCCCGACCACGACGCCCACGCCTGGCTGCAGGAGCAACAGGTGGAGCGCCCGAACAGCGAGTTGAAAACCCTGCTGGGTGAGATCTTCACCAAGAAGATGGCCAACCTGCTGGCCGAAACCTGGTTCGTTTCCAAGCCGATGAAGCAGTACACCCATGCCGAGATTGCCGACATAGCCGGCAAACTGGGGAGCTGGCAGCTGGTACCGGCGGGCACTGAAGGCTATCGCACCGCCGAGGTCACCCTGGGTGGGGTAGACACGCGGGAAGTCTCGTCCAAGACCATGGAGTCGCTGAAAAGCCCCGGTTTGTACTTCATCGGGGAAGTGTTGGATGTGACCGGTCACCTGGGTGGGTTCAACTTCCAGTGGGCGTGGGCTTCCGGGTATGCAGCCGCTCAATTTGCCTGATTCAGGGATGTACTCGGTCAAACGGTGGGAGCTGGCTTGAGGTGTTCTTGAGAGAATGCCTGTAATAAATTTTGCTGTTGGATGTGATCGCCACGCTTGCCGTGGCGTCCTTGATAGCTCAATTTAGCGGCATCGTCCCGGAAGACCCCAGACTTCATGTCATCGACCTCCTTCAAGCAGTCCATGCGGCGCCTTTGGGCACTGGACAAGTTCAGTTACAGCGTACGGGTATTCATCGCCCTGACCGGCAGCATGGCGCTGTGCTGGTACCAAAATGAAATGGCGCTGCTGATCCCGTTGTTCCTGGGAATTATCGCGAGCGCCCTGGCCGAGACCGATGACAACTGGCAAGGCCGGCTCAACGCCCTGGCCGTGACACTGGTGTGCTTCAGCACCGCCGCACTCTCCGTCGAACTGCTGTTTCCCTATCCCTGGATCTTCGCGATTTTCCTCGCGCTCTCCAGCTTCGGCCTGACCATGCTCGGTGCGCTGGGCGAGCGCTATGGGGCGATTGCGTCGGCCACCCTGATTCTCTCGGTCTACACCATGATCGGGGTGGACCAGCGCGGCGGCGCGGTCACTGACTTCTGGCATGAGCCCTTGCTGCTGGTGGCCGGTGCCGCGTGGTACGGCGTGCTGTCGGTGTTGTGGCAGCTGCTGTTTTCCAACCAGCCGGTGCAGCAGAGCCTGGCTCGGTTGTTTCGCGAGCTGGGGCGCTACCTCAAGCTCAAGTCGTCGCTGTTCGAGCCGATCCGCCAGCTGGATGTGGAAGCGCGGCGCCTGGAACTGGCGCAGCAAAATGGCCGGGTAGTGGCGGCGCTGAACGCCGCCAAGGAAATCATCCTGCACCGGGTCGGCAACGGTCGCCCGGGCTCCAAGGTCAGCCGCTACCTCAAGCTGTACTTCCTGGCCCAGGACATCCACGAACGGGCCAGTTCCTCGCATTACCCTTACAACGCCCTCGCCGAAGCCTTCTTCCACAGCGACGTGCTGTTCCGCTGCCAGCGCCTGCTGCGCCAGCAAGGCAAGGCCTGCCAGACCCTCGCCGAATCGATCCAGATGCGCCAGCCCTTCGTCTATGACGACAGCTTCGCCGAAGCCCTGAGCGACCTGAATGCCTCCCTGGAACACCTGCGCATCCAGAGCAACCCGGCCTGGCGCGGCCTGCTGCGCTCCCTGCGCGCCCTGGCGGCCAACCTGTCGACCCTGGACCGCCTGCTGGGCGACGCCGCCAACCCCGACAGCCTGGCGGATGCCACCGACAGCAGCCTGCTGGACCGTGCACCGCGCAACCTCAAGGAAATGTGGACACGCCTGCGCACGCAACTGACGCCGACGTCCTTGCTGTTCCGCCACGCCCTGCGCCTGCCCCTGGCGCTGAGTATCGGCTACTGGATGGTGCACTTGATTCACCCGTCCCAGGGCTACTGGATCATCCTCACCACCTTGTTCGTGTGCCAGCCGAACTACGGCGCCACCCGTCGCAAGTTGGGCCAGCGGATCATCGGCACCGCCATCGGCCTGACCATCGCCTGGGCGCTGTTCGACCTGTTCCCCAACCCGCTGATCCAGTCGATGTTCGCCATCGCCGCCGGCCTGGTGTTCTTTATCAACCGCACCACCCGCTACACCCTGGCGACCGCGGCGATCACGCTGATGGTGCTGTTCTGCTTCAACCAGGTGGGCGACGGCTACGGGCTGTTCCTGCCACGCTTGTTCGATACGTTGCTCGGCAGCCTGATCGCCGGGCTGGCGGTGTTCCTGTTCCTGCCGGACTGGCAGGGCCGACGCCTGAACAAGGTGCTGGCCAACACCCTGACCTGCAACAGCATCTACCTGCGCCAGATCATGCAGCAATACGCCGCCGGCAAAAGCGACGACCTGGCTTACCGCCTGGCCCGGCGCAACGCCCACAACGCCGACGCGGCGCTGTCCACCACCCTGGCCAACATGCTGATGGAGCCGGGGCATTTCCGTAAGGAAGCGGATGTGGGGTTCAGGTTCCTGGTGCTGTCCCACACCCTGCTCAGCTACCTCTCGGGCCTCGGTGCACACCGTGAAACCCAACTGCCGGCCGAAGTTCGCGAGCACCTGATCGACGGCGCCGGGAAGACGCTGGCGGCGAGCATTGACGAAATCGCCACGGGGCTGGCCAACAAGCAGCCGATCGCGATCCAGAGTGATGCGGAAGAAGCGTTGGCGGTGGACCTGGAGCAGATGCCGGATGAGATCGACGAGGGGCAGCGGCTGGTGCAGACGCAACTGGCGTTGATCTGCCGGCAATTGGGGCCGTTGCGCACACTGGCGGCTCACCTGATCAAAGATACCGGCGCGGATTAAACCGCTATCGCGGGCAAGCCCGGCTCCCACAGTTGACCGAGTACTCCTGTGGGAGCCGGGCTTGCCCGCGATGGGGCCCTCCAAAACACTACATCCCGTGCTGCTTCATCAACCGCGCATAACTGCCATCCGCTTTCATTTTCGCGATCTCCCGATCAAACCCGGCGACGATCTGCTCGTGTTGCGGGTTTTTCAGGCTCACCAGAATGTGCAGGCTGTTTTCGCTCAGCGGCACCGGCAAAAACTCCACCGCGTTGCGTACGGTGGCGGACTCCCGGGCCAGGTAGTAACGGGCGACAAATTCATCCTCCACCGTCAGCCGCACCCGCTGCGCCGCCAGCATGCGCACCGCCATGGCAAAGCTATGCACAGGGACTTTCTGCAACTGCGGATCGGCGTCGAACGCGGCCGAATAGGCATACCCGCGCACCACTGCGATGGGATAGTCGTGAAGTTGTTGCAGGTTCTGGAACTCGATGGGATCGTCACGCCGCTTTAGAAACAACACCCTATTGAGCAGGTATTCACCGGAAAACTGCCCCAACTGGGTCCGCGCGTCGTCGTACCAGGCGTTGACCAGCACATCATAACGCCCGTCACCCACTCCCATCAGCGCCCGGGCCCAGGGTACCTGCTCAAACTGACTGGCGTAGCCCGCGCGGGCCAGGGCGGTGGTCACGATGTCGGTGGCCAACCCGCCATTGATCAGGGTGGCGTCGGTAAACGGCGGCCAGGCATCCGCCACCAGGCGCAAACGCTCTGCTGCCGCCGTCTGGGCCAGCAACAACAAACCGATCAAAGCAACGGCACGAGAAAATCGCGGCATGCTCAAGTCCTTGGCGGGCGTTCTATGGCCTGACCTCAGGGGCAAACCCGAGGGTTTAACAGTAGCTCATCAATGAGCCTGTACTGCAGATTACACAAAGACGGCAGCCACGCCTGCACAGAATGATGGCAAATTGATCTCACTCACAAAAAATCCGCAATTTAGACACTCGCCTCCCGCGCGCTTACTATCCTGACCAGACAATTAGCCGAGAGAACACCATGACAGTCGAATGGGTCTGCAAACACCACAATGACCTGGGCAAGGAACAGCTGTACGCCGTCTTGCGCCTGCGTTCGGAGGTCTTCGTTGTCGAGCAGAAATGCGTATACCAGGACATCGATGGCCAGGACCTGGACGGTGATACCCATCACCTGATGGCCTGGGACGACGGTCAATTGCAGGCCTACCTGCGCCTGCTTGATCCTGAATCACAGGGCGGCGATGTGGTGATTGGCCGGGTGATCGTCGCGCCAGGCGCACGGGGCACCGGGTTGGGCCACCAGATGATGGATGAAGCCCTCAGGCAGGCAGAGAAACACTGGCCTGAGGTGCCGATCTATCTGTCGGCCCAGGCGCATTTGCAGGGGTATTACGGGCGGTACGGGTTCGTGGTGGCGGGTGAGGAATACCTTGAGGATGATATTCCACACATTGGTATGCGTCGGGCCTGAGCACTGGGCTTTTGTGGTGAGGGGGCTTGTCCTGTGGTGAGGGGGCTTGTCCCCCGTTGGAGTGCGCAGCGCTCCCGCTTTTTTGGGGCCGCTTCGCAGCCCAATGGGGGACAAGCCCACTCGCCACAGGGTCAGGGATAATCCAGCACGCGCTTGATCTGGCTTAGGTTCGCCTCGATCCAGCGCCGGTCAATTGCGCCCCAATCACGAATCCGATAGCGCCCGGCATGGTTGCGGGCGCCGTCTTCCTGTTCAAACTCACACACAATGTCCAGGTCCGCCAAGGCCGCGATCGTGTCCTGGGCGGTGCGCCGGGGCATGCCCGTGACCTCGGTCAGCGCCGGGACGCTGCTGGCCCGTTGGCTGTCGATCAGATACGCCACGTAGAGGCGCCGGTAGAAGCTGCTTTTGGTCTTGCTCACATCCATGCTCGATCGCCTTTGAAGGTTAGGGCTTGCCCTGCAGGTCCCGCCAGGTCAGGTACACCCGCAGGTCGAATTCCACCTGATGGTAGCCCGGCAGCATGTACTCACAGAGTTTGTAGAACGCCTTGTTGTGGTCCGATTCCTTGAAGTGCGCGAGTTCGTGTACCACGATCATGCGCAGAAACTCCGGCGCGGCTTCCTTGAACAGCGAAGCGATGCGGATTTCTTTCTTCGACTTGAGGTTGCCCCCCTGCACTCGGGAGATGGTGGTGTGCAGGCCAAGGGCGCGGTGGGTCAGGTCCAGGCGGTTATCGAACAACACTTTGTCGATGGCCGGCGCGTTGCGCAGGTGTTCCTGCTTCAGGGCCTGGGCGTAGCTGTACAGGGCTTTGTCGCTCTGCACGCCGTGGCGCTCGGGATAACGCTGGGTCAGGTAGTCGCCCAGTTGGTCCTTGGCGATCAACTGGCGCACTTGCTCCTGCAATGCTGCGGGGTAGGCCTGGAGGTATTTCAGCGCGGTCATGGGGTCAACAACGGGTATTTGAATGGCCGCCAGTGTAGCGAATTCAGCGTGGCGCTGCGCGCAGGTGCCAGTCGGCAATTTCATCGGCGATCAACGGCGGCGCCACCTGCGGCCCCTGCACGAACTGGCAGCCGTTTGCCTTGAGCCACTCAACTTGCTCCTGAGTTTCGACGCCCTCGGCGATCACCAGCAGGTCGAAATGCCGGCACAGCTCGATAATGCTCCGGGCCATCGCCGCATCCCGGGATGAACCCGGAACGCGGGCGACCAGCTTGGGGTCGAGCTTGAGGGTGTCGAATTCCAGGTCCCGCAGGTGCGCCAGGGAGCAGTTGCCTGCGCCGAAATCATCCAGAGCAATCCGCACACCCGCCCCGCGCAACAGCCTGAGTTGCTTGGTGGACTCTTCCAGGTTGTGCATCAGGCTTTCCTCGCTGATCTCCACCTCCAGCTGCCGGCCTTGCAGCCCATGTCGCTCCAGCACCTGCTGCAACTGGCTGGCCAGGTTCGGCATATTGAACTGGCTGCTGCTCAAGCTCACGCTCAGCACCAACTCATCGCTGAGCACCGCTGTCCAGGCCTGTCGCTGGGCGGCCACCTGTTGATAGATCCAGCTGCTCAACTGGCTGATCAGCCGTGCCTCTTCCAGCAACGGCAAGAACAGCCCCGGCGGCACATCGCCGACGCTCGGATGCTGCCAGCGCAGCAACGCCTCGACACCGCGCAGGTGGCCGTCGTGCAGCGACACCTGCGGCTGGTACACCAGGGTGAAATCCTTACTCTCGATGGCGCTGCGCACGCTGTCTTCGAGCATCAGGCGCGAGCGGGCCCGGCCGTTCATCTCCTGATCGTAATAACGATACTGCTGACGCCCGGCGCGCTTGGCTTCGTACATGGCGACGTCCGCCGCGCGCAGCAGGCCGTTAAGGTCCGAGCCGCAGTCCGGGAAGGTCGCGATGCCGATACTGACGCCGAGCATCACGTCCAGGCCGTCGACCTGCTGACAGATCGACACCCGTTCAATCAGTTTTTCCGCAATCTTGGCCGCCTGTTCCGGAAATTCCAGCTCCAGCAACGCGGTGAATTCGTCACCGCCCATGCGACCAAGAATGTCGTAGGAGCGCAGGCACGCCTTCAACTGCTCCGAGACCCAGCGCAGCACCCGGTCGCCGGCGTCGTGCCCCAGGGAATCATTCACCCGCTTGAAGCCGTCGAGGTCCAGGTACAGCAGCACCAGCGATTGCTCGTTACGCTCACTGCGCAACAGCACATTCTCCACCGACTGGTGAAACCCGCGCCGGTTGAGCAGGCCGGTCAGCGGGTCAGTGACTGCCTGGAACTCCAGTTGCTGATGCAAGTGGCGCACCTCGGACATGTCCAGCACCGTGACCACCATGGCTCTCTGTTCGGCCGGCAGCGGCGCGCACGACATGGCCACCGGCAGTTGCTGGCCCGGCGCGGTGCGCAGGATTGCATCGTGCAGGCGCCAGGTTTCGCCACGCTTGTAGCCTTCATACAAGGCAGAGTCGGACCAGCCAGGCACATGGGGCTTCTGCAAAAAACCGAGGAACTCGGCGCCCTGGATCTCGGCGACCGGCGCATTCAGCAACCGCGAAATCGCCGGGTTGGCGTAGCTGATCACCCCGTCTTCGCCCACCACCAGAATGCCTTCGGCGGCATTGTCCAGCACCGAGGCATTGAAGGCCCGCGCCGATTCCAGGTCATGGCTCAGCCGCTGCAAGGCACGGCGGTTGCGCTGATGCTCCAGCAGGGCATGGACCTTGGGCTTGAGGATATTCGGGTCGAAGGGTTTGAGCAGATAGTCAATGGCGCCACTGGCGTACCCTTCCAGCATTGCCGCCGGCGACTGGGCGTGGGCGCTGAGAAAGATGATCGGGGTCATTTGCGTGCGCTGGCTGCCGCGCATCAGCCGGGCCACCTCGAACCCGTCCATGCCGGGCATCATCACGTCCAGCAGCACCAGGTCGACGTCATGTTCGAGCAGCAATCCCAGGGCTTCAACCCCCGACGCCGCCGTCACCACACACCAGTCGTCACGCTGCAATAGCGCACGCATGCTGATCAGGTTTTCGGGATAGTCATCGACCACCAAAAGCACTGAACAACCATCGCGGGGCTTGATTGGAGCGCATTCCATTGCTGCTTCTCTTCCGTCGGAGTCGTTCCGGTCATTTTTGCGAAAAACCCGGATAAACAATAAGGACTCACTCTAGACCTGGATCCCCCAAAGCAGAAGCCATGACGGTGCCATCATTGAGCCAAAGTCCAGACAACCGACTAACGGTCAGTGTCTACAGCCCCCGGTTTACGGGAAACATGGCTTTTTGACATTTAGCTGACGCCAATAAACCGCCACAAAATCATTAACAATCCATTTCCAGCCACCTATAAAGAAAGCGCCAGCTCTCGAGCCGCAACCTTCTCCCCCTGTTAAAGGCGCTTTCAATGATTGATCTGTCCACCTGGAACCTGAGCATCCCCGTCGGCTCCCCGCCCTCGACCATCGACACCCCGAAACTGCTCAGCGGGTTCAAGGACCAGTACTTCCAGGCCGAAGGCAGCAGCGTGCAATTCTGGACCCCGGTCACCGGCACACGTACCGAGAACGCTGTTTACCCCCGCAGCGAACTGCGGGAAACCTACGCCGATGGTCGCCTGCGCAACTGGCTGTATGGCGACGCCGACAACTTCCTGCGGGCCACGTTGGCGGTCAACCAGGTGCCGTCTTCCGGCAAGGTCGTCATCGGCCAAATCCACGCCTACGACAGCCAGAAGCCGCTGATCAAGGTCGAGTACCAGTACAAGGAAAAAACCCAGACCGGCAACATCGTCGCCAAGGTGCGCATGCGCCCCAATGAAGATGAAGGGCGGGTGATCATCGTTGCCGAAAACGTGCCGCTGGACCGCAACTTCACCTACGTCATCCACCTGAATAAAGCCGGCCTGTTGAGTGTCGACGCGGCCAGCGGGCAGTGGAACGAACGCATTGGCGCGGCGTGGGGCAAACAACCGCTGTACTTCAAGGCCGGCGCCTACGTGCAGGACAACAGTGGCAACAGCAAGGAGGGCGCCCGGGTGACCTTTGCCAAGCTGGACATTGACCACGACTGACGCTGATTCGCTTCAGCGACCGGTCCCACGACGCTTTAGGACAGAACCGCGACCCAGGGTCTCGACTTTCTTGTAGGACAATCCGAGTATGGCGCCGCACACGCGCACTACCCCCTATAAGAAAGTCATGGAGACTGCTCAATGCCCTTTTCCCGCACCCTGCTCGCCCTCTCCCTGGGCATGGCTCTGCTGCAAAACCCGGCCTTCGCCGCCCCGCCCCTCTCGATGGCCGACGGGGTGGCCCAGGTCAATATCCAGGACAGCAACGCCTGGGTCGAAATCAACAAAGTCGCCTTCGAAAACAACATCCGCACCCTGCAAGCCAGCCTCGCCGACAAATCGAAAATCTGCGCCGTGCTCAAGGCAGATGCCTACGGCCACGGCATCGGCTTGCTGATGCCGTCGGTGATCAAACTGGGCGTGCCCTGTGTCGGCATTGCCAGCAACGAAGAAGCCCGCGTGGTCCGTGAAAGCGGCTTCAAGGGCCAACTGATCCGCGTACGTACCGCCGCCCTGAGCGAATTGGAAGCAGCCCTGCCGTACAACGTCGAAGAGCTGGTGGGCAATCTGGACTTCGCCGTGCGCGCCAGCCTGATCGCCGAAAACCACGGCCGCCCGCTGGTCGTGCACCTGGGCCTGAACTCCAGCGGCATGAGCCGCAACGGCGTGGAAATGACCACCGCCCAGGGCCGCCGCGACGCCGTAGCCATTACCAAGGTGCCGAACCTGCAGGTGACGGCGATCATGACCCACTTCGCCGTCGAAGACGCCGCCGACGTACGCACCGGGCTCAAGGCGTTCAATGAACAGGCCAACTGGCTGATCAACGTCGCCCAGCTCGACCGCAGCAAGATCACCCTGCACGCCGCCAACTCCTTCGCCACCCTGGAAGTGCCCGAGTCGCGGCTGGACATGGTTCGTCCGGGCGGCCTGCTGTTTGGCGATACCGTGCCGTCGTTCACCGAATACAAGCGCGTGATGCAGTTCAAATCCCACGTGGCGTCGGTCAACAGCTATCCGAAGGGCAACACCGTGGGCTACGACCGCACCTACACCCTGGCGCGGGATTCGAAACTGGCGAACATCACCGTCGGCTATTCCGACGGCTACCGCCGGGCGTTTACCAACAAAGGCGTGGTCCTGATCAACGGCCATCGCGTGCCGGTGGTGGGCAAGGTGTCGATGAACACCCTGATGGTGGATGTCACCGACGTACCAACCGTGAAGAGCGGCGACGAGGTGGTGCTGTTCGGCAAGCAGGGCGCGGTGGAGACCAGCCAGGCGGAAGTTGAAGACATCAATGGTGCGTTGCTGGCGGATCTGTATACGGTGTGGGGTAACTCGAATCCGAAGGTGCTGGTGGACAGGTAAATCACGGCCACAAAAAAGCCCGCATCGCTGCGGGCTTTTTCATTAACGCGTAGGGCTTAGTTAACCTTGGCGTTCAACTCACCTTTCAGGTAACGCTGGTACATCGCTTCCAGGGAGATCGGCTTGATCTTCGAAGCGTTGCCCGCCGTACCGAAGGCTTCGTAACGCGCGATGCACACGTCACGCATGGCAGTCACGGTAGCGCCGAAGAATTTACGTGGGTCAAATTCACTCGGATTGGTGGCCATCAGGCGACGCATCGCACCGGTGGACGCCAAACGCAGGTCGGTGTCGATGTTGACCTTGCGCACGCCGTACTTGATGCCTTCGACGATTTCTTCAACCGGCACGCCGTAGGTTTCTTTGATGTCGCCGCCGTACTGGTTGATGATCGCCAACCACTCTTGCGGTACCGAGGAAGAACCGTGCATCACCAGGTGGGTGTTCGGGATGCGTTTGTGGATTTCCTTGATGCGGTCGATGGCCAGCACGTCGCCGGTAGGCGGCTTGGTGAACTTGTAGGCGCCGTGGCTGGTGCCGATGGCGATGGCCAGGGCATCAACCTGGGTCTTCTTGACGAAGTCGGCAGCTTCTTCCGGGTCGGTCAGCATTTGGCTGTGATCCAGTACGCCTTCGGCGCCGATACCGTCTTCTTCACCGGCCATGCCGGTTTCCAGGGAACCCAGGCAACCCAGCTCGCCTTCAACCGAAACGCCGCAGGCGTGCGCCATGGCGACGGTTTGTTGGGTAACGCGTACGTTGTATTCGTAGTCGGTCGGGGTCTTGCCGTCTTCACCCAGGGAACCGTCCATCATCACCGAGCTGAAGCCCAGCTGAATGGAGCGCTGGCACACGTCAGGGCTGGTGCCGTGGTCCTGGTGCATGCACACCGGGATGTGCGGGAATTCTTCGATCGCGGCGAGGATCAGGTGACGCAGGAACGGGGCGCCGGCGTATTTACGCGCACCGGCCGAAGCCTGGACGATCACTGGAGAGTCAGTCTTGTCAGCGGCTTCCATGATGGCGCGCATCTGCTCAAGGTTGTTGACGTTGAAGGCTGGAACGCCATAGCCGAATTCGGCTGCGTGGTCCAACATCTGGCGCATGCTGATAAGTGCCATTGTGAGTCTCTCTCCCGGTCGAGGGTCGTTAATCGTGCAAGCCTGCCGTAGCGGCGGCTGCTATTCAAGTTATTGAAGGTCAGGCTTTCAATGCCTGCCCTGCTTAATCGTTAAACCTGTCTGTAGGAGCCGGCTTGCCGGCGATGGCGGCTGACACTATCGCCGGCAAGCCGGCTCCTACAGGTGATCACGGCGTGTTATTGAGCTTTACAGCCGCGCCCGATCAAATCATCGGTGGCAACCCAGTAAACCAGGCCTTCCTCACCTTTTGTGTGAAACGCCAACTGGCCGTCGCTGTACAGCACGCCCGACGCCGCCACGTCCTGCTTGAGGCGGTAAACCTGGTCCGAACCACCCAGGCGTACATCCACCTGGGTGTGGGCCTGGTCGGCGAAGCGCCAGTTGACTTGCGCCTGGCTGTCACACGTCCAGGTGGTCCACTTGTCTACTGGCTCTGCCTTCTTGTCGAACATGTTCAGGTTGGTGCATCCGGCCAATAAAGCCAGTGCTGCCAGGGCGAAAACGCCTTTCATTGCCAATCCTCAAGCGGCGACCTGCGGCCACCGCTGCTGTCGGTTATTGAATCAGACCCGTCAAGGGCAACCCTGTTCCTGACCTTTGGGCGGGGAGTCGTATTTCTCCAACCCGTCAGGCCCGATGCGCTTGTTGATCACCGGCATGGTTTCGGCTTGCCAGTCGGCCTGGTAGCAACTCTTTCGCGGCGCAGCCCCGGACTTTTCAGGCTCGGCCTCCGCGTTCGGGGTGCTCCCGCAGCCGGCCAACAGGCCCGCTGCGATCACCAGTGCCAACGACTTGATCATCGGAATGCTCCTTTTCCTCAGCAAGTGCCTCAGCCCTTCGCCCGGCTTTCCAGCACTTCAACGGCCGGCAGTACCTTGCCTTCGACGAATTCGAGGAATGCACCACCACCGGTAGAAATGTAGGAGATCTGGTCAGCAACGCCATATTTATCGATGGCCGCCAGGGTGTCGCCACCACCGGCAATCGAGAATGCCGAGCTTTCAGCGATGGCGTGGGCCAGCACTTTGGTGCCGTTGCCGAACTGATCGAACTCGAACACACCGACCGGACCGTTCCACAGGATGGTCTGGGACGATTTCAGCAGTTCAGCGAAGTTGGCCGCCGTTTGCGGGCCGATATCCAGGATCATGTCATCGGCGGCAACGTCAGCGATCAGCTTGACGGTGGCTTCGGCGCTTTCAGCGAACTCCTTGGCCACCACCACGTCCACCGGCAGCGGTACGCTGACCTTGGCGGCGATGGCGCGGGCGGTGTCCAGCAGGTCCGGCTCGTACAGCGACTTGCCCACCGGGTGGCCAGCAGCGGCCAGGAAGGTATTGGCAATGCCGCCGCCGACGATCAGTTGATTGCAGATCTGGCTCAGGCTGTTCAACACGTCGAGCTTGGTGGACACCTTGGAGCCGGCAACGATGGCCGCCATCGGTTGGGCCGGAGCGCCCAGTGCCTTGCCCAAGGCGTCCAGTTCAGCGGCCAGCAACGGGCCGGCTGCGGCGACCTTGGCGAACTTGGCCACGCCGTGGGTCGAGCCCTCGGCACGGTGAGCAGTGCCGAAGGCGTCCATCACGAACACATCGCACAGGGCGGCGTATTGCTGGGCCAGTTCGTCGCTGTTCTTTTTCTCGCCCTTGTTGAAGCGCACGTTTTCGAACAACACGATGTCGCCGGCCTTCACGTCCACGCCGTTCAGGTAGTCGGCTACCAGCGGCACGTCGCGGCCCAGGGCCTTGCTCAGGTATTCGGCCACAGGCTTGAGGCTGTTTTCTGCCGAGAACTCACCTTCGGTCGGGCGACCCAGGTGGGAGCAGACCATCACGGCCGCACCTTTTTCCAGGGCCAGCTTGATGGTCGGCAGCGAGGCCAGGATTCGCGCATCGCTGGTGACAACACCGTCCTTGACTGGGACGTTGAGGTCTTCGCGGATCAGTACGCGCTTACCTTGCAGATCGAGGTCGGTCATCTTCAACACGGTCATGGGTGGCAATTCCTGAGAGCTAAAGTTGTGGAGAGGCTGTTTGCAGATAGTGTTCTGCAACGTCCAGCATACGGTTGGCAAAACCCCATTCGTTGTCGAACCACGCCAGGATGTTCACCAGCCGTGGGCCGGAAACGCGGGTCTGGCTGGCATCGACGATGGCCGAATGCGGGTCGTGGTTGAAATCACAGCTGGCGTGCGGCAACTCGGTGTACGCCAACAAGCCTTTGAGCGGGCCACTGGTGGCGGCGTCGCGCAGGATCCGGTTGACTTCACCGGCGTCGGTGTCGCTGACGGTTTGCATGGTGATGTCCAGGCAAGACACATTCACCGTCGGTACCCGTACGGCTTTGGCCTGGATTCGCCCGGCAAGTTCCGGCAACAGTCGCTCGATACCCCGCGCAAGCCCGGTGGACACCGGAATCACTGACTGAAACGCCGAACGCGTACGACGCAGGTCTTCATGGTGGTAGGCATCGATCACCGGCTGATCGTTCATCGCCGAGTGAATGGTGGTGATCGACACGTATTCCAGGCCAATGGCCTGGTCCAGCAGGCGCAACAGCGGCACGCCGCAGTTGGTGGTGCAGGAGGCGTTGGACACCAGCAGTTCGGCGCCGGTCAGGCAATCCTGGTTCACGCCGTAGACGATGGTGGCGTCGACATCCGCCTCGCTGGCCATCGGCTGGGAGAACAATACCCGTGGCGCACCGGCGTCGAGAAAACGCTGGCCATCGGCACGGGTGTGATAGGCACCGGAGCATTCCAGCACCAGGTCGACGTCCAGCGCCGCCCAGTCGATGCCCTCGGGGGTGGCACTGCGCAATACCTTCACGCAGTTGCCATTAATATGCAGACAGTCGTCCTCGACCCGCACTTCGCCGGGGAACCGGCCGTGGGTGGAGTCAAAGCGTGTCAGGTATTCGATGCTGGCCATGTCCGCCAGATCGTTGATCGCAACAATTTCAAACCCGGCCGCCGCCCCTCGCTCGACCAGAGCACGCAAGACGCAACGACCAATCCGGCCGTAGCCGTTGAGTGCAACTTTGTAGGGACGCGGTTGAGGCATGGGGTTCTCGATCAATGTTCGTTCAGTGTTGAATGTTCCATCGCCATCACGGGCAAGCCCGCTCCCACATTAGACCGAGATCAAATGTGGGAGCGGGCTTGCCCGCGATAGCAACAGCACAGACAACGCAGACTTACTTAGTCTTCCAGCAGCTCTTCAGCCTGACCCAGGATATTTTCCAGGGTGAAACCGAACTCTTCGAACAACGCTGGCGCTGGCGCCGACTCACCGTAGGTGGTCATGCCGATCACGCGGCCTTCCAGGCCCACGTATTTGTACCAGTAGTCGGCGTGAGCCGCTTCGATGGCGATACGCGCGCTGACCTGCAACGGCAGCACCGATTGCTTGTAGTCCGCATCCTGAGCCTCGAAGACGCTGGTGCACGGCATGGAAACCACACGCACGTTGCGACCAGCAGCGGTCAGCTTGTCGTACGCCTGAACCGCCAGGCCCACTTCGGAACCGGTGGAGATCAGGATCAGCTCCGGCTCGCCGATGCAGTCTTTCAGCACATAGCCACCACGGCTGATGCCTTCGATCTGCGCCGCGTCGCGGGTTTGGTGCTGCAGGTTCTGACGGGAGAAGATCAGCGCCGAAGGGCCGTCTTTACGCTCGATCGCGTGCTTCCAGGCCACAGCCGATTCGACCGCGTCCGATGGGCGCCAGGTGTCCAGGTTCGGCGTGGTACGCAGGCTGGTCAATTGCTCGACCGGCTGGTGCGTCGGGCCGTCTTCGCCCAGGCCGATGGAGTCGTGGGTGTAGACGAAGATCACACGCTTCTTCATCAGCGACGCCATGCGTACCGCGTTGCGCGCGTATTCCATGAACATCAGGAAGGTCGCGCCGTAAGGCACCAGGCCGCCGTGCAGGGCGACGCCGTTCATGATGGCGCTCATGCCGAATTCGCGCACGCCGTAGTACATGTAGTTGCCGCTGGCGTCTTCAGCCGAAACACCTTTGCAACCTTTCCACAGGGTCAGGTTGGAACCGGCCAGGTCAGCCGAACCGCCGAGGAACTCGGGCAGCAGAGGGCCGAATGCGTTCAGGGTGTTCTGGCTGGCTTTACGGCTGGCGATGGTTTCGCCCTTGGCAGCCACTTCGGCGATGTAGGCCGAGGCTTTTTCCGAGAAGTCGGCAGGCAGGTCACCGGCGAGGCGACGTACCAGCTCGTTGGCCAGTTCCGGGAATTCGGCGGAGTAGGCAGCGAAACGCTGGTCCCACTCGGCTTCGGCAGCCCTGCCTGCTTCCTTGGCGTCCCATTCGGCGTAGATGTCGGCCGGGATTTCGAACGGGCCGTGGTTCCATTTCAGCGCAGCGCGGGTCAGGGCGATTTCCGCGTCACCCAGTGGGGCGCCGTGGCAGTCTTCTTTACCTTGCTTGTTCGGCGAACCGAAGCCGATGGTGGTCTTGCAGCAGATCAGGGTCGGCTGCTCGCTCTTGCGGGCGGTGTCGATGGCAGTCTTGATCTCTTCAGGATCGTGGCCGTCGACGTTGCGGATCACCTGCCAGTTGTAGGCTTCGAAACGCTTTGGCGTGTCGTCGGTGAACCAGCCTTCGACTTCGCCGTCGATGGAGATGCCGTTGTCATCGTAGAAGGCGATCAGCTTGCCCAGGCCCAGGGTACCGGCCAGGGAAGCGACTTCGTGGGAAATGCCTTCCATCATGCAGCCATCACCCAGGAACACGTAGGTGTGGTGGTCGACAACGTTGTGGTTTGGACGGTTGAACTGCGCGCCCAGGACTTTTTCAGCCAGGGCAAAACCCACGGCGTTGGCCAGGCCCTGGCCCAGTGGGCCGGTGGTGGTCTCGACGCCTGGGGTGTAGCCGTATTCCGGGTGGCCCGGAGTGCGGCTGTGGATTTGGCGGAAGTTCTTCAGGTCGTCGATGGTGACGTCGTAACCGGTCAGGTGCAGCAACGAGTAGATCAGCATCGAGCCATGGCCGTTGGACAGCACGAAGCGGTCACGGTCGGCGAACGACGGGTTGCTCGGGTTGTGTTTCAGGTAGTCACGCCAAAGTACCTCGGCGATATCCGCCATGCCCATCGGGGCACCGGGATGGCCGCTGTTGGCTTTTTGCACGGCATCCATGCTGAGGGCACGAATGGCGTTGGCACGCTCACGACGGCTGGGCATCGCTGATCTCCTGGAGTTGAATAAAAGAAACGGAAAAAAGGATCGGCATTTTCCCTCAGCCACGGCCCTCGGGGCAATGACAGATAGTCACTTGAGGGTGTTTTTCCTGCGGATTGGCTGGAGAAACCGTTTACCGGTTCGTCCATAGGTTATAGCGACTGCTTATAACCACCGATTATCGACCAATATCAAAACTTTTTGATATTGCCCTTGCGGGGTTTTCCCACCGTCTCTAGACTGCTGGCCTTATGAACGTAAGCGCACCTTCCATTCGCCCCGACGACAGCGACGAGCTGGCAGCCCTGTGCAAGGCCGGCGGCGACCCGTTGCGTCTGAATGTATTGCGTGCGCTGACCAACGACTCGTTCGGGGTGCTGGAGCTGGCGCAGATCTTCGCCATTGGCCAGTCCGGTATGAGCCATCACTTAAAGGTCCTGGCCCAGGCCGACCTGGTGGCCACCCGCCGTGAAGGCAATGCGATTTTTTACCGTCGCGCCCTGCCGCACACCGAACTATTGGGCGGCAAGCTGCACGCCGCGCTGCTCGAAGAAGTCGACAACCTGAGCCTGCCGGTGGACGTTCAATCGCGCATCAGCCAGGTACACCGGCAACGTGCAGCGGCCAGCCAGGACTTCTTCTCACGGGTAGCCGAGAAGTTTCGCGCCCAGCAAGACTTGATCGCCGGCTTGGCGCAATACCGTGAAAGCGTGCTGGCACTTTTGGACAAGCTGAGCTTCAGTGATGAGGCCACGGCGGTTGAAGTGGGCCCCGGAGACGGTGGCTTCCTGCCGGAACTCGCGCGACGTTTTCATCAGGTCACGGCGCTGGACAACAGCCCTGCGATGCTCGAGCTGGCTCGCCAGTTGTGTGAACGCGAAGCGCTGGGGAATGTCAGCCTGCAGTTGGCCGACGCCCTGAATGACACCCGCCTGCGGGCCGACTGCGTGGTGCTGAACATGGTCCTGCACCATTTCGCCGCCCCGGCAGAAGCCCTCAAGCAGATGGCGAATTTGCTGCAACCCGGCGGCAGTCTGCTGATTACGGATTTATGCAGCCACAACCAGAGTTGGGCCAGGGAGGCCTGCGGTGATCTCTGGCTGGGTTTTGAACAGGACGATTTGGCCCGCTGGGCCACCGCTGCGGGACTCGTTCCCGGGGAAAGCCTCTATGTAGGTTTACGTAATGGTTTCCAGATTCAGGTCCGCCATTTTCAGCGGCCGGCTGGCGACACTCACCATCGGTAAATATCAGGAAAACATCGAGATGAGCGAATACTCCCTTTTCACCTCCGAGTCCGTGTCTGAAGGGCATCCGGACAAAATTGCCGACCAGATTTCTGATGCGGTGCTGGACGCCATCATTGCTGAAGACAAGTTCGCCCGAGTGGCGTGCGAGACTCTGGTGAAAACGGGCGTGGCGATCATCGCCGGCGAAGTCACCACCTCTGCCTGGGTCGACCTGGAGCAGATCGTTCGTGACGTGATCACCGACATTGGCTACACCAGCTCCGACGTCGGCTTCGACGGTGCGACCTGCGGCGTGATGAACATCATCGGCAAGCAGTCCCCTGACATCAACCAGGGTGTCGACCGTGCCAAGCCTGAAGATCAGGGCGCCGGCGACCAGGGCCTGATGTTCGGCTACGCCAGTAACGAAACCGACGTGCTGATGCCAGCACCGATCACCTTCTCCCACCAGTTGGTGAAGCGCCAGGCCGAAGCTCGTAAATCCGGCCTGCTGCCATGGCTGCGCCCGGACGCCAAGTCCCAGGTGACCTGCCGCTACGAAGGCGGCAAAGTGGTCGGCATCGACGCGGTGGTATTGTCGACCCAGCACAATCCGGACGTTTCCTACGCCGATCTGCGCGAAGGCGTCATGGAACTGATCGTCAAGCACGTACTGCCTGCCGAACTGCTGACCAAAGACACCCAGTTCCACATCAACCCGACCGGCCAGTTCATCATCGGTGGCCCGGTAGGCGACTGCGGCCTGACCGGCCGCAAGATCATCGTCGACAGCTACGGCGGCATGGCCCGTCACGGCGGTGGTGCGTTCTCCGGCAAGGATCCATCCAAGGTTGACCGTTCCGCGGCCTACGCCGGTCGTTATGTGGCCAAGAACATCGTGGCGGCCGGCCTGGCCGAGCGTTGCGAGATTCAGGTGTCCTACGCCATCGGTGTGGCCCAGCCTACGTCGATCTCGCTGAACACCTTCGGTACCGGCAAGATCAGCGACGACAAGATCGTCAAACTGGTGCGTGAAATCTTCGACCTGCGTCCGTACGCAATCACCACTATGCTCGACCTGCTGCACCCGATGTACCAGGAAACCGCGGCCTACGGCCACTTCGGTCGTACCCCGGAGCAGAAGACTGTCGGCAACGACACCTTCACCACGTTCACCTGGGAAAAGACCGACCGCGCCAACGACCTGCGTACTGCCGCCGGCCTGTAATCGCTTTACGCTGTACCCAAAACCCTGCCGGGTTCTCCCGGCAGGGTTTTTTATTGCCGGATGATTTACGGGCAATGTTCACGTTTTTTGGATCCAATGCTTGCAGGCCAAATGATGGCCCACTAGAATCCGCGCCCTCCCGGGCCTTCACCTTTTACTGGATATTGCACTGCGCCTGCCCGGGCCCCATAAGCGCGCAGGCAATCGAACATTGAGGTTTTTCATGCGCATTTCCACACTCGCCCCTGCCGCCCTTCTGCTCAGCCTGCTTGCCCTGCCGGCGCACGCCGACCTGAGCGCACTCAGCGGCCTGACGTCCCAACTGGGTGTGTCTTCCGGCGACTGCGAAAAACAGAGCAAAGACCTGCAAGCCAAAGTCGACGCCGCCAAGGCCAATGGCGAGGCCCTGAAAGTGAAAGCCATGCAGGCCGCTCTGGATCAAGTCAACAAAGGTTGCAAAAAAGTCGGCGAGTCCCAGGACAAGCTCGACGCAGGCCAGCAAAAGCAGCAGGCCAAGGCCGACAGCAACGACACCGTGAAAGCCCTGGGCGGTCTGTTCAAGTAAGCAGAAACATCAGGTAAACAGCCTCGCGGTTGCGGGGCTTTTTTATACCTGCAGGGATGGCATAGGCTGAGCGCCCTTTCAGAGCAAGGATGCTCATGATGACGCTGCCTATGCGCCTGCTACTTTTCTTCTTACTCAGTTTCTCGCCGCTCATGGCGTGGGCACGGGAGTGTCCCGACTGGGACACCGATCACGCGCAAGCCCAGATCACCACCCTGGCGCAGCAGGTCCGCCAATGGGATGACAGTTACCACCGGCTGGGCCAGTCACCTATCAGCGATGAGCTCTATGACCAGGCCCGCCAGCGCCTGGCCCAATGGCGCAGTTGTTTTGCCCCCGGCGCTGCAGTCACGGATAACCCGCTGGGCACTGCACGCGGCACAATCTCCCACCCTACGCCTCACACCGGACTGGAAAAACTGCTGGACGATAACGCCGTTCGAAGTTGGCTGAGCACTCGCCAGGACGTATGGATTCAACCGAAGGTCGATGGCGTCGCCGTGACGCTGGTTTACCGCAAGGGCCGACTGAGCCGACTCATCAGTCGCGGCGATGGCCAACTGGGCCAGGACTGGTCAGCGTCCGCCCGCAGGATCCCCGGAATCGTCCAGCAACTGCCCGAGCCTATAGACCTGCTGTTGCAAGGCGAACTCTATTGGCGACTGACGGATCATGTGCAAGCCGTCAAAGGTGGCATCGGTGCCCGTGGCAAAGTGGCCGGGCTGATGAACCGCCGGCAGTTGAGCGAAGCCGACGCCGCCAATATCGGCCTGTTTGTGTGGGCATGGCCCAAAGGACCCGGGGACTTTTCCGAGGCGCTGAGCCAGCTTGCGCAATGGGGCTTCACCGACAGCGGGCGCTACAGCCAACCGATCAAGGACATTGCCGAAGCCGCGCACTGGCGCAGCTACTGGTACAGCCACCCACTGCCCTTCGCCAGCGACGGCGTGGTGCTGCACCAAAGCCAGCGCGCGCCGGCAGAGCGATGGCGGGCCAGCGCGCCCTATTGGGCGGTTGCCTGGAAGTACCCGGTGGTCAAGGCGCTGGCCCATGTACGCAAGGTGCACTTCAAGATTGGCCGTACCGGGCGCATCACCTCCATCCTGGAGTTGGAGCCCGTACTGCTCGACGACCGGAACATCAGCCGGGTCAGTGTTGGCTCGCTGAAACGCTGGCAGGAACTGGATATCCGCCCTGGCGACCAGGTTTCCATCAGCCTCGCAGGCCAGGTTATCCCGCGTCTTGACCGCGTCATCCTGCGCAGTCAGCCCCGGGTCGAGTTGCAGGTCCCGCGGGCCAAGGACTTTCACCCCTTGAGTTGTTGGCAACTGGCCCCCGGCTGTGAAGAACAATTACTCGCTCGGCTGACCTGGCTGAGTGGCGCCCAGGGGCTGGCCCTGCCACACATCGGCCGCGAAACCTGGAACAGCTTGATTCAGGCCGGCCTGATCGTTGACCTGCTCGATTGGTTAACCCTGGATGAGGCAGAGCTTGCTAACATTGATGGATTCGGTGAACGCAGCAGTGCACGTTTACTCGACAGCTTGCGCAGCGCCCGGCAGCGACCGTTCGCACAATGGCTGATGGCCCTGGGAGTACCACCCACCGCCCGCAACAATCTACAAGGCGGCTGGCAAACCCTGGCCGCCAAAGACACTCAAGCCTGGCTGGCCGAAGACGGCATAGGCCCGGGCCGCGCGGCGCAACTGAGCGCTTTTTTTCGCGACCCGCAGGTGCTGGCCTTGAGTGAAACATTACGGGCTGCCGGAATAGATGGTTTTTAACCGTTGCCCGGCGGCATTAACCGGTGCCGGCAGAATTCATCCTGCCCACCTGATTGCGACCTTGTTCCCCTTGGAGCGTTTATGAAATTTCTTGCACCTTTTGCCCTGTTGACCGTCGCGACCCTTATGGCCACGCCGCTGCTGGCAGCCGAAGAAACCGCGCCACTCACCGGCTGCGCCGCCAAGCGCCAGGCCATCAGCACCCAGATCGAACAAGCCAAGGCCCACGGCAACAGCGAGCAGCAAGCCGGCCTGGAAAAAGCCCTGAGTGAAGTCACTGCCAACTGCACCGACGCCTCCTTGAAAAAGGAGCGCGAAAACAAGGTGCTCGACGCCAAGCACGAAGTCAGCCGCCGTCAGGCCGACCTCGACAAGGCAATGAAAAAGGGTGACTCCGACAAGATCAACAAGCGCAAGGACAAGCTGGCCCAGTCACGCAAGGACTTGCAGGACGCCCTGGACGAACTGGACAAGTAAGACGCCTCAGTGATCGCGGAACTGTTTGTGGCACGCGGTGCAGGCATCTTCGACTTTCTGCACGGCAGGCCCGAGATTGCTCGCCTTGTAAGGCTGGACCTGACTGGCGATCACCAATTCACCGGTGGCCGTTTCAAGGTTTCGGGCCATTTCCTGAAAGCGTGCCTGTTGCTGCCACACGTCGTCCTTGGCGCTGGTGTGGTCTTCTTCACGCACGCTCGGGAAATGTTTCCACGGTTCATGGGACAACGTATCGAGCTTGACCGCGCCTTCGGCAAATTTTGCGCCGTCGAACGGAATGCGCCCACGCAACATGCCGCCCAGGTCTTCGCCGGTCTTGAGCATCTGCTTGAAAATGGCCTTGCGCTGGCCCAGGGGCGAATTCGGATCAACCCCGCCGCAGGCGGACAGTGTCAGGCAGGCCAGCAATACAACGGTCAGTCTTTTAAAAGTCATGATGGCTCAAGGTCACGGGAAACGGCGGCCAGTATCCTCGCCCCGCCCGCAAAGACCAATACCCCTATTAATAATAAGGGTTGCTCGAACGCCAACCGGCACGGGCAATCGCTTCAGGAATTATGTGCATGAATACCCGTTTTAAACCCTGGAGCCGCCGCCTGGCGTGGGCTCTGCCAATGATCGCGTTGCTTGCCGGTTGCGACACCGGCAAGGACGATAAAGCCAAGCCCCACGCCATCGCGACCTACGTCGGCGCTACCTGGGAAAACCTGCCAGCCGTGTCGGACAGCGACCTGCAGGCCGGCTTCGAGTCCTGGCGCAGTGCCTGCCAACGGCTCAAGGCCGACCCGGTGTGGGGCGCGACGTGCGCGGCGTCGGCCAACGTGCCGTCCACCGCGGTGGCGATTCGTGATTTCCTCAAGGCCAACCTCGATGTCTACGGCCTGCGTTCGGCAGACAACAGCCCCAACGGCCTGATCACCGGCTACTACGAACCGGTTTACCCCGGCAGCCTCACCGAAACCGCCACCGCCCATGTGCCGGTGTTCGGCGTGCCGGATGACCTGATCATCGTCAACCTGGAAAGCATCTACCCGGAACTCAAGGGCAAGCGCCTGCGCGGTCGCCTGGAAGGTCGGGTGCTCAAACCTTATGACGACGCCAGCGCCATCAACCAGCAAGGCTCCACCGCCAAACCGATTGCCTGGCTGACCAACCCGATGGACCTGCAATTCCTGCAGATCCAGGGTTCGGGCCGTATCCAACTGGCCGACGGCCGCCAATTGCGTGTCGGTTACGGCGATCAGAACGGTTACCCGTACCGTCCCATCGGCCGCTGGCTGGTGGAGCAAGGCGAGCTGAAAAAAGAAGACGTGACCATGGGCGCCATCAGCGCCTGGGCCAAGGCTCATCCCCAGCGAATTCCCGAATTGCTGGCGAGCAACCCCAGCTACGTATTCTTCAGCGCCCGCCCCGACAGCAACGAAGGCCCGCGTGGCTCGCTGAACGTGCCGCTGACTGCAGGTTATAGCGTGGCGGTGGATCGCAAGGTGATTCCGCTGGGCAGCCTGTTGTGGCTGTCGACTACGCGACCGGATGGCGCACCGATTGCCCGCCCGGTGGCCGCGCAGGACACCGGTGGTGCAATTACCGGTGAAGTGCGGGCCGACCTGTTCTGGGGAACGGGTGATGCCGCAGGGGAACTGGCGGGCAACATGAAGCAGCAGGGCCAGATCTGGATGCTGTGGCCCAAAGGTGCGGCGCTGCCGAAAGTGCCGGACGCACCGACAGGAACCTGAATAACACCACTGACCTATGTGGAAGCGGGCTTGTGTGGGAGCGGGCTTGCTCGCGAATGCGGTGTGTCAGTCACCGGATGTATCGACTGATCCACCGCATTCGCGAGCAAGCCCGCTCCCACATTTGATCAGTGCCAGGCTTTAGATCGAGACGAAGAAGAAACTCGCAATCAACGCCATCCCCACCGCCCACACCACCGACCGCAGCATCGCCCAGTCCGCCAGGTAGCAGATGATGTAGAGCAACCGGCTGGTGATAAACAGCACCGCCAGTACGTTGATGGTCACCAGCGAAGCGCCGCCCGCCAAATGGGCAATGATCACTGCCGCCGCAAAGGCCGGGGTCACTTCAAAGCTGTTGAGTTGTGCACTGTGGGCACGCTTGGCGAACCCCTCCAGAGTATCCAGGAAGGCACGCGGGTCGTGGTTCTGCCGGGGCCCGAACTTGCCGCCGCTGAACTTGGCCACGCCCGTGCACAGGTACGGCAGAAAGATTGCGATCAACACACACCAGAAAGCGACTGTCATAACCCATTCCTTTTTTAGTTTTATCCGACGGTTAGAGTTTCATCACGAACATGCCGATCAGCACCAACCCACAGGCTATGAGCCGCGGGCGGCCGAAAGGTTCTTTCAGGTAACGCATGCCGAACAGCACCACCAGAATCACGCTGACTTCCCGCAGCGCGGCAGCCTCGGCAATCGAGCCCAGTTGCATGGCCCAAAGCACCAGAGCGTAGCTCAACAACACGCATAACCCGACGCTCAGCCCCAGCCGCCACTGCGTGCGCCAGAACAACCCGAACGCCGCCCGCTTGCGTACCATCGCCAGTAACGGAAACGGCCAGGCGCTGATCAGCGTCAGCCACACCAGGTAATCCAGCGGGTGCGACCAACGGCGCAACGCCTGGCCGTCGAGGAAGGTGTAGCAACCGATGCACAGGCCAATCAGCGCCACCACCGGCAGCATTGACCAGGGCAACCGGTCACCGCCGCCGCCCTGCCACAACAGGCACAACATGCCGAACGGAATCAGCAGAATGCCGAGGATCTGCTGGGTGCTCAGCACCTCACCGGCAAACACCAGCGTCAGCGCGAGCACCACCAGGGGCGACAGCCCGCGCATCAGCGGGTACACCAATCCCAGGTCACCCACGCGATAGGCCTGGATCAACAGGTAGCGATAGAGCAATTCAAACAGCGCCGAGGCGATGATCCACGGCCAGATGTCCAGCGGCGGCAGCGACACGAACCCCACCGCCAGCAAGACAAACAGCAACGCTACGCTGTCCATGCACGCGATCACCAACAGGCGCTCGCCGCTGAATTTGATCAAGGTGTTCCACGTCGCATGCAACAGCGCCGCTACCAGTACCAGAGCTGTTGCAATCACCGGTGACTCCCCAGTCAGAAAACATAGAATTGATTCGCCATATGTCATCAGCTGTTTATACTAAAGCCGACCACGCCGCACTCAGTTGCGCAAAGACCTATACCAATAAATGTTTGTTGCTGCCCGATCCTTCCCGATCCGGGCGCCGGCATGCGTATGCCTGATCAGAGCGTCACGATTACCGACAGGAGATCCTCGCATGCCGCTCGCCTTGCTTGCACTGGCCGTTGCCGCCTTTGGCATCGGCACCACCGAATTTGTCATCATGGGCTTGCTGCCCGACGTCGCCCGTGACCTGTCCGTCAGCATTCCAAACGCCGGCCTGCTGATCACCGGCTACGCCCTGGGCGTGGTGTTCGGCGCACCGATCCTGGCCATCGGCACCGCCAACATGCCACGCAAGGCCACGCTGCTGGGCATGACCGTGATGTTTATCCTCGGCAATGTGCTGTGCGCCCTGGCGCCGAACTACGCGACGCTGATGGCCGCCCGAGTGGTCACCGCGCTGTGCCATGGTGCGTTCTTCGGCATCGGCTCGGTAGTGGCCGCCGGCCTGGTGGCGCCGAACAAACGGGCGCAGGCGATTGCGATGATGTTCACCGGCCTGACCCTGGCCAACGTACTCGGCGTTCCGTTGGGCACTGCGCTGGGCCAATACGCCGGTTGGCGCTCGACGTTCTGGGCGGTGTCGGTCATCGGCGTGATTGCCGCCGTGGCCCAATGGCTGTGGCTGCCCAGGCACATTGCGATGGACAAGGCCAACCTCGCCAGCGAGTTCAAGGTGCTGACCAAACCCAACGTGCTGCTGGCCTTGGGCATGAGCGTCCTGGCCTCCACCAGCCTGTTCAGCGTCTTCACCTACATCGCGCCGATTTTGCAAGACATCACCGGCGTCAGCCCCCACGGCATTACGCTGATGTTGTTGCTGTTCGGCGTCGGCCTCACCGCGGGCAGCATGCTCGGCGGGCGCCTGGCCGACAGCCGCCTGCTGCCCTCGCTGGTGGGCATGGCCCTGGCGGTGGTGCTGATATTGGCGGTATTCAGCCAAACCAGCCATTCGGTGATTCCGGCGGCGATTACCCTACTGCTGTGGGGCGTGTTCGCCTTCGCGTTGTGCCCGATCCTGCAACTGCTGATCATCGACCAGGCCCACGAAGCGCCGAACCTCGGCTCGACCCTGAACCAGAGCGCCTTCAACCTGGGCAACGCCGCCGGCGCCTGGATCGGCGGGCTGGTAGTGGCCAGCGGTGCCGACCTGTCGGACCTGCCCTGGACCGGTGCACTGCTGGGCTGCCTGACGGTACTGGCGGCACTTTTCTTCATTTACCTGCAACGTCGCAGTACAACTGCGGTCAACGTACCCAACTGATAAATGTGTTCCGTGTGGGAGCTGTCGAGCTTTAGCGAGGCTGCGATTCCGGCGCTGCGGTCTTGCAAGCATACCGAGGTGATGCCATCGCAGCCTCGCCGGGGCTCGACAGCTCCCACATGTGATCTTCACTCCCCCCTCTGTCCAAGGACCCCGGATGCTTGAACTTGTCGCTGCGTTTATTTGCCTGACCACCCTGCTCACGTATGTGAACTACCGCTTCATCGGCCTGCCGCCCACCATCGGTGTGATGGTGACGGCGCTGATGTTTTCCCTGCTGCTGCAAGGCTTGAGCTTTATCGGCTACCCCGGCCTTGAAGAGCGCATCCAGCAGTTGATCGGCCAGATCGACTTCGGCGACTTGCTGATGAACTGGATGCTCTCGTTCCTGCTGTTCGCCGGCGCGTTGCACGTCAACCTGAGCGACTTGCGCAGCTACCGCTGGCCCATCGGCCTGCTCGCCACGTTCGGCGTATTGATCGCCACGGTAGTGATCGGCAGCCTGGCCTTCTACATCTTTGCCCTGTTCGGCTGGCACGTGAGCTTCCTGTACTGCCTGCTGTTCGGTGCGCTGATTTCCCCCACCGACCCGATTGCCGTGCTCGGGGTGCTGCGGACCGCCAACGCATCCAAGCCGCTGAAAACCACGATCGTCGGCGAATCGCTGTTCAACGACGGCACAGCCGTGGTGGTGTTCACCGTGTTGCTGGGCATCGCGCAGTTGGGCGAGACGCCCACCGTCGGTGCTACGGCCATGCTGTTCGCCCATGAAGCGATTGGCGGCGTGGTATTCGGCGGCCTGATCGGCTACATCGTGTACCTGATGATCAAGAGCATCGAGCAGTATCAGATCGAAGTGATGCTGACCCTCGCCCTGGTGATCGGCGGGTCGGCGATGGCCACCGAACTGCACGTCTCGGCACCGATCGCGATGGTGGTCGCGGGCCTGATCATCGGCAACCTGGGCCGCAAGCTGGCGATGAACGACATGACCCGGCGCTACCTCGACGGCTTCTGGGAGCTGCTCGATGACATGCTCAACGCCCTGCTGTTTGCGCTGATCGGCATGGAGCTTCTGCTGTTGCCGTTCAACTGGCTGCACGTGCTGGCCGCCAGTTTGCTGGCCGTGGCGATCCTGCTGTCACGCCTGCTGACGGTGGCCCCGGCGATCCTGCTGCTGCGACGCTGGCGCACAGTACCCCGCGGCACCATCCGCATCCTCACGTGGGGCGGCCTGCGCGGCGGGGTTTCCGTGGCATTGGCCCTGGCCTTGCCGCTGGGCCCGGAGCGTGACTTGCTGCTGAGCATCACCTACATCGTGGTGCTGTCGTCGATCCTGTTGCAGGGCTTGAGCATCGGCAAGCTGGTCAAGCATGTGACCAAGGATGAGCCAGCGCCAGCCGCGACGCCGGACACTCACTGATCCTTGTTGATCTGCTGCGGATGCCTTGGATCCGCAGCGGCTTTCCCCGGCAAACTGCTTTCGCTGCGAATCTGCGCATGGCTGATCAGCGCAAAGATAAAGCTGCCGCCGATGATATTGCCCGCCAGCGTCGGCCCGGCAAAGATCAGCCAGAAGTCTTTCCACGGTAGTTCGCCGGCAAACACCAGGTACGACACTTCCGCCGAGCCCACCACGATGTGGGTGAAATCCCCCAGCGCCATCAAGTAGGTGATCAGGATGATGATCCAGAGCTTGGCGCTTTCCATGGACGGGATCATCCAGACCATGGTGGCGATCATCCAGCCGGACACGATGCCCTTGGCGAACATCTGGGAGGTGTCGTTCTCCATGACCTTGCGCCCGATGTCCAGGAAGGCCAGGTCGGTCTTGGTGTCGAAGATCGGCAGGTGCAGCATCACGTACGCCACCAGCAAGGTGCCGCACAGGTTGCCCACCAGCACCACCGTCCATAAGCGCAACAGCCGGCCGGCATTGCCCAGGGTGGGCTTGCTCATTACCGGCAACACTGCCGTCAGGGTGTTTTCAGTAAACAACTGCTGGCGCGCGAGGATGACCGCAAGAAAGCCTGCGCAGTAGCCAAAACTGGCAATCACCTTGAACTCTTCGCCATCCGGCAGCCGCGAGTTGAGCAAGCCCATGCCCATCAATGAAAGGCCCATGGTCAGGCCGGCGGCCAGCGCCGACCACCACAACGCCGCCACGCTCCGCTCCAGCTCCTGATCGCCCTGGGTGCGGATGATTTCGTGCAGAACCGCCGCACGAGGCGGCTGGTTCTTGTCGACGTCGTGTTGCTCTTCCTGCGACAGGTTGGGGGTCTTGCCGTCTTTTTCAGTGGCCATGGCGTTCCTGAATCCGTTGTGTGCTTTTAGCTACGACACGCGGCGTTCAGGGCTGTTCAGTGGCGAATCACTTAATGGGCAGGCGCCAGGCCTTGGCCATTTCGATCGTCGTTGAACTGAAGGGTTTGCTCCAGGGTTTATTGCGGGCCCCGTAGTTCGCAATGAGGCGGTCCAACACCTGATTGAACTCGGCGGGGGTCGTCACCTGGGCCAGCTCATACTCCGCCTGGCGCAATAACGCGACATTGCTGTCCGGCTGCCCAGGGCGGAACAGGGACGGGTAGATAACCTCCCGGGTGAAGTTCTCGGCGATCACGGCGATATCGCGCTTTTTCATTTCGTTCACCGCGCTCGTCATGACCCTGGACAGCTGCGCCTTCTCTGTAGAGGGCTTCTGACTCAGCCCTTGCAAGAGTTGCTGGAAATTGGGATGACCCGCAGCATTCAGCTGGCGCCCCAACCACTCGACCTGCTCAGGGCGGCTTGCCAACGCATCGAGATTACGCAATGCCGACGACAACTTCGGTGTCAGCGTCAGCGTGTCACTGGCCTGATTGGCGCCGGCAATGGCGGCGTCCAGTGCTTGTAATGCCTGCTTTGCGCTGCCTCGAAACCTCAGCACATCATGAGCGGCCGGGTCCTTCTGCAAGTCCGCCTCCACGCGGGCCAACAGTGTGTCGTCCATGGCCAGCACCGCATCCTCCAACGAAGGAAACTGATGCTGCTCGCGTACCTCTGCACGTTGCCCCATGTGCGTCTCCACGGCGCTACGGGCCAACACCTGCAAATGCTTTTTCTGCTCGTCAGTCATGGTGAAGTTAACGGTGCCGTTGAGCAGCCCGCGAAAATCACCCTTTTCGGTTTTCAGTGGTAACACGACGGTCTGGTCGACCTGATCCTTAAGCTTGGCCGCCTGATACTCCGCAGCCGCCGTCAGTGCAGTGCCCGTAACTTTATCGGCAATGCTGTCCTTTAAACTGCCACGCGTCTTGGCTGGCGAGACCTCGGACTCGAACATGACAATCAGTGCCTCAGGCTTGCTCAAGGGTTCGTGCGCGGCCGTTGGGTCGATCACACCACCGGACGGTGTATTGACCATCAACCCGCCATCCTGGAACCCCGTTTGCTCGCCGCTCTCCTGAAAGGCGTGGCCTTGCTCCGTCGGGCTCTTGAACAACACTGGCAATGAACCGGATATATGGGCTGCCCGGGCAATATCCAGGTCGGGGGTCAAGCTGGCGTTGAATACCACCAGTTGCGGCCGGCCGTCGAACATGCCCGTGCCGGTGATGCCGAGCTGCTTGACCGAAGGTATATGAACGCTCAATACGGCGAGATCGCCAAACGTCGGCCCGCTGCCAGCACTCAGTTTGTCCGCGATTTTCACGACCTCCGCAGGCCGGCTTTCCCGGGGGGGTTCGGCGATCTGCGCCAGCAGCGCCTCGCGTGACTCCTTGCCGATCAGGTCCTCAAGGGGCTGCGCTTCGGTTTGCAGGCGCGGCAGCAGGGTGAACAATATTTGCGAGATACTGCCCGCCGGCCCGGGCAGGCGCCCAGCCAATTTGCCAATGGCGGAACTGGCATTCTGCAACCACGCCGTCACGGGGTCTTTGCTGTTCAGCAGTTCGGGAAGGTTGATGCTGTTCGAAAGCGTCTCGAAGTCCTTGGCGTTCATACCGCTAGCCAACAGCGCAGCGGATATCGCGCCTGCGGACGAACCGGAAATAGTGTTGATTCCCGCCAAGACCTTTTTATCTTCAAGCGCCTGAACCACACCCGGGAACGCGATGCCTTTGGCCCCCCCGCCACTCAGCACCATCTGCGTGACCGGCGGCGGTGAAAGGGCCAGCTGCACGGTCCCGTCACCGTTGCGGGTCAGCGTCAGCTTGCGCTCACCGACCTCCTTCAAGAGCGTCTTCTCCACGCCTTTCGGCGCATCCACAGCGGGTGTGGCGTTCGGGATTACCGGGGTGTTCCGTGAAACGGTAGGGAGCAAATTCATCAACGAAACCTCTCAACAGGATGTAGCCCTGAGTGACGAGAGAGTTCGGAAAAGATCCGCCCCGGAAAGATCAGGTTAACAATTAACCCGGCATTACCTTATTCGCCGGCCTCATCGTCCTTGAACTGATCCTTTACATATTTGATCTCGGTACGCCCATGGGGCGCCGGCAAGCCGTCTTCACCCAAGTTGACGAAGACCATTTTTTCCACGGTCAGGATGCTCTTGCGGGTGATTTTGTTACGCACTTCGCAGGTCAGTGTGATGGAGGTGCGGCCAAACTCGGTGGCGGTGATACCCAGCTCGATGATGTCGCCCTGGCGCGAGGCGCTGACGAAGTTGATTTCAGAGATGTACTTGGTCACCACCCGCTGGTTGCCCAACTGGACAATCGCGTAGATGGCCGCTTCTTCGTCGATCCAGCGCAGCAGGCTGCCACCGAACAGGGTGCCGTTGGGGTTGAGGTCTTCGGGTTTTACCCATTTGCGGGTGTGGAAGTTCATGTTCACTCCAAAGCGTGATGCGAAATGATGGGCAACATCATGGCAGAGGCCGGGCCCAAGCTCTATGAGCCATTGCCTATCAGCCCCATGCGCGATCTTCATGCCGCCGACAGAAAGGCTTTAGAAGTCAGGCGCAGACGGCTATAATCGCCTCCGCTTCAAAACGGTCATCTTCGATTGATACCGTTCTCCCGCCACCTGTCCGAGGGGCGCTGCAGCAGGCTCGACCTGTCAGGCTCGGATGGGGCGTTGTCCGGCCTGGTTAGCCAGCTGGATACTAAACGCACAACGGCGCCCATTCGCACACTACGAATGGAGGCTCTTAATGAGCGCTGTAATCACGCCTGCAGGTTTTACCGACTACAAAGTCGCCGACATGTCCCTCGCTGCCTGGGGCCGTCGCGAAACCTTTATCGCCGAGTCCGAAATGCCAGCCCTGATGGGTCTGCGTCGCAAGTACGCCGCTGAGCAGCCGCTCAAGGGCGCGAAGATTCTCGGCTGCATCCACATGACCATTCAGACTGCCGTGCTGATCGAAACCCTGGTTGCCCTGGGCGCCGAAGTACGTTGGTCGTCCTGCAACATCTTCTCGACTCAAGACCAGGCCGCTGCCGCTATCGCTGCTGCCGGTATCGCCGTGTTCGCCTGGAAAGGCGAGACCGAAGAAGAGTACGAGTGGTGCCTGGAGCAAACCATCCTCAAGGATGGCAAGCCATGGGACGCCAACATGATCCTCGACGACGGCGGTGACCTGACCGAGCTGCTGCACAAGAAGTACCCGCAGATCCTCGACCGCGTCCACGGCGTGACCGAAGAAACCACCACCGGCGTACACCGCCTGCTGGACATGCTGGCCAAGGGCGAGCTGAAAATCCCGGCCATCAACGTCAACGACTCGGTGACCAAGAGCAAGAACGACAACAAGTACGGCTGCCGTCACAGCCTGAACGATGCGATCAAGCGCGGTACTGACCACCTGCTGTCGGGCAAACAAGCCCTGGTGATCGGCTACGGTGACGTGGGCAAGGGTTCGTCCCAGTCCCTGCGTCAGGAAGGCATGATCGTCAAGGTTTCCGAAGTTGACCCGATCTGCGCCATGCAAGCCTGCATGGACGGTTTCGAAGTGGTTTCGCCGTTCATCGATGGCGTCAATGACGGCACCGAAGCAAGCATCGACAAGGCCCTGCTGGGCAAGATCGACCTGATCGTGACCACCACCGGTAACGTGAATGTGTGCGATTCGAATATGCTCAAGGCCCTGAAAAAGCGCGCCGTGGTGTGCAACATCGGTCACTTCGACAACGAAATCGACACCGCTTTCATGCGCAAGAACTGGGCATGGGAAGAAGTGAAGCCACAGGTACACAAGGTTCACCGTACCGGTGCTGGTGATTTCGACCCGCAGAACGACGACTACCTGATCCTGCTGGCCGAAGGCCGTCTGGTAAACCTGGGCAACGCCACTGGCCACCCAAGCCGCATCATGGATGGCTCGTTCGCCAACCAGGTACTGGCCCAGATCTTCCTGTTCGGCCAGAAATACGCCGACCTGTCGCCCGCCCAGAAAGCCGAGCGCCTGACCGTGGAAGTACTGCCGAAGAAACTCGACGAAGAAGTGGCCCTGGAAATGGTCCGCGGCTTCGGCGGCGTAGTGACTCAACTGACCAAGACCCAGGCCGACTACATCGGTGTTGGCGTTGAAGGTCCGTTCAAGCCGCACGCTTACCGCTACTGATCGGCTTGGCTGCCCGCCCCCTCCCGGGGGCGGGCTTGCCTTACAGGCTTTCGAGTTCCCAAGGGTATGACCATGTCCCAAGACCGTCGCTACAGCTTCGAGTTCTTCCCGACCAAGACCGATGCTGGGCATGAAAAACTGATGGCGACAGCCAAGCAGTTGGCCAGCTACAACCCCGACTTTTTCTCCTGCACCTACGGTGCCGGTGGCTCCACCCGCGATCGCACGATCAACACCGTGTTACAGCTGGAAAGCGAAGCCAAAGTGCCTGCTGCCCCGCATTTGTCCTGCGTAGGTGACAGCAAGGCCGACCTGCGCGGCCTGCTGACCCAATACAAGCAAGCCGGCATCAAGCGCATCGTCGCCCTGCGCGGTGACCTGCCATCCGGCATGGGCATGGCCAGCGGCGAGCTGCGCTACGCCAATGACCTGGTGAGCTTCATCCGTGAAGAAACCGGTGATCACTTCCACATCGAAGTGGCCGCTTATCCGGAGATGCACCCCCAGGCCCGCAATTTCGAAGACGATCTGCAGAACTTCGTGCGCAAGGCCAACGCCGGCGCCAACAGTGCGATCACCCAGTACTTCTTCAACGCCGAGAGCTACTTCTACTTCGTTGAACGTGTGCAGGCGATGGGCGTGAACATTCCGGTCGTGCCGGGCATCATGCCGATCACCAACTACAGCAAACTGGCGCGTTTTTCCGACGCCTGCGGCGCTGAAATCCCACGCTGGATTCGCAAACAACTGGAAGCCTACGGCGATGACGTCCAGAGCATCCAGGCGTTCGGCGAACAGGTCATCAGCGAAATGTGTGAACAATTGTTGCAAGGTGGCGCACCAGGGCTGCACTTCTATACCTTGAACCAGGCTGAGCCAAGCCTCGCTATCTGGAACAACCTCAAGCTGCCACGCTAAGGTCTGTTCCGAAATGCAAAGGCCCTCATATTGAGGGCCTTTGTCGTTCTAAACGTACACGGAATTCTGCAGTTCATGAATACAGCCGCCCCGACGTCCCGCCCGCAACTGGTCTACCTCGTGTTCGGCGCAGAGACTTACCATCAGGAAGCGGTATTCAGCATCGCCAGCGCCCTGTCGTTCCTGCGCGATGCGCCGGATACAGGCATCGATATCCAGGTCTTCAGCGACAACCCCGAGCCGTATCGCCTGCTGCCGGTACGGGTGCGCCCGCTGGATGAGGCCACACGCAAACGCTGGAGCGAGCCCCACGGCTACCACTTCCGCACCAAGCACGTGGTGCTGCGGCAAGTATTGCAAGAATCCGACGTGGCGCTGCTGATCGACACCGACACGTTTTTCCATCATTCGCCCCTCGCGCTGTTTGAACGCGTGCAGCCCGGCACCCTGCTGTGCAACGCCTTCTACACCAAGTACGGCGATAACCACGAAAGCATCCTGTACAGCGCCTTGTATCAGCGCCTGCTGGACATGGGCGTGGCCGACGACGACATGATGACCCTCAACTCAGGCGTCATGGGCCTCACGCAGCAGGACGCGCATATCCTCGACCGCTCGATCGAACTGATGGACGAACTGTTCCCCCATGCCCAGGGCGCCTACACCCTGGAAGAGTTCTGCCTGTCCATCGCCGCCTATCGCACCCTCAACGTGCGTGAATGCCCGGACCTGATCCATCACTACTGGAGCCGCAAGCAGCTGTTCCGGGCCAAGGTCAAGGCGTGGATTGCCAAGCATCGGGCGAACCCCACCAGCGTCGCGGCCCTGGACGACACGCGCCAGGTCTCCGCCCACCTGCCCCGCCCGCCGCGCCTGCAACGCTTGATGTACAAGCTGATCACCCTGGCATTGCCCAAGCACCAACAGCAGTTCATCCGGGAAATCCTCTACGGCTGCTATGAACATGAAAACGAGTTCGACCAGGCGTGTGGCCCGGTTTGGTGGGACAAGGCCCGGCAAAATCAGGAAGAGCGCCAGGGCCGGCCGGTTGATGCTCACCTGTTGGAGCACTGGTTTGCCAATCCCGTGGTGCGGCTGATTCTGGGTGAGCGGCGCGAGGCGATCTACGAGCACCTGATCAAATCTCCGGGCAAGTAAACCTTGCGGGCGCCCGCAGATCACTGTGCCAGAGCTTCTCTTTAGTCCGATACAGTCGTAATCTCAGGGCATGCCTGTCACTTTCCGGTTGTTGACTGCTGTTCTTTTCGCTTGCCTGAGCCTCGGCGCCCACGGCGAGAAACTGCGTATTGTCACCGAGCCCTGGGCGCCCTACGTGTATGACGACAACGGCACCATGCGCGGGCTCGACTACGAGACCACGGTGATCGTGTTCCAGCGCCTGGGCATCGATGTGGATTGGCAGTTTCTGCCCTGGAAACGCTGCCTGGCGATGCTCGACCAGGGCCAGGCCGATGGCGCACTGGATATTTTCCACAGCCATGAACGCGACGCGGTGCTGCTGTACCCCAGCGAGCCACTGTCCAGGGTCGAGTTCGTGCTGTTCTACGCCAATGACCGCCCGCATCCGTTCCAGACCTTCGACGACCTGCGCGGCCTGACCATCGGCACCTCGCCGGGCTACCTCTACGGCGCCGAATTCAGCGAATCCACCCTGTTCAAGCAGGAGCCGGCCGCCAGCCATGAGGCCAACTTCGGCAAACTGGCCCTTGGGCGGATCGACCTGGTAATTACCGACCGAAGGGTCGGCCAGCATGTGCTCAAGGCCCTCGGGCTTGAGGACCAGATCACCCAGGCGCCCCAAGTGGTGAGCAGCCAGCCACAATTCCTGGCCGTGCGCCGTGGTGCCGGCATGGATTTACTGGTGCAACGCTTTGCCGCCGAACTCAAACGCTTCAAGCAAGAGCCGGCCTACGCGGCCTTGAGCGCCAAATACGCCGGCACGAGTGCTCAAACCAGCGCGCTGGCCCTGCCCGCGAACACCGTTGAGCAGCAGGAAAGCAGCGCAGAGTGATTGCTCTGTTATACTCCGGCCTTTCCGCCAGGCTTACGCCCGGACGCTTCGGTCTTGCAAAAGGCACCCGACCCCGCTACAGCGCAGCTTTCAAGCCCGCGCGAGCCGTCTGAGTGCCCGCCAGCCCCAGCAGGACCGGACGGGATTGCGTTCATCTAAACGCCATTCACGCCAGGCAAGACTATCCCTCTGGGCCAAGCCCTAACTAAAACAGGATTACTCATGTCCTTTGCTTCCCTCGGTCTCTCCGAGGCTTTAGTCCGCGCCATCGAGGCAGCGGGCTATACCGAGCCTACTCCGGTGCAACAGCGGGCCATTCCCGCCGTGTTGCAAGGTCGCGACCTGATGGTTGCGGCTCAGACAGGTACTGGTAAAACCGGCGGCTTCGCCCTTCCGATCCTGGAGCGGTTGTTCCCCAACGGTCACCCGGACAAATCCCAGCGTCATGGCCCGCGCCAACCGCGCGTACTGGTCCTGACCCCTACCCGCGAACTCGCCGCACAAGTGCATGACAGCTTCAAGCTGTATGCCCGCGACTTGAAGTTCGTCAGCGCCTGCATCTTCGGCGGCGTCGGCATGAACCCACAGGTTCAGGCCATGTCCCGCGGTGTCGACGTACTGGTTGCCTGCCCGGGTCGTTTGCTCGACCTGTGCGGCCAAGGCAGCGTCGATTTGTCCCACGTGGAAATCCTCGTGCTGGACGAAGCCGACCGCATGCTCGACATGGGCTTTGTCCATGACGTGAAAAAGGTCCTCGCGCGCCTGCCGGCCAAACGCCAGAACCTGCTGTTCTCGGCCACGTTCTCCAACGACATCACCGCGTTGGCGGGCAAGTTGTTGCACAACCCCGAGCGCATCGAAGTCACGCCGCCGAACACCACGGTCGAGCGTATCGAGCAGCGCGTGTTCCGCCTGCCCGCCGCTCACAAGCGTTCCCTGCTGGCCCACCTGATCACCGCCGGCGCGTGGGAACAGGTGCTGGTGTTCACCCGCACCAAGCACGGCGCCAACCGTCTGGCCGAGTACCTGGACAAGCACGGCCTCACCGCCGTCGCGATCCACGGCAACAAGAGCCAGAACGCCCGCACCAAAGCCCTGGCCGACTTCAAGGCCGGTGAAGTGCGCATCCTGGTGGCCACCGATATCGCCGCTCGCGGCCTGGACATCGACCAGTTGCCACACGTGGTCAACTTCGAGCTGCCAAACGTCGACGAAGACTACGTGCACCGTATCGGCCGTACTGGCCGGGCCGGTCGTTCGGGCGAGGCCATTTCCCTGGTCGCTCCCGACGAAGAAAAACTGCTGAAAAGCATCGAGCGCATGACCAAGCAGAAAATCGCCGACGGCGACCTGATGGGCTTCGACTCGAGCGCCGTTGAGGCTGAGAAGCCTGAAGTGCGCGAGCGTCCGGACGTGCGTAACCCGCGCAACAACCCACGCGGTCCGAAGGGCGATGGCCCGAACGGCGGCGGCGGTGGTGGCGGTCGTAAAGACAAGGGCAAGGACAAGGGCGGCAAGGACAAGGCTGCGACCAATGGCCGTGGCGAACGCCCGGCCCGTGAGCAAAAGCCCCGTGAAGGTACCCCGGCCCGCGAACAGCGCCAGCCGAGCCAGCCGCCACGTGCCGCTGCCGACCGTGCGCCGGACGAGTTCCTGGACGACGACGTGGACAACTTCGGTAACCGCGTTGACTACGTGCCCCAGGCCAAGCCGGCCCAGGGTCGTGGTCGCCGTCCAGGTGCCCCGGCACAGGGTGCAGGCGCAGGTGCTCCGCGTACCGGCGGCCAGCCACAAGGCCGTCAGAACGGTCCGCGCAGCAGCAACGGCGCCACCACCGGCACCCCGCCGGCCAAGCGCAGCGGCCCGCGTAACGGCGCACCGCGTGACGGCCAGGCCCGTCGCGAAGAGTCGCGCAACCGTCGCCCGGCCCGTGATGATCAACCTCGTTTGTCTGAGCCTGCGGTGCAAAACCCGCGCGGCGGCCCGGCACCGAAGATCATCCACAAAGAGTCGAAAAGCGATCGCACGCTGACCCCCGAGCAGTTGGATCAACTGCCAGGCCGTCCACGTGGTGAAAAGCCGGCGTTGCTGACCCGCAACCGCTGATTTTCAAAGCGCAATAAAAAATGCCCCGGATCGCGAGATCCGGGGCATTTTTGTGTGGCTGGCGAAAATTACTTCGCTTTCACACCTTCAAACGTCACGTACAGCTCAACGGTGTTGGACGCTGGGCCCAGGTCCATCTGCTTGCCGAAGTCCTGGCGGTTGAAGGAAGTAGTACCTTCAAAGCCGGCACGGTAGCCGCCCCATGGATCCTTGCCTTCACCCAGGAAGGTGGCCTTGACCACGATAGGCTTGGTCACGCCATGAAAGGTCAGGTCGCCGGTGACGTCGGCAGTGACTTGGCCAGCAGCGTTTTTACCGGTGGTTTTAACACTGGTGGAAACGAACTTGGCATCGGCAAACTTGCCAACGTCCAGGAAGTCTTTGCTGGCGATGTGCTTGTCACGTTCGGCGTGGTTGGTGAACACGCTGGCAGTACGGACGTTGAACTCAATCTTGCTGTCTTCAGGCTTGGCAGCGTCGAAGCTGAATTTGCCGTCCAGGTCCTTGAAGGTACCGGTGATGAAGCTGTAGCCCAAGTGGCTGATCTTGAAGTCCACGAAGGCGTGCTGGCCTTCCTTGTCGACAACGTAGTCAGCTGCCATCGCCTGACCGGCAGTCAGCAGAGCAGAACCAATGGCCAGAGCGGCGAGAGTCTTTTTCAACATGCTTTCTATTCCTTGTGAGTCGAGGTTGAACATCAGGCTTTGCGCCCCAGCATACGAACCAGGGTCACATCACGATCAATGAAATGGTGTTTCAGCGCAGCCACACCATGGAGGCCGGCGAACACCACCAATACCCAGGCCAGGTACAAATGCACCACGCCTGCAGTGTCTGCCTGGTCCGGTAGCCCGGAAACCAGCGCAGGAATCTCAAACAGGCCAAACACCGGGATCCCGACACCGTCTGCGGTGGAAATCAGGTAACCGGCAATCATCACGGCAAACAACCCGAGATACAGGAATGCGTGGCCAAACGCAGCCCCCAGGCGTGTCATGCGGCTATAGCTGGCAAGCGGTGGCGGCGGCGGGCTGAGCAAACGCCAGACGATCCGCACAAGCATGATGGCGAACAGCGTGATGCCGATGCTCTTGTGCAGGTCCGGGGCGTCTTTGCGCCAGGTGCTGTAGTAGTCGAGACCGACCATCCACAGGCCCAACGCGAACAGACCGAACACCACCAGGGCCACGCCCCAGTGCAAAACAATACTGACCCAGCCGTAACGGGCCGATGAATTACGTAGTTGCATGTCCCAAATCCCGTAAGAGCTGTGCCAAGACTATCGATTTACCTATCGAATTAAAGCGGAAAATTTCGCTTTGAAATATCGAGAAATACGATCAAGAGCGTATGCAGAGTAAGTTAACAAGAGATTAAGGACTATCCAGAAGAAACGTGACGGACTGTCCTGTGTTTACCATCAATTTACGCTTCAAACCCGCAATGGGTTGTGACACAGGCCTGCATTGCATAGGCTTGCGCGATTGTTTCGCCCGCGCCTGCCGCGAGCCGCTTCGAGGAGAATGAACATGGGTTTGAATAATCAGTGGATGCAACGCGACCTTGCGGTGCTCTGGCATCCCTGCACCCAGATGAAAGACCACCAGCAACTGCCGCTGATCCCGATCAAGCGCGGTGAAGGCATCTGGCTGGAAGACTTCGAAGGCAAACGCTACCTCGACGCCGTCAGCTCCTGGTGGGTCAACGTGTTTGGCCACGCCAACCCGCGCATCAACCAGCGCATCAAGGATCAGGTCGATCAGCTGGAGCACGTGATCCTCGCCGGCTTCAGCCACCAGCCAGTGATCGAGCTGTCGGAGCGCCTGGTGAAGATGACCCCCGAGGGCCTCACCCGCTGCTTCTACGCCGACAACGGTTCGTCGTGCATCGAAGTCGCGCTGAAGATGAGCTTTCACTATTGGCTCAACCGCGGCCTGCCGAACAAGAAGCGCTTTGTCACCCTGACCAACAGCTACCACGGCGAAACCATCGCCGCGATGTCGGTGGGCGATGTGCCGCTGTTCACTGAAACCTACAAGGCGCTGCTGCTGGACACCATCAAGGTGCCGAGCCCGGATTGCTATCTGCGCCCCGAAGGCATGAGCTGGGAAGAACATTCACGCAATATGTTCCAGGCCATGGAGCAGACCCTCGCCGAAAACCACGACACCGTCGCTGCCGTGATCGTCGAGCCGCTGATCCAGGGCGCCGGCGGCATGCGCATGTACCACCCGGTGTACCTCAAGCTGCTGCGCGAGGCCTGTGACCGCTATGGCGTGCACCTGATCCACGACGAAATCGCCGTGGGCTTTGGCCGCACCGGCACGATGTTCGCCTGTGAACAGGCCGGCATCCGCCCAGACTTCCTGTGCCTGTCCAAGGCCCTGACCGGTGGCTACCTGCCGCTCGCCGCCGTGGTCACCACCGACGACGTGTACGACGCCTTCTACGACGACTACCCGACCCTACGCGCCTTCCTGCACTCCCACAGCTACACCGGCAACCCGCTGGCGTGTGCGGCGGCCCTGGCGACCCTGGATATCTTCGAAGAAGACAACGTCATCGAAAACAACAAGGCCCTGGCCCAGCGCATGGCATCCGCCACCGCGCACCTGGTGGACCATCCTCACGTGTCTGAGGTGCGCCAGACCGGTATGGTGCTGGCCATCGAGATGGTGCAGGACAAGGCCACCAAGACCGCCTACCCGTGGCAGGAACGCCGTGGCCTGAAGGTGTTTGAACATGCCCTGGAACGCGGCGCGTTGCTGCGGCCGTTGGGCAGCGTGGTGTACTTCCTGCCGCCGTACGTGATTACTCCGGAGCAGATCGACTTCCTGGCTGAAGTGGCCAGCGAAGGGATCGATATCGCCACCAACAGCAAGGTCAGCGTGGCGGTGCCCAAGGATTTCCACCCGGGGTTTCGTGATCCGGGTTGATTGAGTTCACTTGATTAACCGGGTGCCAAGGCTTGCGTCATCGCGAGCAAGCTCGGCTCCCACAGGTTTTGTATTTCTTCCGAGAACAGAAATGAGACTGTCCCGCTTTTTTGTCGACGCCCCCCTGAGCCTTGGCGACCACGAGTTACCGGAAGCCCAGGCGCACTACATCAGCCGCGTATTGCGCATGAGCGAAGGCGACGCCGTACAACTGTTCGACGGCTCCGGCCAGGAGTTTCGCGCCAGCTTGCTGGAAGTCGGTAAAAAACGCGTGGTGGTGCAGGTCACCGAAACCTTCGCCGGGCAGATTGAGTCGCCGTTGCAGATCCACCTCGGCCAGGGCCTGTCCCGTGGCGAGCGGATGGACTGGGCGATCCAGAAAGCCACCGAGCTTGGGGTGAATGAAATCACCCCGATCTTCAGCGACCGCTGCGAAGTGCGCCTCAAGGACGAGCGCGCCGACAAACGCCTGCAGCACTGGCGCCAGGTGGCGATCAGCGCGTGCGAGCAGTGCGGCCGTTCGCGGGTGCCGGTAATTCACCCACCGCTGTTGCTGGCGGATTGGTTGAAGCAAGTCGAGGCAGATTTGAAGCTGGTGCTGCACCCGGTGGCCGAGCCGCTGGTGAGCCATGCCAAGCCTGGGAGCCTGGCCTTCCTGATCGGGCCGGAGGGTGGCTTGACCGATGGCGAAGTCGAGACCGCCCAGGGCGCAGGTTTTCACTCCGCACGCCTGGGCCCACGGGTACTGCGTACCGAAACAGCGCCAGTCGTGGCACTGTCGGTGGCCCAGCAATTGTGGGGCGATTTCTAAACTCGCTTTACCACTCCACTACTCCACCGGGTCGCTCACCGGCTTGGCAATAATCGCCTTCAACTCACTGGTCATCGGGAATTCCAGGTTCAAGCCCTTGGGCGGGATCGGTTGTTCAAACCAGCGCTGGTAAATCCCGTTGATTTCCCCCGAGCTATACAGCCCGGCCAGGGTCTCGTTGACCACCGCGAGAAACTGCGGGTCGTCCTTGCGCACCATGCAGCTGTAGATTTCCCGCGACTGTTCTTCCCCGACGACCACCCACTTGTGCGGGTCCCTGGCCTTGGCGCGCTCGCCGTAGAGCAACGCATCGTCCATGTAGAACGCCGCCGCCCGGCCGGATTGCAGCATCTGGAACGCTTCGCCATGGTCCTTGGCGCTGATCACTGACATGTTCAGTTTGTGATCAACGTTGTAGCTCTTGAGGAAACGCTCGTTGGTGGTGCCAGCGGTGGTCACCACGTTCTTGCCCTTAAGGTCGGCGAAGCTTTTGATGCCGCTGTCGTTGGCGGTCAGCAACTGGCCCTTCACGTAGATAAACCCGTAGGAAAACGCCACCTGCTTCTGCCGCTCGGCGGTCACGCCGGTGGAGCCGCATTCCAAGTCAACGGTGCCGTTCTGCACCAGGGCAATCCGGGTCTGGGAGGTCACCAGGTTGTACTTCACGTTGAGCTTCGGCACCCCGGTTTTCTGCTGGATGCGTTCGACGATCTTGTTCGCCAGCTCCACCGAATAACCCATGGGCTTGCCGCTGTGGTCACCGACGTAGGAGAACGGCACCGAGGCATCGCGGTAGCCGAGCGTGATGGTCTTGGCGTTGGCGATCTTGCTTAGCGTGCCTTCCAGTGGGGCTTCAGAAGCATGGACCTGAATGCCCATCAACAAAGTGAAGCTCATCAACAGGATTTTTTGCATTGTTATTCTCCGTTGGTTTTTCCAGTTGTTTATGGACGGCGTACCGCAATGACACTGATCTCGACCAGCACATCCGGTCGCGCCAACTGCGCCTGCAACGTGGTCCGCGTCGGTGCCTGCCCCGGTGACAACCAGGCGGACCAGACTTCATTCATCGGCGCAAAACCCTGCTCGATATTGTTCAGGTAGATCGTTGCGTTCAGCAGATGATCCTTGTCGCTGCCAGCCTCGGCCAACAACGCGTCAATCTTGGCCAGCACCTCCTGGGTCTGTGTCGTCACATCCCGGCCTTCCCCCGGCACCTGTCCGGACAGGAACACAAGATCCTGAAACACCACGGCGCCAGACAGGCGATTGTTGCTGTTGATTCGGGTGATGGTCATCGGAAAATCCTCAAGCGGCACGGGGCGCGAAGCCCTGCATATCAATGGAAGTCGTGTGCTGGCCGATCAGCTCGGCCAGCACCTGCCCGCTGCCGCAGGCCAGGGTAAACCCGAGGGCTCCGTGGCCAAGGTTAAGCCACAGGTTGCTGCAGGCGCTGGCACCAATCAGCGGCACGCCGGTAGGTGTGGCCGGGCGCATGCCGGCCCATTCGACCGCATGCGGGTAGTCACCGGCCAGCGGGAAAGTCTCAAGGGCCTGGCGTTTAATCAGCGCCAGGCGCTTGGGTTCAAGCCGGGCGTCGAAGCCGACGATATCCACCATCGCCGCCACCCGCAGTTGTTCACCGATGCGCGCGTAGACGATCTTGCGGTCGTAGTCGGTGATGCTGATATTCGGCGCCTGATGCTGCGCGCCAATCGGCACGCTCAGGCTGTAGCCCTTGAGGGGATAGAGCGGCAATGACATGCCGGGCAAGGCCAGCTCGGGGCTGCGGTGCCCGGCGGCCAGTACCAGGTGCTCGACAGACAGCGCCTCGTCGCCCATTTCAATCGAATGCACACGGCCTGCGTGATGATGGATTCGTGTCACCTTGCGTCCCAGCAGAAATGTGCAGCGCCCCGACGCTTCAAGGCGCGCCGCCAGTTGTTGGCAGAAGGCATGACAGTCGCCTACCTCTTCGTTGGGCGTGTAGATGCCGCCAAAGAAACGGCCGCCGTCCAGGGTCGGTTCCAGCCGCTCGCAGTCCGCCGCCGAGAGCACTTGCTGCTGCAAAGGGTCGGTCACTTTATTCAGTGCGCGCTCATAGCTGTCGAGGGTGCGAAAGGTCACCAGCTTGCCGTTGCGCCGCCAGTGGAAGTCGCCCAGTTGGTCTTCTTCACGCCAGCGTTGCAGGGTGTTCTGGCTCAGGGACGCCAGGCGCAGCAGATGGGCCGCATTGCGCTGGTTCACCGAGCCCCGGCAGGCGCCCAGGAATGAAGCCATCCAGCGCCACTGCGCCGGGTCCATGCGCGGGCGCAGCTTCAGCGGCGAGTCACCGCGCAGCATCCAGCCGATAGCTTGCAGCGGCACGCCTTTATCGGCCAGGGGCGCGACATAGCGATAGGACAACTGCCCGCCGTTGGCGAAACTGGTCTCGCTGCCCAGGGTTTCCCGGGCCTCGACCACCGTCACTTGCATACCGGCACGCACCAGCGCATAGGCACTCGCCAGGCCGATAACCCCACCGCCGATGATGCAAACCTGCTGAGCCATGTCCGTTCCTTAACCCTGTGTTGTCCGGGTTGAAGGTTAGGGGCAGGTGACAGCGGCGGGACAATGAATAAAGATGGGTCACCCATAAACAAAGGTTATGGACTGCCCATGCGCTTGCGTCATATCGAAATCTTCCAGGCCATCCGCCAGACCGGCTCCATCAGCGCCGCCGCCCAGTTGCTGCACGTCTCGCAGCCGGCGGTGAGCAAGGTGCTGCAACACGCCGAGTTGCAGCTGGGCTTCCCGCTGTTCCTGCGCATCCGCGGCAAGCTGCAACCGACGCCGGAAGCGTTGGCGCTGGAGCGGGAGGTCGACAAAGTGACCGAGAGCCTGCAAGGCGTGCGGCGCCTGGCACAGAACCTGCGCCGCGAGCCGGGCCAAAGCCTGCGTATCGGCGCGACACCAGCGCTGGCCTTGTCATTGCTGCCGCCGGCCATCCGCGAATGGACCCAACGCTACCCGGACATCGCCTACGAGCTGTCCAGCGCCCACAGCCGCGAGCTGGTGCAAAACCTGCTGATGCGCGAAGTCGACGTGGCATTGACCCTGCAACCGCCCGATCACCCGGGGCTGAGCGCCCAGGCGTTGGCCCACGGCGTCTTGGTGGCGCTGGCGCCACTGGGTTACTGGAAGGAAAACGAATTGGGCAAACCGCTGCCGCTGATGGCGCTGGCGGGCGCGCCGTTGATTGGCTTGTCCAGCGCCGACCCGTTGTCGGCCAAGCTGGACAGCTACCTGGAGGCGGTGGATCCGCCGCCCCGGGTCAGCATCGCGGTGCAGACCTATTCACTGGCCAGAGCCATGGTCGAGTCGGGCGCCGGGCTGGCTGTCATCGACCCGTTCACCGCCCTCGGCGCATCACCGGCGACCACCTGCATTCGCCCGCTGGCACCGCCGCTGCCCATCACGCTGTACGCCTTGACCCGCACCGACGAACCGCCGCCACATATGCTGGCGAGCCTGCTGGAGATCTTCGGCAGCCGCGCCCAGGAGCAACTGGACCGGCTATAACACATACCCCATGATCGCCACAAAATGCAGCAGGCTGCCCCCGATCACGAACAAATGCCAGATACCGTGGGAGTGCCGCAGGCGGTCCTCGAGGGCAAAGAAAATAATACCCACGGTGTACAGCACCCCGCCCGAGGCCAGCCAGGCAAACCCCGTGGGCCCGAGCGCCGCGATCAGCGGCTTGACCGCCACCAGCACGATCCAGCCCATCACGGCATAGATCACAATCGACAGGATCCGCGCCTCGGAGCGCGGCTTGATCTCTTGCAGGATGCCGATCACCGCCAGCCCCCACACAATCCCGAACAGCGTCCAGCCCCACGGCCCGCGCAGCGTCACCAGGCAAAACGGTGTGTAGCTGCCGGCGATCAGCAGGTAGATCGAAAAGTGATCCACCTTCTGCATGATCGCTTTCTTGCGTCCGCGCACGCTGTGGTACACGGTCGACGCGCTGTACAGCACCAACAACGTGAAACCGTAGATCGCCACGCTGACAATCTTCCAGGGGCTGCCGTCCATACCGGCCACCACCAACATCCATACCGCGCCCACAAAAGCCGCAATCGCCCCGAGCAAGTGGCTCCAGGCGTTGAATCGTTCCCCGTGATACATGTGTCACTCACCTCGAATAACCGTTATCACCTAGCCCATTCTGACGTCACCCGGCCAATATCAGGTAACAACCTTTCTTCATTTGCCCAAATGCACACGCCGATAGATGATTCGCTTCATCCCGCATAAAAGCACCCCGCTCCCGAACCCATCGGTAATCCCCATGCCTGACCTCGAACCTGCCCAGCCTCATCCCAGTCTGTGGCAGTTGTTTTACAACTTCGCCATGGTCGGCCTGTTTGGCTTCGGCGGCGTAATGCCCTGGGCGCGGCAGATGATGGTCGACCGCCGGCAGTGGGTCAGTGAGCAAGGTTTCAACGAGCTGCTGACCACCGGCCAATTCTTCCCCGGACCGAACATTGCCAACGTCGGCATCATCTACGGCCGGCGCCTGCACGGCTTGCCGGGTGCGGTTGTGACCGTGGTCGGGTTGTATCTGTTCCCCTCGCTGATCACCGTGCTGGCGGGCTTCGCCTATGCCAAATGGTGGAGCCATGACGTGGTGCAGCAGATCTTCGGCGCAGTGATGCCGATCGCCACCGGGCTGATGCTCGGCACCACCTTGCGCCTGCTCAAGGCCATGCCGCGCACGCTCGCCAACTACAGCGCGTTTGTCCTGACGTTTGTGTTGATGGCGGTGCTGGTGCTGCCGTTGTGGATGGTCTTGCTGATCTGCATTCCCAGTTCGTTGGCCTTGAGCTTCATGGGCAAACAGAAGGTGGCCGGCTGATGCAGAGCGTGCTGTTTCACCTGATGATCCAATGCGCGCTGTGGTCGCTGATGGCGATTGGCGGCAACACCGTGGCCCTGAGCGATATCCATCGCTACACCGTCACCGACATGAACTGGATCACCGACGCCCAGTTCGTCGCGTTCTTCGCCCTGTCCCAGGCCTTGCCGGGGCCCAATGGCATGTTCCTGGTATTTATCGGCCAGCAAGCCGCCGGATTGCCGGGCGCACTGGTGGCGCTGACCGCCAAACTGGTGCCCTGCTCGGTACTGACCTATTTCGGCGCCGGCTGGCTGGAAAAACACACCAACACCCCGTGGGTGCAGCGGGTCAAAGGCAGCCTGTTGCCGATCTCCATCGGGCTGATCCTGGCCGCCAGCTACATCCTGATGAACAGCCTGGAAAACAACGCCACCAGCCTGGTGCTGACCCTGGCCAGCGCCGGCGTGGTGTATTACACGCGGCTCAATGCGATCTGGCTGATCATCCTCGGCGTGGTCCTGGGCCTGTGCAGTGCATGGCTGGGAGTGAACTGGTTTTAGGGGCACAATCGACGGCATTCGAACAAGAGTCACGGCCATGCTGATCGACGAAGAATTCACCCTCAAGAAGCTGGAAATCTTCCTGGCGTTCATGCGCACCGGCAACCTGGCGCGGGCGGCGGCTGAATTGCAGACCAGCAACGTCAGCGTGCACCGGGCGATCCACTCCCTGGAAAACGCCCTGCGCTGCCCGCTGTTCAAGCACGAAGGGCGCAACCTCACGCCGCTGGAAAGTGCCTACGTGCTGGAAGAACGCGCGCAGAAGCTGGTGCAGGATGTGGTCGACAGCGTGCGGGTGACCCGCGAGGCCGCCGGTTTCTCCGCCGAGCGCTTCAAGCTGGGTTCGCTGTATTCGTTGACGGTGAAGACCGTGCCGCAGTTGATCATGGGGCTGAAGATTCGCCGCAGCGAACTCAACATCGACCTGATCCTCGGCTCCAATTTCGACTTGCTGTACAAGCTGAAGAACATGGAAGTCGATGCGATCCTGATCTCCCTCGACGAGCACGCCAACGACCCGGACTGCGAACAGATCGCGCTGTTTTCCGACGACATCTTCCTCGCCACCCCGGCCGACTCCCCCTTCGACCGCGAGCAGGAAATCGACCTGGCGGATGTACGCGACGCTACCTTCATCACCCTCACCCAAGGCTTCGCCACTCACCAGGACGGCAACCGCGTGTTCAAGCAGGCAGGGTTCGAGCCAAAGGTGGCGATGCAGGTCAACGACATCTTCACCCTGCTGAGCATGGTCAGCTCGGGCGTGGGGTATGCGCTGCTGCCGGGGCGGATCGCGGCGGTGTACGAGAACCGGGTAAAGCTGATTCCCCTGCAAGCGCGCTACCGCTTGCAGCAGCACATTGGCGTGGTGTTTCTGAAAGCCAAGGAGCGCGACCCGAACTTGCTCGCGCTGTTGGCAGAGTGCCGGATGTATGCCAATCGGCAGGCTTGAGACCACAACACTCTCTGACTGATGCAAAACCTGTATGAGTGGGTTTCTGTGGTGAGCGGGCAGGTTTTTGGGGCCGCTTCGCAGCCCAGCGCGGGGCAAGCCCGCTCACCACAGAAGCCCCTCACCACAGAAGCCCGATCACCACAGAGGCCCGCTCAACACCGAAAAGCCCCTGGCCATCTCTCTAGCCGACAATCCCGCGCACGATGAAGTAGAGCACCGACGGCCCCAGCAGGCAGCCAAGCCCGGTGTGGAAGGTGGCGGTCAACGCGCCATACGGCACCAGCCGACGATCCGTTGCGGCCAGGCCTGCCGTCACGCCGCTCACGGTACCGGCCAGGCCACCGAACACCATGGCCGAGCGCGGGTTGTCCAGGCCCATCCAGCGGGCCGCCATGGGCGTACCGACCATCACCAGGATCGCCTTGATCAAGCCGGTGGCAATGGACAGCGCCACCACATCCGAGCTTGCACCCAATGCCGCCCCGGTCACCGGCCCGACGATGTAAGTCACCGCGCCCGCACCGATGGTGGTCATGCTGATCGCATCGCGATAACCAAACGCCCAGGCGATGCTCGCGCCCACAATAAACGGCAACACCGTGCCCAGCAGCAAGGCAATCGCACCAATCAACCCGGCCTTGCGCGCCTCGGTGGCCTGCACTTCAAACGCCGTGGCCACGATGGCAAAGTCCCGCAGCATGGCGCCGCCCATCAACCCGATCCCGGAAAACAACGCCACGTCCGCCAGGCCTTTCTGCCCGCCGGTCAGCGTGCCGCCCACCCAGGCCAGCACCAGCCCGATCACAATCGCGATGGCCGAGCCGTGGATGCGTCCGAACGTCAGGCGCTTGGACAGCACCACCGAAATCCACATCACCACGCCGACAAACGCAAAGGCAGTCACCAAGCCGTTATTGGCCAGGCCTTTCTCGATGAGTTCCCACATATCAGCGACCTCCCGCGACAGGTGCAGCCGCGATCAACGGCTCTTCATCGGGCAGCGGTTCGCCTTTGTGCGTACGGCTGATCAAGGCAATCGTGCAACCACACACCACCACCGAACCAATCGCCGCCAGCACCGCCACCGGGCCGCCGTGCAGTGCGGTCACTACGTTTTGTTGCGCCGCCATCGCCACCACCACCGGGATGTACATGGCACCCCAGAAGCCGACGCCCATCTCGCATTCCTTGGTCATGCCGCCGTGCTTGTGCATCCACAACCGCGCGCAGATCAGCAGGATCATCGCGATCCCCACCCCGCCCACGTTGGATTTGACCCCCAGCAGCACGCCGAGCATGTCGCCCAGAATCACGCCGGCCAACATGCAGATCGCCAGCAACGCCACACCGTAAATAATCATGATGGTTGTCCTCAAAGTGCTTCATCGAAATTGTTGTTTTTGTGCTTCGAAAGCCTTGGGTGGTGCTTTATCGGTGGCGGCGGCCCTCCTCTCGCAGCAAGGCCTGCAAGGTGTCCAGGCGGGCGCCTTCGAAGGCGATGACGGTGCCTTGCTCGAACACCCGGCGCGCGAGGCCCGTGAGCACGACGCCGGGAGGCAGCTCGATGTGCAGGCGCACGCCACGCTCATAGGCGCTTTGCACGGTGCCGCGCCAGTCGACGATGCGGCACATGTTGAAGGCCAGGTCGTCGCGCAGGTGTTCGGTGTTGTGGATCGGCCGGGCGCGGGTGCTGCTCAGGTAAGTGATGGCCGGCGGTTTCAATGTCACTTCAGCGAAGGCTTGAGCCAGCGCCTCGGCGGGTTTTTCCAGCAGTGCGCAATGGGACGGCACGCTGACGGCGAGGCGTTTGGCGACGCCGTTGCCGCGAACCAGATGGGCGACTGCGTTCATTGCTTCGTCGCTGCCGGCGATGACCGTCTGGTTATCAGCGTTGATATTGGCCAGGTACACAGGCGTTTGCGGGCTGTGGACCTGGGCGAGCAAGGCTTCGACGGTGGACAGGTCCGGGCCGATGAGGGCGGTCATGCCGTAGCCGTGGGGATACGCCTGCTGCATCAATTCGCCGCGCAGGCTGACGAGTTTCAGCGCATCGGCAAAGTCCAGGGAGCCGGCAATCACGGCGGCCGGATAGGCGCCGATGGACAGGCCGGCGACGTAATCGGGGGTGTGTTCAAGCCAGCGTGCACTGGCCACGCCGGCAATCAGCAAGCACAGCTGCACGGCGCGGGTCGAGGCCAGCGCTTGGGCAGAATCAAGCGTCAGAACGTCCTCGTTCAAGGCTGCACTGGCTTCTTCCAGCACCGCGCGCGGCAGTTGCTGGAGCATGCCGGGACGCTGGGCGCCCTGCCCCGGGAACGCCAGGAGGCTGCTCATGCCACGGCCTGCCAAGGGTCGATCACCAACTGCGCGCCGCTGGCATTTTTCAGCAGTACGCGACGTGAGCTGCCGGCCCACTCACGCAAGGCGACCGCGCCAAAAGGCGTTTGCAGTTGCAGGTCCACGGCGCACACCGCGGTGTCCAGTATCGCCAGCAGGTCCTCTGCATCGCCGCGATCAAGCGGCTCGGGCGTGCGCAAAATCAAATCCAGATCACTCTTGGCGTGCAGCGCTTCGATGCCGCTGGCCAGTTCGAAACCGGCACTGCCGGTGACGCCCCAGTTTTCCTGCGCCAGCACCGGGCGCAACTGAGCGAGGGCCTGCAACGCCGGTAAATCCCGTGGCGAAATCACACCGCGCAGGTCTTCAGGCACAACGCATCTTTGCACGGCTGCCATCGGCATCACGGCGGCGAACCGCTGCTCGCGCAAACGCCCGCGCACCCCCACCGCCACCTGACCCGGCGGCGCAATCGCACGGCGCACCACCACCGGATGCCCGGCGGCCAACGCTTCCAGCACCCAGGCCGGCGCATCGGCGGGCGCATGCGCCGGGGTCATGCCCCAGAGCAAATCGTGAGCGTTCACCATTGCTCCCGCAGCAGTTGGCGCACGTGGCTGGAGGCGGCGCGATTGGTGGCGCCCAGGCGACCGCTCAGGTCACGGCCGCCCGCCTGCACATCCTTGATCGCGTGCACCAGGCAATCGCTGACTCGCGCGACATCTTCAGGAGTGGGCTGCTCAATCTGGCTGACCGACAAGGTCTCCCACAGCAAACCGAGGCTGGCATAGCTGTCGATGTCATAGGCCATCGGCGGCACGCTGGCGGCCAGGGCTTCCAGCTCTTCAACACTGCGCAGGGTCACCCGCGCGGCCGAGGCCTTGCCCATGGCATGCACCATCACGCCGGGGTCGCGCAGGGCAATCAGGCGATTGGCCTGGTAACCATGGGCGAGGAAGGCGCCGGACATCGCCTTGCCGACCAGCAGCGCGATCACCGGGTGACCGGCCAAGCGGGCGCGGGCATAGCTGTCGGCGGCGGCGGCCAGAGCCTGGTGAATGCCAAGGGCTTCTTCGCGACGGCCATAAGCCTGGCTCGGCACATCGACGATCGCAATCAGCGGACGCTTGTCGCCGGTGTTGATCGCTTCGTCCACCGCCTTGGCCAAGCCCCAGCCTTCGAGCAAACCGACTTCACCGTTGCGAGCGCGAGGGAAGCGATTTTGTGGGTCGGTGACCACCGCGATAAAGCGCACCGGCTGATCACCGAGCACACCGTCGGCGACCTTCAGCGAGTTCGGCAAACCGCCCACCGGCGTTGCATCGCCGCTCAATGCGTTGAACCACTGCAAACCTCTCATGAGCGTTCTCCCTGATACAGATCGCGAACCGTCGCCGGGTCGATTTGCGGTTCGGCGTTCAGTGCGGCCAGGCGTTCCAGATAGTGTTCGACCTGACGGCTGCGCTGCTTTTCCGGCAAGCCTTGGTGCAGCAGTTCGGCGACTTGCTGCTGAATCTGCGCCACATCGTCGGCCACATAACGGTCGGCCAAGCCGCTGTTAAAGCGTTGCTCGCCACCGGTCAGGCTCCAGATGAAGGGCCGGTCGCGGGAGTCATATTCCTCAAGCCCGGCTTCCTGTTCGATCACCTGCGGGCCGTTCAGGCCAAGGCGCGCCTCACGGGTCACCAGCAGGTAACTGCACAGGCCGGCCGCGATGGACATGCCGCCAAAACAACCGACGCTGCCCGCCACCACACCGATCACCGGCAGGTACTGGCGCAGGTCGACGATCGCCGCGTGGATATCGGCAATCGCGGCCAGGCCCAGGTTGGCCTCCTGCAAGCGCACGCCGCCGGTTTCCAGCAGCAGGATGGCGCGGGTCGGGATGCCCTTGCGGTTGTCTTCAGCGGCCAACTCCAGCGCGCCGGCCATCTTTGCGCCGCCGACTTCACCGAGGCTGCCGCCCTGGAAATTGCCTTCGATGGCGGCGATGACCACCGGCAAACCGGCGATGCTGCCCTTGGCGATCACCACGCCGTCATCCGCCTGAGGCACCACGCCCTGACGGCTCAGCCACGGCGACATGACGCGCTGGAACGGGTCGATCAATTCGCGATAGCTACCCGCATCGAGCAAGGCCTTGGCCCGCTGCCGGGCGCCGAGCTCGACGAAGCTGTGTGTGTTGAGCAAGTCAGTCATGACCGATCTCCTCGAAGCCTTGCTCCAGGCGCAAACGCACCACGCCGGGGGTGGCGCCGAAGTCGTGGATATCGATGTTCAATGCGGGCGGTGTCTGCTCCTGGAAGATCCGTTCAAACAGGTGCTGCCAACGCAGTTGCGCACCATTGACCGAGGTCTGCACCTGAATCGTCAGGGTGCCGGCAGTGCCCGGTTCCAGCAGCACTTCCAGGTCGCCGGAGCCGACGCAACCCACCAGCGCACGGCTCTTGGCGGGCTGCCCGGCGGGGAATTCAAAGGATAAGGTTTCCATCACAGCGCTCCGTCGAGGCGGTCGATAAACAGGCAGGCGGCCAACAGGTCGGCGGCGCCACCGGGGGACGCATTCAGCGTCAGCAGTTGCTGGTCCAGCTCGTGCAGTTGGCGGCGGCCGGCGAGGCTTGCGCTGCCACCGGCGTCCAGCACCGCTTGGGCACCTTGCTGCATGGCCTGCAAGCCTTCGGGGCCGGCGCGATAAAGCACACAGGTGTCGGCCAGGTCGGTCATGATCGCCAGCAAGGCGTCGAGGCGTGCGTTCTGTTCGCCGTGTTGGTGCAGGCGGCTTTTTTTCAGCTGTGGCAGGCCGCGTTGCAGCACCGAGGGGAAGCCCAGTTGCGCTTCTTCACGGGCACCGCGAGCGCCATAACGTTGTGCGACTTGGGCGCCGTGGCTCAGGGGTTGCGGCGCGTAGCGATCGTTGAGCAGCGCCAGGCGGGCCGCGCGCAAAGCCACTGCGCCGGGGGTGGTGGACTCGGGTTGCAGGGCGGCGGCGGCCACTAATAAGCCAAGTGCCCAGATCGCGCCGCGATGGGTGTTTACGCCGCTGGTGGTGACGAGCATCGCCTCTTCGCCTTCGCGACCGATCCGCCCAAGGGCTTCACGCAAAGGCAAACCGACGTCGCCAAACTCAATAGCCGCTTCGGCCATTTCCTTGAACGCCGGCCACAACGACAGTGCCGAGGCGTGCATCAAGCCGAGGTGCAAATCGGTATGGGCGCCGTTGCCGCGTCGGTCCACCAGCGCCGGTTTTGGCGACAGGTCGGCTTCATCAATCAAGGCGTCGACGGCCATGTCGGCCAGGCGTTCGGCCAGTGTCAGGTCGTGCAGTTTGAGTGCGTGCATTTACCAGCTCCTGAACTTGGCGGGCGGGTTGTACAAACCACCGGACCACGCCACCAGATCGGCCACGCTCTTGGCGGCCAGCAGCTCACGGGTGGCGTCGGTGCGGCGGATGCCGAGGTCTTCGGGCAGTGCGATCAGGCCTTCGCGGCGCATGCGCGCGGTGTCCTTGGGGTTGTGGCGCATGCCGATGGCGGTCACCCCGGCGACGGCGGCGATCATCGCCTGGCGCTCTTCCAGGGAACGGGCCTTGTACAGGTAAGCGATGCCTTCTTCAGTGAGCAGATGAGTGACGTCGTCGCCGTAGATCATGATCGGCGCCAGGGGCATGCCGCTTTTGCGTGCGACTTCTACCGCGTCGAGGGTTTCGACGAAGGTCGGTTTGCCGCCTTCCTGGAAGGTCTCGACCATTTGCACCACCAGCTTCTTGCCGCGTTCGAGCAAGGCTTCCGGGGCATCGTCGTGGCGCATGTCGAGCCACGCGGGGGTGCCATGGCGGCGACCGCGCGGGTCGTGGCCCATGTTGGGCGCCCCGCCAAAACCGGCAAGGCGGCCACGCGTGACCGTGGAGGAATGCCCGTCGCCGTCGACTTGCAGAGTGGCGCCGATAAACAAGTCCACCGCGTATTGGCCAGCCAGTTGGCAGAACATCCGGTTGGAACGCAGCGAGCCATCGCGGCCGGTAAAGAACACATCCGGCCGGGCGGCGATGTAGTTTTCCATGCCCAGTTCGGTGCCGAAGCAATGCACGCTTTCGACCCAGCCGCTTTCGATGGCCGGGATCAGGGTTGGGTGGGGGTTGAGGGTCCAGTTGCGGCAGATCTTGCCCTTCAAACCCAGGGATTCGCCGTAGGTCGGCAGGATCAATTCGATGGCGGCGGTGTTGAAACCGATGCCGTGGTTCAGGGACTGGACGTTGTGTTTTTCATAGATGCCACGGATCGCCATCATCGCCATCAACACATGCACCGGCTTGATATGCCGTGGGTCGCGGGTGAACAGCGGTTCGATGTAGAAAGGCTTGTCGGCGACCACCACGAAGTCGACCCAGCTCGCGGGAATGTCGACGCGCGGGAGGTCGGTGACGTCATCCACCAGTTGGTTGACCTGGACGATAACAATGCCATCGCTGAAGGCCGCCGGCTCAATCAGCGCGGGCGTGTCTTCAGTGCTGGGGCCGGTGTAGATATTACCGGCGCGGTCGGCCATGAAACCGGCGGAGAGCACCACGTTGGGAATCAGGTCCACCACCAGCCGCGCGTAGAGTTCGATGTAGGTGTGAATCGCGCCGATTTCCAGCAGGCCGTCTTCCAGCAACTGGCTGATGCGCAGGGACTGAGTGCCGGCGAAGGAAAAATCCAGCTTGCGGGCGATGCCCTTTTCAAACAGGTCCAGGTGCTCGGAGCGCCCGACGCTGGGCATGATCATATGCAGATCGTGAAGCTTGGCGGGATCGGCCTTGGCCAGGGAGCGGGAGAGGAAATCCGCCTGCTTCTGGTTGTTGCCTTCCAGCACCACACGGTCGCCGGGGAGGATCAGGGCTTCCAGGGCTTCGACGATACGGTCGCTGGGGAGCACGGCGCCGTCGGCGAAAGATCGCACTAACGCCAGCCGACGCTGCTTCTCGTCGCGCCGCCGCGTCCAGCGCGAGTCGGGGGAAGTTGTTGTTGTCATGGTCGCTCCACGGGATGTGCTGTCGTGGGCTGTACCTTAGGAGGGTATTGGGGGGGCATCAATCAAGCTGGGCGGTGGATCGTTACGACTGGAGTAATGGTTCGCCAGCAAACACTGGATTGGGACCAACAGAGATCAAATGTGGGAGCTGGCTTGCCTGCGATGGCATCGCTGCGGTGAGCCTAACTCACTGAGTCGCCCGCATCGCAGGCAAGCCAGCTCCCGCATTTTGATCGGCTGTGTTCTTAAGAATGGACACATGAGTCCCAAAATGGGAACGATCAGTTCCTTTTTGGGACTGATCCCGCTTCGTCACATAGCCGCTGGGCTTACCTGCTCCAACGCCTGATCAACCAGCAACTGCCCCAGTTCACTCATTTGTTGAATGGCCAGCACCACGCCGCGCTGGGAGCCTTCCAATTCGAAGGCCAGGTTGGAGGTCAACGCGTTGAGTGAGGCAAAGGTTTCAGAAGCGTTGGCCAGCAGGGCTTCGGTGGATTGGGAGGGAGTGACGGTGAAGAGTGAAGATGAAGCGGAATTCGGAAAGTAATGATCCATTGCACCCTCGGCAGCGGCCTGGAGTTTGCGGTGTTCGATTTCAGTGTTGTGCGGCGGATTGGGGGTAGGTTTGAACATGATGAAACTCCTAAACAGATGAGTAAGGAGCGCCACCGTTCGCTTGCACGCGAATGAGGGTGGCGACCGTGCGCAGGTGTGCAAGACCGGGCCTGTTTAGGACACCCAGCAGGTCCGAAGACCTCCTGCGCGCAGCCGCCATAAAGCAGCGAGCACAAAAAACGCCCGTTGGATGGCTGGGCGTTTGTACGCCTAAACAGTTTCGTCGGACTTGCACGTCCGTGTCACCGTTTTTTGCGATGACGGACGAAGACTAGGCGCGATCGCAGGGCACAACAAGTTCATGCACAGCGCGAGAGGTTGCAGGAAAAATCCGAAGGCAAACACGCGCCGATTGTTCCTACGAGCTTTTCGGGTTGTTGCTCGGAACCGCCCCATCTAGCCTTCATATCCAAATTAAATAACCGCTGAAAGCGGCCGAATGCAAAGCGCCAACGACCAAGCGGCAAAGCAGTTTTAGTGAGCGGACTTACCTCGCTCACTACAAGGAGCACAGGAAATCATCCATACCGATTGCCTATAACCATACTAGATATCTGTTATTGATCGTATTTGAGCATACATATTAGATAATTGTGTATGCTCAAATACGATCAATAAATATTTAAACGTATGCTTAATGGCATACAATAGGATAGATACGAATACTTCCAGGCTAAAAAAGGTGGCATCTCATGGCCTCATCCGATCTCTCTAAATTGCGCCTGACCCAAGTGGAGCGGGCCCTCGAACCCTTTGAAGCCCTGCGAGGCAAGCCCACGCCGCCGGGAGGCTGGCTACGCTCCATCAGGGAAGCACTGGGCCGATCGTTAAGGGCTCAAGCAGCCTTGGTTGGCGTAGCCTTCGCAACCTTGCAACAGTCGGAACGGGCCGAAGCCGAAGATCGGATCACACTCGCGCAATTACGCAAGCTGGCGGCGGGTTTGGACTGCGAGCTCGTCTACGCCCTGGTGCCGCGAAAACCACTGCACCAGACGGTTGAAGCCCGCGCCGAGTGGCTGGCCAGACAAGAGATTATGGGTGTCACCCACACAATGAGCCTTGAAGATCAGCGGCCTTCAGATACGTTCATCGAAAGCCAGGTGGACGATCGACGCAAAGAACTGCTCTCCGGATCGTGGGCTCGACTATGGCGATAGAGCTTGAACTCAAACCTGGGCAAACACCGTTAGACCTTGATGAAGCCGCAGGCCTGAAGCCAAAGCACATCGGTACTCAAGGTGAACTTGATGAATGGGAAGCGGCAAACATCATCAAGGCCATGCGCTGGCTTGGGCGGCAAAAAAAGTTGGCCGTCCTGGACGAACACTTCTGCCGTCAACTTCACATCAAAATGTTCAGCGATACCTGGATCTGGGCCGGGACGTTTCGCACGTCCGACAAAAATATTGGCTGCGACTGGACGAAAATCTCAGTCAACCTGCGCCAGTTACTCGATAACACGACCTACTGGCTGGAGCACGACGTGTTCCCTGCCGAAGAGGTGGCTGTGCGCTTCCACCACCAACTCGTGTCGTTGCACCCGTTCCCCAATGGAAACGGACGACACTCGCGCCTTATGGCCGACTGCCTCCTGAGGCAGCAAGGGCTCGCTCCGTTCTCCTGGGGAAGCGCGAACCTGATAGCAGCCAGTGAAGTACGCACGTTATATATCCATGCACTGCGTGCCGCCGACATAAATGACTACGGCCCCCTTCAGGCTTTCGTGCGTAGTTGAGCGTATGTTATTGCTTATGGAAATGGGTAGCTCAGGCCAACCCCGCCTCCACCAGCAACGCCTCCAAGCCCATCAAATCCGGCACCTTCGCCACGTGTTCCCCCACCTGCACCGCCGCCAGTTCCAGCGGGCACAACGGCACGTCCACATAACTCAACTGGCTATCGAGCTTGTACGAACGCGGAATCCCCTGGATCACCAACGCAATAAACTTCAACGTCGGCCGTCCTCCAAGGGTGTTCAGCACCACAATCCGTGCCCGTTCGCCCACCACGCCCGACTCGCCACACGCGGCCTCAAAGCTGATCAGCGGCAACTGCCGATCCCGCCAGGTGACTTGCCGCAGGTACCACGGCGGCGCGTCGCTGGCCGGTTCGCCGCGCTGGAAGTCGATCAGTTCGGCCACGGCGACGTTGGGCAATAGCAGGTGACGGTCAGCCAATGGCAGCAGCAAGCCGGTGAGTTGGGTAGCGCGGTGATCAAGCACGGGACTTGCTCCAGTAAGCGATGCTTTCCAGCAGCACCGACTCTTGATAAGGCTTGCCGAGGTAGTCGTTGACGCCTATCGCCATGGCGCGGTCGCGGTGTTTTTGCCCGGTGCGCGAGGTGATCATGATGATGGGCATGCGCATCAGCCGTGGGTCGTCGCGTACCTGGATGGCCACTTCGAAGCCGTCCATGCGCGGCATTTCGATGTCGAGCAGCATCAGGTCCGGGGTGTGTTCTTCCAGCACGGCCATGGCGTCGATGCCGTCCTTGGCGGTGAGTACGTTCATGCCGTTGCGCTCCAGCAGGCGGCTGGTGACTTTGCGCACGGTGACCGAGTCGTCTACCACCAGCACCAGCAGCGGGCGCTTTTTCAGGGGGTCGTTGAGGATCAACGGTGCGTCGGCCACCTGGGCCGGCAAGACCGGTGGCCGTGCGCGGATATGCGCCAGCAGGTCGATGATCAGTACCACGCGGCCATCGCCCAGGATGGTTGCGCCCGACAAGCCCTTCACCCCGGCAAATTGCGGCCCCAGGCCCTTGACCACGATCTCGCGGGTGCCGGCCATGGCATCCACTTGCACCGCCACGCGCCGCTCGTTGCACTGCACCAGCAGCACCGGCAGCGGCTGGTACTGGCCCAGCAGGTTCGGGCGGCCGACGGTGTGCAGCAGGTCGCCGAGGTAGAACAGTTCGTAGCGTTGGCCGGCATATTCGTAACGCGGCGGATCCTGCTGATAGTGCCCTTCCAGCTCGTGGGGCATGACCCGCACCAGGCCTTCGATGGTGTTCAGCGGGATCGCGTATTGATCGTCCGCACATTGCACCATCAACGCCTGGTTGACCGACACGGTGAACGGCAGGCGAATGCGAAAGTGCACGCCCTCCCCCGGCGTCGAATCGATGACCATCGAACCGCCCAGCTGGCGCACTTCTTCATGCACCACGTCCATGCCGACGCCACGCCCGGAAATCTGGGTGATTTTTTCGGCAGTGGAAAACCCCGGTTGCAGGATGAACTGCAACACGTCGCGGTCGCTGATTTCCAGGTTGGGGTCGAGCAAGCCGCGCTTGATCGCCTTGCGCCGTACGGCTTCCAGCGGCACGCCGGCGCCGTCGTCGCGCATGTCGAAAACGATGTCGCCGCCTTCGTGGGTCAGGTCCAGGGTGATACGACCTTTTTCCGGTTTGCCCGCCAGCAGACGCGCATCGCGGGACTCCAGGCCATGGTCGACAGCGTTGCGCAGCATGTGCTCCAGCGGCGCCACCATGCGCTCCAGCACGTTGCGATCCATCTCGCCTTCGGCGTTGCCGACGATAAATTCCACGTCCTTGCCCAGCTCGCCCGCCACTTGCCGCACGATGCGTTTAAGGCGCGGCAGCATGCGTTCGAAGGGCACCATGCGCGTGCGCATCAGGCCTTCCTGCAACTCGGTGTTGATGCGTGCCTGTTGCTGCAGCAGGTTGTGGGCGTCCTGGTTGCGACGGTCGAGGGTTTCCTTGAGGTCGAGCAGGTCGGAGGCCGATTCGAACAAGGCCCGGGACAGTTGTTGCAGCTGGGAATGGCGGTCCATTTCCAGTGGGTCGAATTCCTCGTAGCCCAGGCGTTCGGCCTCAGCCTGCTGGCGGCTGAGGATGCGGCCCTGGGTTTCGGTGTCGAGCCGGCGCAGTTGATCGCGCATGCGCTCGATGGTGGTTTCCACTTCATGCAGGGCGATGCTCGCATCGTTGACCTGTTGCTCGATGCGCCCACGGAAGATCGAGGTTTCACCGGCCAGGTTGACCAGATCGTCCAGCAAGTCGGCGGATATTTTCACCATGTCGGCGGCCGGATCACTGGCCGGCGCCGCTTCGGTTTTGGTCGCCGCCAACGCCACCGGTGCGGCGGTCACTTCAGCCGGATGCACCAGGCTTTTGATCCGCTCGATCAGCAAGTCCACCGAGCCCACCGGCAGCCCGGCCGCCACCGCATCGATCATCTGCGCCAGACGGTCGTGGCAACCTTGCAGCAACGCAAACAGCTCCGCCGAGGGCGCCAGCAAACCTGCCGACAAGCCTTCGTAGAGAAACTCCAGCTCATGGGCCAGGTCGCCAATCGGACCGATCTCGACCATGCGCGCGCCACCCTTGAGGGTGTGCAGGTCGCGAAGCAGGGTCTCGACTTCCTGGCGACTTTTCGGCTCGGCCTGCCAGCGCAACAGCGCGGCACCGGAGCTGTCGAGGATGTCGGCGGCTTCTTCGAGGAAGATATCCAGCAACTCGGGATCAGTGCCCGGCGTCTCGACTTCGGCTGCCGCTACGGGCGCCGCTTGCCCGGTACTTTGGCGCAACTCACGCAAGTGGCTGATCAGGTCGCTGGAGTCGCTCAGCGGTTGCTGGTGTTGCAGCTGTTCAAGCAGCAGCGCCAGTCGCTCATGACTGGCCATCAATACGTTCCCCAGCTCGCCGGAATAGCTGTAGCGACGGTCTACCAGGCCTTCGTAAAGGTTTTCCAACTCGAGTGCCAGGTCGCCCACCGCGCCGATCTCGGCCATGCGTGCGCCACCCTTGAGGGTGTGCAAATCCCGTTGCAAGGATGAGAGCGGCGCGGCGTTATCCGGGTCCAGCAGCCAGCGTTTGAGGGACTGGCCGGCGCTGTCGAGGATGTCCACCGCTTCCTCAAGGAAGATCTCGACGATCTCGTCATCCACCGCAAAGCCCTGGTCCAGCTTCGCCGTGGCGGCGCCGAGTTCGGAGATGCTCAGGGCGCGGCTGCCATCGCTTTTGATCAGGCCGGTGGCGGACGGGTCGAGGCCTTCATCCAGCAACTCGCGCAGGGCTCGCACCCGTGCGGGGGCCGGGCTGATTTCCTGGCCGGCGGCCAGTTGGTCGAGCATGTTGATCAGGGCTTCGTGGGCCTGTTCGGCCTCGTGGAAGAAGCGCTCGCTGACCGCCAGGCTGCTTTCTTCCACCGCGCCGTAGAGGTCGAGCAGGGCTTCGCACAGTTCGTCCATCGGGTGCAGGTCGGCCAGGTGCGCGCCTTCGCCGAGGGTGGTCAATTCGTCCAGCAGCGCACTCAGTTCCTGGCGCTCGCCGGGGTGCTGTTGCCAGCGGCGCAGCAGGCTTTCGGCGTCCAGCAGGATGTCCATGCCCTGGGCCAGGAAGTTATTGATCAACTGCGGGTCGCGCTTGATCCGCAGGCCGGTGTTGGACGCATTCAGCAAGGCTTCAAGCTGGCTGTTCAGCAGGTTCTGCGTGCGTTCGATCAAGCCTGCCGCACCAGTGATGGGCGCATGTGGATCGCTGTCCAGCTGGCGCACACCGCGCTGGAACAGCGCCTCGGCCTCCAGCAGCAATTCGATTTCATCCAGGTCCAGCGGCAGGCGGTGGGCCTTGTATTCGCGGGTCAGGTGGTCGAGCGGGCGCGCCAGCTCGGCAATGGGCAACACGCCGGCCATGTAGGCGCTGCCCTTGAGGGTGTGCAGCGCGCGTTGCAGTTCATCGCTGACTTGCAGCGGCAGGTGCTCGGTGGCCTGTTGCAGGAAATGGTTGAGGCTGTCGAGGTGACTCTGGGCTTCGTTGCGGAAGATTTCCAGCAGTTGCGGGTCCAGGGTGGCCGGGTCTGTGGCCGACGGTTCGACACCGCTGGCCAAGGCATGCGCCCGTGCTGCCAACTCGTCTACGTCATCGCGCTGGCGCTGGGCATCGGCGGCGAAATCGGTGATCAGCTCAGGCAGCAATTCCACCACGTCATCCAGCACTGCTTGCACATCCGGGCCCGGCGCGACGCTGCGTTCCAGCACGCGATTGAGCAGGTTTTCCACCGCCCAGGCCAGCTCCGCCAACACCAAGGCACGGACCATGCGGCCGCTACCCTTCAAAGTGTGGAAGGCGCGGCGCATTTCGGTCAGGGTGGCCTTGTCTTCAAGGCTCGCGGTGCCGGCAGGTACGTAGCGGTGCAGCACGTCGAGGACTTCGGCGGTTTCTTCGAGGAAGACTTCCCGCAATTCATCGTCGATGGCTTCTTCGCCGGCAGGCGGCGGCAGCAGGCTGCCGGGACGCTGGAGAGCCGGCGGGTTGAGGCGCGAGGTGGGGCTGGCCAGCGCATCCGCGAGAAACGGGGTTTGCTCCGAAGGCGAGTCGTCCTGAGCGAGCAGTGCCTGGCGCCAGGGTTTTTCGGCCGGCAAATAGCCGAGCGCTGCGAGGCCTTCGGCGGCGACTTCCAGCACACGTTCGCCCGGGGCGTCATGGTCCTGGAGCATGCGTTCCAGGTAGTACTCGAGGCTGGTGAGCACATCGGCAAAATGCTCAAGCTGCGCCTCGGAAGGCGCGGCATCACTGACCATCAACTGCTCGTTGACGTAATCATTGCAGCCACGCATCAGGCTCGCCGCGCGGGGCAGCGGAATCATCGCCAGCGCGCCGCGTACCTGGGTCAACAACTCGGGCAGCGACTCCAGGCGCTGGCGGTCCCAGTGGGCCTCGATGCAGTCGATCACCAGCTCTTTGGCCTGGGTCAGGCACTGGCAGGATTCGCGGATCACCAGGTGGTGGATCTGCGTCAGGTCGGTGGTGGGCAGGCGACTCTCTTCACGGCGCTCCGGCTCGACAGTGCCGACCATCCCGGCCAGCGTGGCTTCGACGTAGAGCAATGCACCGGCGACGTCCATCAGCACCGCATCGTTGGGCTCGCGCTGCCCCTGGGCCAGGCCGAGCACCACCGCCAGTTGGTCGATGATCACTTTGCGCGGCTGGCCGAAACCCAGTACGGCCAGGGTGTCGGCGATCTGCCGCAAGGGCGCCAGCAAGACCTCAAGGTCCGAGGCGTGTTGACGGTCGCTGCGCACGAACAGGTCCAGGCGTTCCTTGACCCGCACCAGTTCCTCGCACAGCGCGCCGAGCACCGAGCCCATGGCGTCGCGGTCCGGACCGGCCAGGCGGGCGCGTTCGGCATCCACCACGGCGCTGTCGGGCAGGGCTTCATCGAGGCCATAACGTTCTTTCAAACTTTGCATCCGTGGAGTCGGTCGGGTGACTTTGGCGACGTAGAACAACAGGCTCTTGAGCAACTCATCCGGGGCCGGGGTGTTGATCCCGTTGATGCCCTGGATCAGCAGGCGCTTGAGTTCCTTGTCGCAGGCTTTGAGCAAACTGCGCAACGCCGGGCTGTTGGCGACCACGCCAATGAGCATGCCTTCCACCAGCGCCGAGGTCACCTGCCACAACGGTAACAGCGGCGCACCATGGCACAGGGCTTCGAGGCGGGCGAATACCCGCGCCATGTCTTCCAGGTTGCTGGGGCCGTGGTCTTCGCGCAACAAGCCGACCAGCGCCTGTTGCAGCATCTGCCGCCACTGGCGCAGCAACCCGGGGAAATCCTCCGGCGTGCGCTGGGCCAGCGCTTCCTCGGGCAGTGGCGGGATCACCAACAGTTGCGGGCTGAACAGGCTGGTTTCCGAGAGCAGGCTTTCGCCGCGCACGCTGCGCAGGTCGTTGAGCAGCGGCAGTACCACCAAGGGCAAATCGCGCCGGGCGCTGTGCACGCGGTCGAGGTACAGCGGCAATTGGCCGAGGCCCTGTTGCAACAGGCGAATGCCTTCATCGCGCTGGCTGACGCGCGCGCCTTGCAGGGCAAGGGCCAGTTGTTCCATTTCTTCAGCGAACAGCGCCGCGCCGTAGAACTCGACCATCAGCAGGCTGCCATGGACCTGATGGATGCATTCCAGGCACTGGCCGATGGCCTCGCTGCTGCCGTCTTCCACATAGGCGTCCAGCGCCGAACGGGCCTGTTTCAGGGTTTCGGCAATTTCGCCCTTGACCCATTCGAGGGCCACGTAGTCGTGCCGATCAACCATAACCGCTCCCGTCTGAATTCATGAGTTGCTGTGTGACCACCGATTCCAGAATCAATGGAGGTCAAATGTGAGAGCGGGCTTGTTGTGGTGAGCGGGCTTGCCCCGCGTTGGGCTGCGAAGCAGCCCCATCAATCAGTGGTGAACCCGACGGGGGACAAGCCCCCTCACCACAACAAGCCAGCTCCCACAGGGGTTCGGTGGTGCCTGACAGATAGCATTTCACTCATCCACCTGCTTCGCCGCCGGCAACGTGAAGCCCGATACCGACCGCCGCAACTGGCTGGCCATTTTCGCCAGGTTGCCGATGCTCTCGGCAGTGGCCGTGGAGCCCGACGATGTCTGAGTGGTGATCTGCTGAATCACGTTCATCGTCAGCGAAATCTGCCCCGCCGACGACGTCTGCTGCTGCGCCGCGTTGGAAATACTCTGGATCAACGCCGCCAGGGTTTTCGACACGCCTTCGATCTCTTCCAGCGCCACGCCGGCGTCCTGGGCCAGCCGCGCACCGCGCACCACTTCGGTGGTGGTCTGCTCCATGGAAATCACGGCTTCGTTGGTGTCCGTCTGGATCGCCCGCACCAGGGTTTCGATCTGCCGGGTCGCCGCCGAAGAACGCTCCGCCAGCCGCTGCACCTCATCGGCCACCACCGCAAAACCACGCCCGGCATCACCGGCCATGCTCGCCTGGATCGCGGCGTTGAGGGCGAGGATGTTGGTCTGCTCGGCGATGTCGTCGATCAGGCTGACGATGTCGCCAATTTCCTGGGACGATTCCCCCAGGCGCTTGATGCGCTTGGCGGTGTCCTGGATCTGTTCGCGGATGTTGTCCATGCCATGGATGGTGTTGTGCACCACCTCGTTACCCTTGTTGGCGATCTCCACCGAGCGCTCGGCCACGGCCGAAGATTCGGCGGCGTTGGCCGACACCTGGTCGATGGACTGGGCCATCTGGTTGATCGCCGTGGAAGCCTCGGCAATCTGCTGCGCCTGATGCTCCGAAGCCTGGGCCAGGTGCATGGCGGTGGCCTGGGTGTCCTGCACCGCGCCCGCGACCTGGCCGGCGGTGAGGTTGATGGTTGCCACCAGGTCGCGCAATTGGTCCACGGAATAGTTGATAGAGTCGGCGATGGTGCCGGTGAAGTCTTCGGTGACCGAGGCGGTGACAGTCAGGTCGCCGTCGGCCAGGTCTTCGATTTCATCCAGCAGGCGCATGATCGCGTTCTGGTTGCGCTCATTCTTCTCGGCGGTTTCCCGCAGTTGGCGGTTGGTCTCGCGGACCATCACCAAGCCGATCAGGATGATCGAGGCCAAGGCCAGCAAGCCCAGCACGTAGCCACCGATGGTGTCGAAGGTGCGCCCGTCGGCCAGGTTTTCAAAACCGGTGGCCAGGTGTGAGGCCTCGTCCAGCAGGGTTTGCGACAGGTTGAAGATATTGCTCGCCGAGGCGCGCACCTGGAACAGCTGCGGCGAGGTTTCGAGGATTTCGTCCACCGAGCCGGAGACGAATTCGAACAGCTCGGAAATTTCCGCCAATCGGGCACGGGCGTCGTGGTCTTCGACCTGGCTGATGCGCAGGCCGGGGTTGCCCTGGAGCATGCCGTTGAGCACCAGGCCGAAACGGTTGGCATCGCGACCAAAGGCATCGGCGGCCTGCACTGCGGTCTCGTCGCCCGCCAACACGGTGTTCACTGCCCCCAGAATACGTTCGGCCAGCAACGACTGGCGCTGGGCCAACGCCACCTGACTGGCCGGTGCGCCGCGTTGCAGGAGGATGTCGACGACCTTTTCCGACTCCATCTGCAACTGTGGAACGGTTTCCGCCAGGGTCGCGGCCACTTGATGCAACGACAGCACGGTTTGCTCACTGGCCAGAATCGCATCGGCGTTTTTCAGCAGCGCTTCCCAGTCGGTCTGCACGGCGCGCATTTCTGCGCGCACGGCGGTGGGTGCGGCGGGCAGGCCGGTGGCCGGGTCGCCTTTTTTCAGGTAACCCCAGCGCTGGGCAAAGTCGTTGCGCGCATCCCCCAGCAACTTGAACGCAGCGGCCTTGCCGGCGGCGGCCTCGGTGGCGTTCTTGGCGATGCGCTGGGACAGCACCCGCAGTTCACCGGCGTGGCCGATGTACTGTTTATCGTAGGTGGACTGGGTGTTGAGGTACGCGAAGTTGGCGAACAGCAGCATGATGAACACGATCAGCGCGATAAACAGCACGATGATCTGCGAGCGGCTGCGGGACGCTTCCTGAGGTTTGACGGGGGTGACGGTACTCATGCGGCAACATCCATGAAACCTGGAGCCTGGGCCAGGGCGAAGGGGCTGAAGACCTGCCACAGCTGATCGCCGTCAAACTGGCCCTGGATAAACGGCGCGCCGGCCACGGTGCTCGTCGACAATGCGTCTTGTGCAAAATGCTGCATGCCCACCACCTCGTCCACCAACAGGCCGACAAACACGTCCTGATATTCCACCACCAGCACCCGCCGTTGTTTGCGCGCCACCGATCGCTCAAGGCCGAGGAAAGCGCCCAGGTCCATCACCGGCAGAAGGCGCCCGCGCAGGTTAGCCACGCCCTTGACCCACGGCTTGACCCCGGGCATCAAGGTGCAGCGTGGTTCGTGCAGCACTTCGGCGACTTCGCCCATGGGCGCCACGTACCAGTGCTCGCCCAGGCGAAACCCGATTCCGCTCCAGCTGTGCAGCCGGGTTTCCTGGGACGGCAGGTCGGCGGCCAGCAAGCGGCAGCGGCGGTCGATGTCCAGCAGCAGCTCGAAGGCGGTTTGCGACTCGGTCATGGGAACGTGCCGTCAGCCGGCCAGCACCTTGTTCAGGGTGGCGATCAGGGTTTCTTCGTCCACGGGCTTGGTCAGGTAGTCCTTGGCGCCCTGGCGCTCGCCCCAGATCTTGTCGGTTTCCTGGTCCTTGGTGGTGATGATGATCACCGGGATGTGCCCGGTGTCAGGGTCCTTGGTCAACTGGCGGGTGGCCTGGAAACCATTGAGCCCGGGCATGACGATGTCCATCAGGACCGCGTCGGGCTTTTCCTGGCGGGCCAGCGCGACGCCGTCGCCGCCGTTCTGGGCCTTGAGGACAGTGTGACCGTGCTTTTCGAGCATTTCGGTCAGTTTGTACATTTCAGTCGGCGAATCGTCGACGATCAGAACACGTGCCATGGTTTTCCCCACTTCTTTAGTAGACGCAAGCCCTCGTGGGGCCCCCGTCAGTGTGCTTGTTCTACTGCGGCGAAGCCCGGCACATAGGCCTTGATCGCGCTCAGCAGTTCTTCCTTGCTGAAAGGCTTGGTCAAAAACTGATCAGAACCGACGATACGCCCCTTGGCCTTGTCGAACAGACCATCCTTGGAGGACAACATGATTACCGGGATCGACTTGAACGCCGGGTTGTTCTTCACCAGCGCGCAGGTCTGATAGCCATCCAGGCGCGGCATCATGATGTCGACAAAGATAATGTGCGGGTGGTGGTCAACAATCTTGGCCAGGGCATCGAAACCGTCGATGGCCGTGATGACGTCGCACCCTACGTTCTTCAACAGTGTTTCGGCCGTGCGGCGAATCGTTTTCGAATCGTCGATCACCATCACTTTCAAGGCGTTGGAATGCTGTTCCATATCTGCTCTACCATCGCCACAGCGAATAGGTTTTCGGTGTGTACTGCCTGATGTTGCACAGGATGAGCGCCAGAAGCCTTGGAATTCAAGGGCTGATACGCCATGGCAGCCTTTTTAGCACAGTCTCAGAACGCAATCTATCGGCCGACCCGCGCGGTGGTTTTTCCTTGACCCACAACAGCCGCAGCGCCACTCTGACGCCACTTTTATGCGCCCTTATTTGCTAGAGGAAATCCCCCATGAGCGTTCGCGTCGGCATTGTCATGGACCCTATCGCCAGCATCTCCTATAAAAAGGATAGCTCGCTGGCCATGCTGCTGGCCGCCCAGGCCCGCGGCTGGAGCCTGTTCTATATGGAACAGCCGGACCTTTACCAGGGTGACGGTGAAGCGCGGGCACGGATGCGCCCCCTGCAGGTGTTTGCCAACCCCGAGAAGTGGTTCGAACTGCAAGACGAAATCGACAGCCCCCTGAGCGACCTCGACGTGATCCTGATGCGCAAGGATCCGCCATTCGACATGGAGTTCGTCTACTCCACCTACCTGCTGGAGCAGGCCGAGCGCGCGGGCGTGCTGATCGTCAACAAGCCCCAGAGCCTGCGCGACTGCAATGAAAAGCTGTTCGCCACGCTGTTCCCACAGTGCACACCGCCGACCGTGGTCAGCCGCCGCGCCGACGTGCTGCGTGAATTCGCCGCCAAGCACGGTGACGTGATCCTCAAGCCGCTGGACGGCATGGGCGGCACGTCGATCTTCCGCCACCGCGCCGGCGACCCGAACCTGTCGGTGATCCTCGAAACCCTGACCGCGCTGGGCACCCAGCAGATCATGGGCCAGGCCTACATTCCGGCGATCAAGGACGGCGACAAGCGCATCCTGATGATCGATGGCGAGCCGGTGCCTTACTGCCTGGCGCGTATTCCGGCCGCCGGCGAGACCCGCGGCAACCTGGCGGCCGGTGGCCGGGGTGAAGCCCGACCGCTGACAGACAAGGATCGCTGGATTGCAGCCCAAGTCGGCCCAACCCTGCGCGAAAAAGGCCTGCTATTTGTAGGACTTGACGTTATCGGCGAGAACCTCACCGAAATCAACGTCACCAGCCCGACCTGTATTCGCGAGATCGACAATGCATTTGGCACGAACATCGGCGAAATGCTGATGGCGGCGATTGCCTCCAAGCTACAAGCCAAGTGACATAGAACAGCCGGACACAAACCAACATTGCGCTATCATGCCCCACCTGTGAAATGCGCGATGTTGGTTTTCTTGTCATGACGCTCCCGTCCGATCTGCCCCCCGAACTCTCCCACAGCGGCGTGCGCCCGGCTGATCGGCTCGGATTTACCCTGTTTCTGGCGGCGTTGATTCACCTGGCATTGATCCTCGGCCTGGGCTTCACCTTTGCCGAACCCAAGCAGATCACCAAGACCCTGGAAATCACCCTTGCCACCTTCAAAAGCGAAAAGAAGCCCGAAAAGGCTGACTTTCTCGCTCAGGACAACCAGCAAGGCAGCGGCACCCTCGACAAGAAGGCGGTGCCCAAGACCACCGAAGTGGCGCCGTTCCAGGACAACAAGGTCAATAAGGTCACGCCACCACCGACGCCCAAGCCGGAGGTGAAACAGGCTGCACCCAAGGCCGCCGTCACGACCGTGGCGCCCAAACCGCAAAAAGCCCCGACCCAGCGCGAAAAGGCCAAGACCGAACCCGCGCCGACGACGCCGGCCCCGACGTTTGACAGCTCGCAACTCTCCAGCGAAATCTCCAGCCTGGAAGCCGAACTGGCCCACGAACAACAGCTGTACGCCAAGCGCCCGCGCATCTACCGCCTGAATGCCGCCTCCACCATGCGCGACAAAGGCGCCTGGTATAAGGACGAGTGGCGCAAGAAGGTCGAACGCATCGGCAACCTGAACTACCCGGACGAAGCCCGCCGCCAGCAGATCTACGGTAATTTGCGACTGCTGGTATCGATCAACCGCGATGGCACCTTGTACGAAGTGCAGGTGCTGGAGTCTTCCGGCCAGCCGCTGCTGGACCAGGCGGCGCAACGCATCGTGCGCCTGGCGGCGCCCTTTGCACCGTTTACCGGGGACTTGAACGACATCGACCGCCTGGAAATCATTCGCACCTGGCGCTTTGCCAAGGGTGATCGGCTTTCCAGTAATTGAGGATTGCGCCAATGTCGTACGCATCCTCAGCTTGTCAGTTCGCCCCTCCAACGCCACACTAGCGGACATGAAAAATGTCAGCCCGACCTACCTCAAGCACCAATTCCTGATCGCCATGCCCCATATGGCCGACCCGAACTTTGCGCAGACCTTGACCTACATCGTCGAGCACACCGCCAATGGTGCGATGGGGCTGGTGGTCAACCGCCCGCAAGACCTGAACCTGGCCGATATCCTCGAGCAACTGCGCCCGGACATCGACCCGCCCGCCAGCTGCCAGCACGTACCGATCTACATCGGCGGGCCGGTGCAGACGGACCGGGGTTTTGTGCTGCACCCCACCGGGCCGAAATTCCAGGCGACCGTGGACCTTGAAGGGTTGTCCCTGTCCACGTCCCAGGACGTGTTGTTCGCCATTGCGGACGGCATCGGGCCTGATCAAAGTGTGATCACCCTGGGTTACGCCGGCTGGGAAGCCGGGCAACTGGAGGCGGAGCTGGCGAGCAATGCCTGGCTGACCTGCCCGTTTGATGCCGACATCCTGTTCAATACCCCCAGCGAACTACGCCTGGAAGCCGCCGCGGCCAAGCTGCGGATCAACCTCAGCCTGCTGACCAGCCAGGCGGGGCACGCCTGATGGCCTTGCGTCTGATCCTCGGCTTTGACTACGGCACCAAACAGATTGGCGTCGCTGTCGGCCAGGTCATCACCGGCCAGGCCCGCGAGCTTTGCACCCTGAAAGCCCAAAACGGCGTGCCCGACTGGAACCAGGTCGAAGCCCTGATCAAGGAATGGAAGCCCGACGCCGTAGTCGTCGGCCTGCCCTTGAACATGGACGGCACCCCGAGCGAGATGTGCCTGCGGGCCGAAAAATTCGCCCGCCGCCTTAATGGCCGCTACAACCTGCCCTTCTATACCCACGACGAACGCCTGACCACGTTCGAAGCCAAGGGCGAGCGCCGCGACCGTGGCGGGCAGAAAGGCAGCTACCGCGACAACCCGGTGGATGCCATCGCCGCGGCCTTGCTGTTGCAGGGCTGGCTGGATGAAAACACCGCTTTATTTGAATCCTGACTGACGCGGCTTGCCGCGTCTTCTTACGTTTGAGCCCGGACCTTGCCTGCGCGAGGCCTAGAAGGAGCACCCATGAGCCTGCCCAATCCCGCCGATCTGATCAGCCAGATGGCTATCCGCCTCAAGGCGCACCTGGAACAGCGTGCCATCAGCGAACCGCGCTTTATCGGCATTCGCACCGGTGGCGTGTGGGTGGCCCAGGCGCTGCTGGAAGAACTGGGCAGCAACTCGCCCCTCGGCACCCTGGACGTGTCCTTCTACCGCGACGACTTCAGCCAGAACGGCCTGCACCCGCAAGTGCGCCCTTCGGCCCTGCCGTTCGAGATTGAAGGCCAGCACCTGGTGCTGATCGATGACGTACTGATGAGCGGTCGCACCATTCGCGCCGCCATGAACGAACTGTTCGACTACGGCCGCCCGGCCAGCGTGACCCTGGTCTGCCTGCTGGACCTGGACGCCGGCGAGTTGCCGATCAGCCCGGACGTAGTCGGTGCCACACTGTCCCTCGAAGCCCACCAGCGGGTAAAATTGTCCGGTCCCACGCCGCTCGAACTCGAACTGCAAGACCTTGCCCTTTAAACCGCCTTGTAAAGAGTCCCCGCGATGACGCCTCTAGATGCCAAGCGCCCGCTGCAGCTCAATGCTCAGGGCCAGCTGCAACACTTCCTGTCCCTCGACGGCTTGCCCCGCGAACTGCTCACCGAAATCCTCGACACGGCCGACTCGTTTCTCGAAGTCGGCGGCCGGGCGGTGAAAAAAGTCCCGTTGTTGCGCGGCAAGACCATCTGCAACGTGTTCTTCGAGAACTCGACCCGCACCCGCACCACCTTTGAGCTGGCGGCCCAGCGCCTGTCGGCTGACGTGATCACACTGAACGTGTCCACCTCGTCGGCGAGCAAGGGCGAAACCCTGCTCGACACCCTGCGCAACCTGGAAGCCATGGCCGCCGACATGTTCGTGGTGCGCCACGGCGACTCCGGCGCCGCGCACTTCATCGCCGAACACGTGTGCCCGAACGTAGCAATCATCAACGGCGGCGACGGCCGCCACGCCCACCCGACCCAGGGCATGCTCGACATGCTGACGATTCGTCGGCACAAGGGCAGCTTTGAAAACCTCTCGGTGGCCATCGTCGGCGACATCCTGCACTCGCGGGTTGCACGCTCGAACATGCTGGCCCTGAAAGCCCTGGGTTGCCCGGACATCCGCGTGATCGCGCCAAAAACCCTGCTGCCGATCGGCATCGAGCAATACGGCGTGAAGGTCTACACCGACATGGCCGAGGGCCTGAAGGATGTGGACGTGGTGATCATGCTGCGCCTGCAACGCGAGCGCATGGCCGGCGGCCTGCTGCCGAGCGAGGGCGAATTCTATCGCCTGTTCGGCCTGACCACCGCACGCCTGGCCGGCGCCAAGCCGGACGCCATTGTGATGCACCCGGGGCCGATCAACCGTGGCGTGGAGATTGAGTCGGCGGTGGCCGACGGCCCGCAGTCGGTGATTCTCAACCAGGTGACCTACGGCATCGCCATCCGCATGGCCGTGCTGTCCATGGCCATGAGCGGGCAAACCGCGCAACGTCAATTCGAGCAGGAGAACGCCCAGTGAAGCTCAGCATTCTCGGCGCCCGAGTCATCGATCCGGCCAGCGGCCTGGATCAAGTCACCGATCTGCACCTGGAAGCCGGCAAGATCATTGCCATCGGCGCCGCACCCGCAGGCTTCAGCGCCAGCGAAACCATTAACGCCAAAGGCCTGATCGCCGCGCCCGGCCTGGTAGACCTGAACGTCGCCCTGCGCGAGCCGGGTTACAGCCGCAAGGGCAACATCACCAGCGAAACCCGCGCCGCCGCGGCCGGTGGCGTCACCAGCCTGTGCTGCCCGCCCCACACCAAACCGGTGCTGGACACCTCGGCCGTGACCGAGCTGATCCTGGACCGCGCCCGCGAAGCCGGTAACTGCAAAGTGTTCCCCATCGGCGCCCTGAGCAAAGGCCTGGACGGCGAACAGCTGGCCGAGCTGATCGCCTTGCGCGACGCCGGCTGCGTGGCCTTTGGCAACGGCCTGGAGAGCTTTCGCAGCACCCGTACCCTGTGCCGCGCGCTGGAATACGCAGCGACCTTTGACCTGACGGTGATTTTCCACTCACAGGACCGTGACCTGGCCGAAGGCGGCCTGGCCCACGAAGGCGCTACGGCGAGCTTCCTCGGCCTGCCGGGCATCCCGGAAACCGCTGAAACCGTGGCCCTGGCCCGGGACCTGCTGCTGGTGGAGCAAAGCGGCGTACGCGCGCACTTCAGCCAGCTGACCAGCGCTCGTGGCGTGGCACTGATCGCTCAGGCGCAAGCCCGCGGTTTGCCGGTGACGGCGGACGTGGCGCTGTATCAGCTGATTTTGACGGATGAGGCACTGATCGACTTCTCCAGTCTGTATCACGTGCAGCCGCCCCTGCGTACCCGCGCTGACCGTGACGGTTTGCGCGCGGCGGTGAAGTCCGGGGTGGTTTCGGCGATTTCCAGCCATCACCAGCCTCACGAGCGGGATGCCAAGCTGGCGCCGTTCGGTGCGACAGAGCCGGGCATCAGCAGTGTCGAGCTGTTGCTGCCGCTGGCGATGACGCTGGTGGAGGATGGCTTGCTGGACCTGCCGACCCTGCTGGCACGCCTCAGTGCGGGCCCTGCCGAGGCGCTGCGCCTGCCGGCGGGCAAGCTGGCGGTGGGTTCGGCGGCGGACCTGGTGCTGTTTGATCCGGCCAGCTCCACGATTGCCGGGGAACACTGGCTGTCCAAGGGCGAGAACTGCCCGTTCATCGGCCATAGCCTGCCGGCGACTGTGCGGTACACGCTGGTGGATGGGCGGATCAGCTACCAGGCTTAAACCCGATCCAAAGTGGGCACGGTAAATGTGGGAGCTGGCTTGCCTGCGATAGCATCACCTCGGTACATCAGATACACCGAGGTGCCCGCATCGCAGGCAAGCCAGCTCCTACACTTGACCGCGCCCACATTGGTTTAGAGCGCTTAACGACCGCCGTTACGCTCGGCATTACGGATCGAAATCTGCGTATTCAACGTCCAGAAGTCGTACAGCACGCCAATCAGGAACAAACCACCCGTCAGCAGGTAAATGATCCCGCTGATCCATTTGCCCTGATACATGCGGTGCAAGCCGAACACACCCAGGAACGCCAACAGGATCCAGGCCACGTTGTACTCAATGGGCCCGGCGGTGAATCGCAGGTCCGCTTCCCGGTCCATCGCCGGAATCAGGAACAAGTCGATCAGCCAACCAATCCCGAGTAACCCGAAGGTGAAAAACCAGATCGTCCCGGTCACTGGCTTGCCGTAATAAAAGCGGTGAGCGCCGGTAAAACCGAAAATCCAAAGCAGGTAACCGATCACCTTGCTGTGGGTGTCTTGTTGCGAAACATCCTGTCGATAGGTGTTCATGGAGTACCCCTTTTGCCTCGATAGATAAATATTTCTGGTTTCTTTGTGACTTTTTTACGGGCGCCCGACATGCGGCAAATGGTATCTTCGCTTCCCTCAAAGCCTTATACCGCCTGACTTGTGTAGGACAATCGCGGCAATTCGTCACGGTTTTCCTGAATTTGACCCCAGGGTTCAGTCGACAAACGGCCTTAGAACGACACAAAAAGCTGTTATAAAGTTGCGCGCAAACCAAAAAGAGCCACGCCTAATGCGACCATTTTTCAAGACATGGCTAACCATTTGCCTATTAATGCCACTGGCCGCCCACGCCACCAATCGTGAGCAACGTCTTCCAGAAGTTAACGGTTTCACCCCTAAAGTTCACGCTGCCACCAGCTCCGCCAAATCGGTAAAGCTGACCGTGAAGCGCCCGACTCAACTGAGCAAGGCCCACGGTAAAACAGCTCCAGGGCTGATGGCCGTCAACACCAAACAAAGCAGCAACGTCCTCAGCCGCGCCGTTAACGTGCTCGGTACCCCTTATCGTTGGGGCGGCAGCAGCCCAAGTAAAGGGTTCGACTGCAGTGGTTTGGTGAAATATGCATTTAACGACGTAAAAGCCGTGGATTTGCCGCGCACTTCCAATGCCATGGCCGCTGGCCACGGGCTGAAGGTTGAGCGCAAGGATTTGAAACCGGGTGACCTGTTGTTCTTCAAACTGAAGAGCCGCCAGGTGAACCACGTTGCCATCTACCTGGGCAACGACCGTTTCATCCACGCACCGCGTCGTGGCAAGTCCGTGAGCATCGATACGCTGAAGAAGCCGTTCTGGGACAAGAACTACGTAATTGCCAAACGTGTCCTGCCTAAAGAACAGAACAATCTGCGGATTGTGCAGCGCTGATACCCGGCCGACTTGGGAGCGGGCTTGCTGTGGTGACCGGGCTTGTGTGGGAGCTGGCTTGCCTGCGATAGCATCACTGCGGTGTGACTGATACACCGGGGTGCCTGCATCGCGGGCAAGCCCGGCTCCCACATAAGCCAGTCCTGCATTAAATGTTCATCGTCCAAGCGATCTCAAACATCCCCAGGCACCCTCGCCTTCTCCCGGGCATGTTCCCGGCTGATCAGCCCTTGGCTGACCAACGCCTTCAAGCTCATGTCCAGCGTCGTCATCCCCAGCGCCCCGCCGGTCTGTATCGCCGAGTACATCTGCGCCACCTTGTCCTCGCGGATCAGGTTCCGAATCGCCGGAGTACCCAGCATGATTTCGTGAGCCGCCACCCGCCCGCCGCCGACTTTCTTCACCAGCACCTGGGACACCACCGCCTGCAATGACTCCGAGAGCATCGAGCGGACCATGGCCTTTTCACCGGCCGGAAATACGTCCACCACCCGATCCACGGTTTTTGCCGCCGAGGTGGTGTGCAACGTGCCAAACACCAGATGCCCGGTTTCCGCTGCTGTCAGCGCCAGGCGGATAGTTTCGAGGTCCCGCAACTCCCCCACCAGAATCACATCCGGGTCTTCCCGCAATGCCGAACGCAGGGCGGCCGAGAAACTGTGAGTGTCGCGATGCACCTGCCGTTGGTTGATCAGGGCGTTTTTCGGTTGATGGATAAACTCGATCGGGTCTTCAAGGGTGAGGATGTGCTGGCGGCGATGGGTGTTGAGGTAATCAATCATCGCCGCCAGGGTCGTAGACTTGCCGGAACCGGTCGGCCCGGTGACCAAGACCAGCCCGCGGGGCAAATCCGCGATGCGCCGGAACACCTCACCCAACCCCAGGCCCTCCAGGCTCTGCACCGCCGACGGGATGGTACGAAACACCGCGCCCATGCCCCGGTGTTGCTGGAACACATTCACCCGAAACCGCGCCACCTCGGGCAACTCGAAGGCAAAATCCGTTTCAAGAGATGTTTCGAAATCCTTTTGCTGGTGATTGTTGAGTAAAGGGCTGAGTAAATCCGCCACTTGCGCAGACTCGAGCACCGGCCAATCGAGGGGCCAGACTTCGCCATCCACTCGCAACATCGGCGCCAGCCCGGCCGACAGATGCAGGTCCGAGGCCCGCAGGCGCACGCCGGCGGCCAGCAGTTCAGTGATATCCATAGGGCTTTCCATTTCCAGTAGAATGCCGCGGACTCCATATCCACGGGCGCAACTTGAATGTCGACCATAGCAGACAACATCAGCCTGGTTTCCGAGCGGATCCGGGCTGCGGCCGAGGCCTCGCAGCGCGACGCCAGCAGCGTGCACCTGCTGGCCGTGAGCAAGACCAAACCGGCACACGCCGTGCGCGAAGCCCATGCCGCCGGGATGCGGGACTTTGGCGAGAATTATCTGCAGGAAGCCTTGGGCAAACAGGCCGAATTAACCGACCTGCCCTTGAGTTGGCACTTCATCGGCCCCATTCAATCGAACAAGACTCGTGCGATCGCCGAGAACTTCGCCTGGGTGCATTCCGTGGACCGCCTGAAAATCGCACAACGCCTGTCCGAGCAACGCCCGGCTGACCTGCCACCGCTGAATATCTGCATCCAGGTCAATGTCAGTGGCGAAGCCAGCAAGTCCGGCTGTACACCCGCCGACCTGCCCGCCCTGGCCGAAGCCATCAGCGCCCTGCCGCGCCTGAAGCTGCGCGGTTTGATGGCGATCCCCGAGCCGACCGACGACCGTGCCGAGCAGGACGCCGCCTTCGCCACCGTGCGAGACCTGCAGGCGAGCCTGAACCTGCCGCTCGACACACTTTCCATGGGCATGAGCCATGACCTTGAGTCGGCCATCGCCCAAGGGGCCACCTGGGTGCGGATCGGTACCGCCCTGTTTGGTGCCCGTGACTACGGCCAGCCGTGAAATGGCTGACATCCATCTGAGTAAGGACCTGTCATGAGCAACACGCGTATTGCCTTTATCGGCGCCGGTAACATGGCGGCCAGCCTGATCGGCGGCCTGCGGGCCAAGGGCCTGGAAGCACAACAGATTCGCGCCAGCGACCCGGGCGCCGACACCCGTGCCCGCGTCAGCGCCGAGCACGGTATCGAAACCTTCGCCGACAACGCACAAGCGATTGAAGGCGTTGATGTGGTGGTGCTGGCGGTAAAGCCACAAGCCATGAAAGCCGTGTGCGAAAGCCTGCGCCCCAGCCTCAAGCCCCATCAACTGGTGGTGTCCATCGCCGCCGGCATCACCTGCGCCAGCATGAATAACTGGCTCGGTGCCCAGCCGATCGTGCGCTGCATGCCCAACACCCCGGCGCTGCTGCGCAAGGGCGTGAGCGGTCTGTACGCCACCCGCGAAGTGACCGCTGCCCAGCGCGATCAGGCACAAGAGCTGTTGTCCGCCGTGGGTATCGCGCTGTGGCTGGAGCAAGAGCAGCAACTGGATGCGGTCACCGCCGTGTCCGGCAGCGGCCCGGCCTACTTCTTCCTGCTGATCGAAGCCATGACCGCCGCCGGCGTGAAGCTGGGCTTGCCCCACGAGATCGCTGAGCAACTGGCCGAGCAAACCGCCCTGGGCGCCGCGAACATGGCGGTCGGCAGCGATGTGGATGCCGCCGAGTTGCGTCGACGCGTGACCTCGCCGGGCGGCACCACGCAGGCTGCCATCGAATCATTCCAGGCCGGGGGCTTTGAAGCCCTGGTGGAAAAAGCACTGGGTGCCGCAGCACATCGTTCGGCCGAAATGGCCGAGCAGCTGGGCAAATAGTCGTCCCCCACATAGGAATCAAACATGCTCGGAATCAATGACGCTGCCATTTTCATCATCCAGACCCTGGGCAGCCTGTACCTGCTGATCGTGCTGATGCGTTTTATCCTGCAACTGGTGCGGGCGAACTTCTACAACCCGCTGTGCCAATTCGTGGTGAAGGCCACGCAGCCGCTGCTCAAGCCATTGCGCCGGGTGATCCCGAGCCTGTTCGGCCTGGACATGTCGTCGCTGGTATTGGCGCTGCTGCTGCAGATCCTGCTGTTCGCGGTGATCCTGCTGCTCAATGGCTATCAGGCCACCACGCTGCTGTTGCTGCCGTGGGCCTTGATCGGGATTTTCTCGCTGTTCTTGAAGATCATTTTCTGGTCGATGATCATCAGCGTGATCCTGTCCTGGGTTGCACCGGGCAGCCGCAGCCCTGGCGCCGAGCTGGTGGCACAGATCACTGAACCGGTGCTGGCGCCGTTCCGTCGCCTGGTGCCTAACCTGGGTGGCCTGGATATCTCGCCGATCTTCGCGTTTATCGCGATTCAGTTGCTGCAAAGCTGGGTGATTCCACGTTTGGCGTTCTACGCATTCATGCCCAAAGAACTGTTCGGTCTGATCTGATAGCTGGATGGCAAGGGAGCTTGCTCCCTTGCCCCAAAAAACCCTAAAAACACCTGCCGCTGGCCTTTGCTTGCCGCTGGGTGCAGCGGTCTTTAGACTTACGCCTCATTTAAACGAGAGCAGGGTCGATGCCAGCTGCCTTTCCCCCCGATTCTGTTGGACTGGTCGTGCCCCAAGTGGCGCACTTCAGCGAACCGCTGGCCCTGGCCTGCGGCCGTTCGCTGCCCGCCTACGACCTGATCTATGAAACCTACGGCCAACTGAACGCCACAGGCAGCAATGCCGTGCTGATCTGCCACGCCCTGTCCGGTCATCACCACGCTGCGGGTTTCCATAGCGTGGACGAGCGCAAGCCCGGCTGGTGGGACAGCTGCATCGGCCCCGGCAAGCCCATCGACACCAACACGTTCTTCGTGGTCAGCCTGAACAACCTTGGCGGCTGCAACGGCTCCACCGGCCCCAGCAGCCTCAACCCGGAAACCGGCAAGCCGTTTGGTGCCGACTTCCCGGTGCTGACCGTGGAAGACTGGGTGCACAGCCAGGCCCGCCTGGCCGACGTACTCGGCATCGCCCAATGGGCCGCCGTGATCGGCGGCAGCCTGGGAGGCATGCAGGCCCTGCAATGGACCATCACTTACCCGGACCGCGTGCGCCATTGCCTGGCAATCGCCTCGGCCCCAAAATTGTCGGCGCAGAACATCGCCTTCAACGAAGTGGCGCGCCAGGCGATCCTCACCGACCCCGAGTTCCACGGCGGTTCGTTCCAGGAAGCGGGCGTGATCCCCAAGCGCGGGCTGATGCTCGCGCGGATGGTCGGCCACATCACCTACCTGTCGGATGACTCCATGGGCGAGAAATTCGGCCGTGGCCTCAAGAGCGAAAAGCTCAACTACGACTTCCACAGCGTCGAGTTCCAGGTCGAGAGCTACCTGCGTTATCAGGGCGAGGAGTTTTCCGGACGTTTCGACGCCAACACCTACCTGCTGATGACCAAGGCCCTGGATTACTTCGACCCGGCGGCGAACTTTGACGATGACCTGGCGAAGACCTTCGAAAACGCCACATCGAAGTTCTGCGTGATGTCGTTCACCACCGACTGGCGCTTCTCGCCGGCCCGCTCGCGGGAACTGGTGGATGCACTGATGGCCGCCAAGAAAGACGTCTGCTACCTGGAGATCGATGCACCGCAGGGCCATGACGCCTTCCTGATCCCGATCCCACGCTACCTGCAGGCCTTTCGCAACTACATGAACCGAATAGCGCTTATATGAATTGCTTACGCTTTAGGAGAACGCCATGAGAGCCGACCTGGAAATCATCCAAGACTGGATCCCCGCCGGCAGCCGCGTGCTCGACCTGGGCTGCGGCGATGGCGAACTGCTGAGCTGGCTGCGCGACAACAAGCAAGTCACCGGCTATGGCCTGGAAAACGACCCGGACAACATCGCCCAGTGCGTGGCCAAGGGCATCAACGTGATCGAGCAGGACCTGGACAAGGGCCTGGGCAACTTCGCCAGCAACAGTTTCGACATCGTGGTCATGACCCAGGCCCTGCAAGCCGTGCACTACCCGGACCGGATCCTCGACGAAATGTTGCGCGTCGGCCGCCAGTGCATCATCACCTTCCCCAATTTCGGTCACTGGCGCTGCCGCTGGTACCTGGCCACCAAGGGCCGCATGCCGGTGTCGGACTTCCTGCCGTACACCTGGTACAACACGCCAAACATCCACTTCTGCACCTTCGAAGACTTCGAAGCGCTGTGTGGCGAGCGTGATGCCAAAGTCATCAACCGCCTTGCCGTCGATCAACAGCACCGTCACGGCTGGGCGAGTAAGCTATGGCCTAACCTGTTGGGTGAGATCGGGATCTACCGGGTCAGCAGCCCGGGCCTGACGGACCACCAGATTGCCGTCTAACCATATTCAAGGAGGACGATCATGAGTCGCCTGGCTGTTTTTCTACTCACTGCCTGCCTGGGCGTCAGCGCCATGGCGGCGGACGTTATCGACCCCAATCGCCAGAAAGATTTCGGCGACATCACTGTGCACTACAACACCTTCACCTCCAGCTTCCTGCAGCCCGACGTGGCCCAGGCCGTTGAACTGGTGCGCAGCAAGAACAAGGGCGTGATCAATGTGTCGGTGATCAAGGGCGTCACGCCCGTGGTGGCCCAGGTGACAGGTACCGTCAAGGACCTGAGCGGCAAGAGTGAGATGCTGACCTTCAAGCAAATCACCGAGAAAGGTGCGATTTACTACCTCGCCCAGTACTCCGTGCCGCAGCAGGAAGTACGAATTTTCACGATCAACGTTGAAACCGGCGGCAAAGCCCACGGTTTCAGTTTCAACCAGGAACTGTTTCCGGCCGAATGATGAACCTCACACAACTCGTACTGGCCAGCCATAACACTGGCAAGCTCAAAGAACTCCAGGCCATGCTCGGCCAGTCGGTGCAACTGCGCTCGATTGGCGAGTTCAGCCAGGTAGAGCCGGAAGAGACCGGCCTGTCGTTCGTCGAGAACGCCATTCTCAAGGCCCGCAATGCCGCGCGCATTTCCGGCCTGCCGGCACTGGCCGACGATTCGGGGCTGGCGGTAGACTTCCTGGGCGGCGCGCCAGGCATCTACTCGGCGCGTTATGCCGATGGCAAAGGCGACGCGGCCAACAACGCCAAGCTGCTGGACGCCCTCAAGGACGTGTCGGACGCCGAGCGTGGCGCGCAGTTCGTCTGCGTGCTGGCCCTGGTGCGTCACGCCGATGATCCATTGCCGATTCTCTGCGAAGGCCTGTGGCACGGCCGCATCCTGCAGGCCGCCAGCGGTGAACACGGTTTCGGTTATGACCCGTTGTTCTGGGTGCCGGAGCGCAATGTCTCCAGCGCCGAACTGAGCCCGGCCGACAAGAACCAGATCAGCCACCGCGCCCGCGCAATGGATTTGCTGCGCCAGCGTCTGGGCCTGAAATGACCCAGAACACCTCCGCGCAGCCACTGATTCACGGTGGCGCGCAAACCCCTCGGGCGGCCCTGCCTCACCTGCCGCCCCTGGCGCTGTACATCCACATCCCGTGGTGCGTGCGCAAATGCCCTTATTGCGACTTCAACTCCCACACCGCCAGCAAGGTGCTGCCGGAGGAGGAGTACGTCGACGCATTGCTGGCCGACCTCGATCAGGACCTGTACGCGGTGTATGGCCGTGAGCTGAGTTCGATCTTCTTCGGCGGCGGCACCCCGAGCCTGTTCAGCGCCGCTGCGCTGGGCCGGCTGCTCAAGGGCGTGGAAGCGCGTATCCCGTTTGCCAGCGACATCGAAATCACCCTGGAAGCCAACCCGGGAACCTTCGAGCAAGAGAAGTTCGTGGCGTATCGCAAGCTGGGGATCAATCGCCTGTCGATTGGCATCCAGAGTTTCCAGCAGGAAAAACTCGAAGCCCTGGGCCGCATCCACAACGGTGACGAAGCCGTGCGGGCCGCCGGCATGGCGCGTCAGGCCGGGTTCGACAACTTCAACCTGGACCTGATGCACGGCTTGCCCGATCAGTCCCTGGAGGACGCTCTGGGCGACCTGCGCCAGGCCATCGCCCTCAAGCCCACGCATTTATCCTGGTACCAACTGACCCTGGAGCCCAACACGGTGTTCTGGAATCAGCCACCTGTGCTGCCGGAAGACGACACCCTGTGGGACATCCAGGAAGCCGGCCAGGCATTGCTCGCCGAACACGGTTACGCCCAGTACGAAGTCTCGGCCTACGCTCAACCGGGCCGGCCGGCGCGGCATAACCTGAACTACTGGAGCTTTGGCGACTTCATCGGCATCGGTGCCGGCGCCCACGGCAAGCTCAGCCACCCGGACGGGCGCATCGTGCGCACCTGGAAAACCCGGGCGCCGAAGGACTACCTCAACCCGGCGAAAAATTACCAGGCCGGCGCGAAAGAACTGACCAACGAAGAGTTACCGTTCGAGTTCCTGATGAACGCCCTGCGCCTCACCGACGGTGTCGAAGCGAAGCTTTACGCCGAGCGTACCGGCCTGGACCTGGCCAGCCTCGATGAAGCCCGCAAGGATGCCGAACAAAGTGGCTTAATGCAGGTCGAACCGTCACGCCTGGCGGCCACCGACCGCGGGCAACTCTTTCTCAATGACCTGCTGCAGAAGTTTTTGAGCTGATTGCTCTTAAGGAAATCGAATGGATTTGGTACTCGATCTACTCGCCACCGTGTCCCGCTGGAGCCGTAGCAACCTGTCGGAAATCTCCCTGGCGCTCGTCGGCTGCCTGCTGGTGCTGTTTGGCGCCGACATCAAGGGCTGGGTCGAGGCGCGCTTGGGCAGCATCGCGGGTGCGCTGCGCGTACCGCTGATGGCGCTGGTGTGCATGATCGGCAGCGGCGCTGCGTTGATCTACGCCACGCCGTGGATTGTTCGCGGGTTGAGCCAGTTCAACAACTACAGCCTGGCGCCGGTGTTGTTGGTGGTGCTGGTGTTGATCGGGGTTGTGGCGGATCGCCGCTGACTCCAACTCAACACAAAACAAAATGTGGGAGCTGGCTTGCCTGCGATGCAGACACCTCGGTGTATCAGTGATTCCGGGGTGATGCTATCGCAGGCAAGCCAGCTCCCACCGTTGATTGCGTTATGGGCTTTTAGCTAATCAGTCCTGCTTCTCGAACTTCAAATCCCAAACCCCATGCCCGAGTCGCTCGCCGCGACGTTCGAACTTGGTGATCGGCCGCTCGGCCGGACGCGGGACGCATTTGCCGTCTTCGGCCAGATTGCGGTAGCCAGGGGCGACGTTCATCACTTCCAGCATGTATTCGGCATACGGTTCCCAGTCGGTGGCCATGTGCAGGATACCGCCCACTTTCAGCTTGCTGCGTACCAGTTCCGCGAAGGAAGCCTGGACGATGCGGCGCTTGTGGTGGCGGCTCTTGTGCCATGGGTCCGGGAAGAACAGCATCAGGCGGTCGAGGCTGTTGTCGGCGATGCAGCGGTTGAGCACTTCGATCGCGTCGCAATCGTAGACCCGCAGGTTGGTCAGGCCCTGAGTCAGCACGCCATTAAGCAGCGCGCCGACACCCGGACGGTGTACTTCAACCCCGATAAAATCCTGCTCCGGCGAAGCCGCAGCCATTTCCAGCAGGGAATGGCCCATGCCGAAGCCGATCTCCAGGGAGCGTGGCGCCGAGCGGCCGAACACCTGGTCATAATCCACCGGGGCATCCACCAGCGGCAGGACGAACAGCGGCGTGCCCTGCTCCAGGCCTTTTTGCTGGCCTTCGGTCATGCGACCGGCGCGCATCACAAAACTCTTGATGCGGCGGTGCTTGGACTCGTCGCCTTCTTCCAGGGTGTTCGGCGTTTCGTTTGATTCAGTCATCAATGGCTCTTACTTGATCAGACCATCCAGCGGCGAGGAGGCGCTGGCATAAAGTTTTTTCGGCATGCGCCCGGCAAGGTACGCCAGGCGGCCCGCGACAATTGCGTGGTTCATGGCTTCGGCCATCATGATCGGTTGCTGCGCGTGGGCGATGGCCGAGTTCATCAGCACCGCATCACACCCCAGCTCCATGGCGATGGTGGCGTCGGAGGCAGTGCCTACGCCCGCATCCACCAGCACCGGAATCCTGGCTTCTTCGAGGATGATCTGCAGGTTGTACGGATTGCAGATGCCCAGACCGGAACCGATCAGGCCGGCCAGCGGCATCACCGCGATGCAGCCGATTTCGGCCAGTTGGCGGGCGATGATCGGGTCATCACTGGTGTAGACCATCACGTCGAAGCCTTCCTTGACCAGGGTTTCGGCGGCCTTGAGGGTTTCGATCACATTGGGGAACAGGGTTTTCTGGTCGGCCAGTACTTCCAGCTTTACCAGGTTGTGGCCATCGAGCAGCTCACGGGCCAGGCGGCAGGTGCGCACGGCCTCAATCGCGTCATAGCAACCGGCAGTGTTCGGCAAGAAGGTGTAGCGATCCGGCGACAGCACTTCGAGCAGGTTCGGCTCGCCTTCGATCTGGCCGAGGTTGGTGCGGCGCACGGCGAAGGTGACGATCTCGGCACCCGAGGCTTCGATGGCCAGGCGGGTTTCTTCCATGTCGCGGTACTTGCCGGTGCCGACCAGTAGACGGGACTGGAAGGTCCGACCGGCCAGGACGAAAGGCTTGTCGCTACGAACGATGCTCATGGGAAATCCTCGAAATGGGGTGAGGTTCTGCAGAATGCGGGTCGGCGCCCTTGAGCGCCGGACGGCTAGCCGCCGCCGATGGCGTGGACCACTTCGACCTGGTCACCTTCGGTGAGCGCGGTCTCGGCGTGCTGGCTACGCGGGACGATATCCTGGTTGAGCTCCACTGCGACGCGGCGTCCGGTCAGGTCCAGACGGGTCAGCAGGGCCGCAACGGTTTCACCGTCGGGCAGTTCAAAGGATTCGCCGTTCAACTGAATGCGCATGCCGCGGGCCGCCATCGTTTTTAGGGGCCAGCATTCTAGCGTGATTGACGTTGCTGGCCCAAGCCCCTTGGTCAGGCAGCCTGTAGACGCCACGCCGCCAAACCGAGGAAGAACCAGCCCAACAGGAAGGCCAAGCCACCCAACGGCGTGATGATGCCAAGCTTGCTGATGCCGGTCATGGTCAGCACATACAGGCTGCCGGAGAACAGCAGGATGCCGACGGCAAAGGACACGCCCGCCCACGTCACCAGGCGCCCCGGAATGTGCGCCGCCAGCAGGGCCACGCCGAACAGCGCGAGGGTGTGTACCAGTTGGTAAGTCACGCCGGTGTGGAAAATCGCCAAGTACTCGGCACTCAGGCGGTTTTTCAGGCCGTGGGCGGCAAACGCGCCCAGGGCGACACCGGTGAAACCGAAAAAGGCAGCCAGCATCAGAAAGCCACGCAACATGAGGAACTCCAGTCAGACTCAGTGGGCAGGGTCTGTATAATGGCCCGCTCAACGGGTTCGGCCAAGCCATCTCTATGCTGCGTCTCCTCTTCAAGCGTTTTCTCAAAGCCCTCAAGTGGTTTGCCATCGGTAGTGTGTTGCTGGTGCTGCTGTTTCGTTTCGTGCCGCCACCGGGGACTGCGCTGATGGTCGAGCGCAAGGTCGAGTCCTGGGTCGACGGCGAGCCGATTGACGTACAACGCACGTGGGTGCCGTGGGATCAGATCTCCGACGATTTGAAAGTGGCAGTGATGGCCGGCGAAGACCAGCGCTTCCCGCAGCATTGGGGTTTTGATTTCGACGCAATCCAGGCGGCACTCCTGCATAACGAGCGCGGCGGTTCGATTCGCGGCGCCAGCACCTTGAGCCAGCAAGTGTCGAAGAACCTGTTCCTGTGGACCGGCCGCAGCTATTTCCGCAAAGGCCTGGAAGCCTGGTTTACCGGTTTGATCGAGATTTTCTGGTCGAAGCAGCGAATTCTTGAGGTGTACCTCAATAGCGTGGAGTGGGATGAAGGCGTGTTCGGCGCTGAAGCGGCGGCGCGGCATCATTTTGGGGTGAGTGCCAAGGCGCTGACCCGCCAGCAGGCCAGCTACCTGGCGGCGGTGTTGCCTAATCCACGGGTGTGGAGTGCCAGCCATCCAACGTCGTATGTCGCGCGGCGGGCCGCGTGGATTCGGCAGCAGATGAGTCAGTTGGGTGGCGACGGTTACCTGAATGAGCTGAACAACTCGCGCAAAGCTCCCTGGTCCGACTGACACCACACAAAACAACTGTAGGAGCTGGCTTGCCTGCGATAGAGGTGTGTCGGCCTGCAGATGTGTTGGCTGGCAGCCCCTCATTGCAGGCAAGCCAGCTCCCACAGTGGACTGAGTTGAATTCGAGTTGTGCGAACACAAACAAAAATGCCCCGATCTCTCGATCGGGGCATTTTTTTGTCACCTCGCAGCTGTTTAGGCGGCGATCGACAGTTTCAGCTTGTTCATCGCACTCTTCTCAAGCTGACGAATCCGCTCAGCCGACACGTTGTACTTCTGCGCCAGGTCGTGCAGCGTGGCTTTTTCTTCTGCCAACCAGCGTTGGTAGAGGATGTCACGGCTGCGGTCGTCCAGCACTTCCAGCGCTTCGTGCAGGTTGTGATTGGAGTTGTCGCTCCAGTCGGCGTCTTCCAGTTGACGCGCCGGGTCGTACCGGTGGTCTTCCAGGTAGTTGGCCGGCGACTGGAAGGCGCTGTCGTCGTCCGCTTCTGCGGCCGGGTCGAAGGCCATGTCGTGGCCGGTCAGGCGGCTTTCCATCTCGCGCACTTCACGGGGCTCAACGCCAAGGCTTTCGGCCACGCGATGCACTTCTTCGTTGTTCAGCCACGCCAGGCGTTTCTTCTGGCTGCGCAGGTTGAAGAACAGCTTGCGCTGGGCCTTGGTGGTCGCGACTTTCACGATGCGCCAGTTGCGCAGGATGAACTCGTGAATTTCCGCCTTGATCCAGTGCACAGCAAACGACACCAGGCGCACACCCATTTCCGGGTTGAAGCGCTTTACAGCTTTCATCAGGCCAACGTTGCCTTCCTGAATCAGGTCAGCCTGGGCCAGGCCGTAGCCGGAATAGCTACGGGCGATATGTACGACAAAACGCAGGTGGGCGAGCACCATCTGCCGAGCCGCCCCCAAATCCTGCTCATAGTAGAGACTCTCGGCCAGTTCACGCTCCTGCTCGGGCGTCAGCAATGGAATGCTGTTGACCGTGTGCACATAGGCCTCCAGGTTCGCACCCGGGACCAGAGCATAAGCAGGTTGCAAAGAAGTGGTCATACGAAAAAACCTCCGACTCACATAACTCGTGCAGTTCAGCACTGCGAAAATTGACCGGAAACCGTAGGACAAGTTCCCTAAACCACTGATACGGTCAATACAAACGAAACTACATTACCTTGACATTAACTACTTCGGTGCCAGCTCACGTAAATGCCGTGCGACCGCAATCCAAGCACCGATATACCCCAAGAGCACTGCCCCAAGCAACAATGACAGACCGTCGGCTACCGGCACGCCGGCCAGGGCAAAATCACTGCCGTACAAGCCGGCGAGCCCTACCACCGCGTCGTTCAGCCAGTTCAGGCCAAAAGCCAGCACGCCCCAGGACAAAATCCCCGCACCGAAGCCATAAAGCGCGCCCATGTACAGAAAAGGCCGACGCACATAGCTGTCCGTGCCGCCGACGAGTTTAATCACTTCTATCTCGGTGCGGCGGTTTTCAATATGAAGACGAATGGTATTGCCTATCACCAAAAGTAATGCAGACACCAGCAACACCGTCAGGCCGAACACAAAGCGGTCGCCCAGCTTGAGAATCGCCGCCAGCCGCTCTACCCAGACTAGATCAAGTTGTGCCTGCTGGACCTTGGGCAGCTCTGCGAGTTTTTGTCGCAGGGCTTCCAGGGTCGCCTTGTCGACTTCGTTCGGCGTCACCAGCACCACGCCCGGCAGCGGGTTTTGCGGCAACTCCTTGAGTGCCTCGCCCAGGCCGGACTGTTGCTGGAACTCTTCCAGGGCCTGATCGCGACTGATGTACTCAGCCTCTGCCACACCCGGAAGGCCTTTGATCTCGTCCCGCAGGGCTTCGCCGTCTTTGGTGCTGGCATCCAGGTTCAGGTACAGGGAAATCTGCGCCGCCCGCTGCCACGAACCGCCAAGGCGCTCGACGTTATTCAGCAGCAACGACAACCCCATCGGCAGGCTCAAGGCCACGGCCATCACCAAGCAGGTGAAGAAGCTGCCGATCGGCTGCTTGCCCAGGCGGCGCAGGCTGTCTACCAGGCTGGTACGGTGACTTTCGATCCAGGCGTGCACCAGGGTGCCAAAGTCCGGGCCGTCGTCTTCGTCGCGTTTTTTCTTCTGCGGTTGCGGGTCGGCCGGTTTTGGCGCGACGCGCTCGGAAACCTTCGGGCTGCGTGTCGCACTCATACCCCGGCCTCCCCGTCACCGATCAGGCGGCCGCGTTGCAGGGTGAGCATGCGGTGGCGCATGCGGGCGATCAGTGCCAGGTCGTGACTGGCGATCAGCACGCTGGTGCCCAGGCGGTTGATGTCTTCGAACACGCCCATGATTTCTGCGGCCAGGCGCGGGTCGAGGTTACCGGTGGGTTCGTCCGCCAGCAGCAAGGCTGGGCGGTGCACGATGGCGCGGGCGATGCCGACGCGCTGTTGCTGGCCGGTGGACAGGTCGCCGGGGTAGAGGTCGGTCTTGTCCGACAGCGCAACGCGCTCCAGCGCCGAATCCACGCGCTTGACGATTTCGGCCTTGGATAGCCCGAGAATCTGCAACGGCAAGGCGATGTTGTTGAACACCGTGCGGTCGAACAGCAACTGGTGATTCTGGAACACCACGCCGATCTGGCGGCGCAGGAACGGAATCTGCGCGTTGCTGATGGTGGCTAGGTCCTGGCCCGCCAGCAGCAGTTTGCCGGTGGTTGGGCGTTCCATGGCCAGCAGCAGGCGCAACAAGGTACTTTTACCGGCACCCGAATGGCCGGTCACAAACAAGAATTCGCCGCGACGCACCCGGAAACTCAGCTCATGCAAGCCGACATGCCCGTTGGCGTAGCGTTTACCGACCTGTTCGAAACGAATCATGAACGCTCCCGCTCGGCAAACAGTGCCTGTACAAAGGGTTCGGCTTCAAAAGTGCGCAGGTCGTCGATGCCCTCACCGACGCCGATGTAACGAATCGGCAACCCGAACTGCTTGGCCAGGGCGAAAATCACACCGCCCTTGGCCGTGCCGTCGAGCTTAGTCAATGCCAGGCCGGTCAGTTGGACCGTCTGGTGGAATTGTTTGGCCTGGCTGATGGCGTTCTGGCCGGTACCGGCGTCCAGCACCAGCAACACCTCGTGGGGCGCGTCGGCGTCGAGCTTGCCGATCACACGGCGAACTTTCTTCAGCTCTTCCATCAGGTTGTCTTTGGTGTGCAGGCGACCGGCGGTATCGGCGATCAGCACATCAATGTTGCGCGCCTTGGCGGCCTGCACCGCATCGAAGATCACCGAAGCCGAATCGGCGCCGGTGTGCTGGGCGATGACCGGGATCTTGTTGCGCTCGCCCCAGACCTGCAGTTGCTCCACGGCGGCGGCACGGAAGGTGTCACCGGCGGCGAGCATGACTTTCTTGCCTTCCAGTTGCAGCTTCTTGGCCAGCTTGCCGATGGTGGTGGTCTTGCCGGCGCCGTTGACGCCCACCACCAGGATCACAAACGGCTTTTTCTGCGTATCGATGACCAGCGGCGCTTCCACCGGCTTGAGCATGTTGGCCAGTTCGGCCTGCAGAGACTTGTAGAGCGCATCGGCGTCGGTCAGTTGCTTGCGCGCGACCTTCTGGGTCAGGCTCTGGATGATCACGGCGGTGGCTTCGACACCCACGTCGGCGGTCAGCAGACGGGTCTCGATGTCTTCCAGCAACTCGTCATCGATGGTCTTTTTGCCGAGGAACAGGCTGGCCATGCCTTCGCCAATGCTGGCGCTGGTCTTGCTCAGGCCTTGCTTGAGGCGGGCAAAGAAGCCGGTCTTGCCGGTTTCGGCGGGGGCAGCAGGTGCTTCGATAACCGTGGGTGCTGCGACTACGACCGGAACCGGCTCGGCAACTGCCGGTGCAGGCACCTCAACCACTGGCGGCGCTTGCACCACGACGGCCACGGGCTCCACGACAGCCGGAATCGGCGGCGCCACGTGCTCGGCTTGCTCGTCTTCAACCAATGCCACGGGTTCTTCCGCCACCGGCAATACCAGCCACGGTTTGTGCTCAGGCTCGGGCTCGGGCACAGGTTCTGGTTCCAGCTCTGGCTCTGGCTCTGGCTCAACCACCGGCTGCAGCACCGGCTCGGCCATCGGCAACACCACCGGGGCCGGCGTTTCGGCAACCGGTTCGGCTTCTACCAGGGATTCAGGGATCGGTTCTGCTTGAACCTGCGGCTGTTCGACGACGGTTTCCTGCGGCTTTTTGCGCAGCCATCCGAACAGGCCTTTTTTCTCGCCAGCCGCAGCTGGGGTCTTCTTGTCGTCGTTGGAACCAAACATGGAGACGGCTATCTCAAGGTAGCGACGCGCCAAGGGGCGCGTCGGTAAATAAAATTCGATGCGTAACAGACTGTTTTTTAGCCAGCTCGTTCATGCGCAACATTTTGTAAGGCCTAAATGGGGCCTCAACAAGACAGCCGTAGTGGCCGTCCCTAGGTCGGATCAGTATCCTAGCACCTCCTCGCCCGCCGACGCTAAGACCAAGCGGGCAGCTCAACAGGTTTAAAAACGAATGAATGCTCTAGCCCGCCGCGCCGCAGGCCTGCTGCTCAGCACAGTTTGTCTGCCCCTTTCAGCTTTGGCTGCCGACCCACAACCCACCCACGAATTCACCCTGGACAACGGCCTCAAGGTCGTCGTGCGCGAAGACCATCGCGCCCCGGTGGTGGTTTCCCAGGTCTGGTACAAGGTTGGTTCGAGCTACGAAACCCCGGGCCAGACCGGTTTGTCCCACGCCCTGGAGCACATGATGTTCAAGGGCAGCGCCAAAGTCGGCCCCGGCGAAGCCTCGTTGATCCTGCGGGACCTGGGCGCCGAGGAAAACGCCTTCACCAGCGATGACTACACCGCCTATTACCAGGTACTCGCCCGCGACCGCCTGGGCGTTGCCTTCGAGCTGGAAGCCGACCGCATGGCCAGCCTGCGCCTGCCGGCCGACGAGTTCAGCCGCGAGATCGAGGTGATCAAGGAAGAGCGCCGCATGCGCACCGACGACAACCCGATGTCCAAGGCCTACGAGCGCTTCAAGGCCATGGCCTACCCGGCCAGCGGCTACCACACGCCGACCATCGGCTGGATGGCCGACCTGGACCGCATGAAAGTGGAAGAACTGCGCCACTGGTACCAATCTTGGTACGTGCCGAACAACGCCACCCTGGTGGTGGTCGGCGACGTGACCCCGGACGAAGTCAAAGCCCTGGCCCAGCGTTACTTCGGCCCGATCCCCAAGCGCGACGTGCCACCGGCGAAAATCCCCCTGGAGCTGGCCGAGCCCGGCGAACGCCTGCTGACCTTGCATGTCCAGACCAAACTGCCGAGCGTGATCCTCGGTTTCAACGTGCCGAGCCTCGCCACCACTGAAGACAAACGCTCGGTCAACGCCCTGCGCCTGATCTCGGCCCTGTTGGACGGCGGCTACAGCGCGCGCATTTCGACGCAACTGGAGCGCGGTGAAGAACTGGTGTCCGGCGGTTCGTCGAGCTACGACGCCTACACCCGCGGTGACAGCCTGTTCACCCTGACCGCCACACCGAACCTGCAAAAGAAAAAGACCGTTGCCCAGGCTGAAGCCGGCCTGTGGCGCCTGCTGGACGAACTGAAGGCCAAGCCACCGAGCGCTGAAGAACTGGAGCGGATTCGCGCCCAGGTCATCGCCGGCGTGGTTTACCAGCGCGACTCGATCACCAGCCAGGCCACCGCCATTGGCTCCCTGGAGACGGTCGGCCTGTCCTGGAAACTCATGGACACGGAGCTTGCCGAGTTGCAGAGCGTCACCGCCGAAGACATCCAGAAAGCTGCACGCACCTACTTCACCCGCGAACGTCTCAGCGTCGCCCATGTTTTGCCTGAGGAGACCGCTCATGAGTGAACGTAAAAACAACCGCCTGGTGCTGCCCGGCCTGATCGTGGTCACCCTGGCTGCCGCGTGCGCGGTGTATTTCCTGCGCCCCAGCGAATCGGTCGCCAGCCAGGCGCTGGAACAGGCCAAGTCCGCCAACAAACTGCAGTCTTTGGCTGAACTGGACGACAAGGCACCGACCAACCGCAAGCTCGACGTGCAAACCTGGACCACCGCCGAAGGCGCCAAGGTGCTGTTCGTCGAAGCCCATGAGTTGCCGATGTTCGACATGCGCATCCTGTTTGCCGCCGGCAGCAGCCAGGACGGCAACACCCCGGGCCTCGCGTTGTTGACCAACGCCATGCTCAACGAAGGCGTGCCGGGCAAGGACGTCAGCCAGATTGCCGCCGGTTTCGACGGCCTGGGCGCTGATTTCAGCAATGGCGCGTACCGCGACATGGCGCTGGTTTCTTTGCGCAGCCTGAGTGCCAGCGACAAGCGCGATGCGGCCCTTTCCCTATTCGACGACGTGATCGGCAAGCCGACCTTCCCGGCCGACTCCCTGGCGCGGATCAAGAACCAGCTGCTGGCCGGCTTTGAATACCAGAAGCAAAACCCCGGCAAGCTGGCGAGCATCGAGCTGTTCAAGCAGCTCTATGGCGACCACCCTTACGCCCATCCGAGCGAAGGCAACGCCGAGAGCGTACCGAAGGTGACCCTCGCGCAGTTGAAGGACTTCCACGCCAAGGCCTACGCCGCCGGCAACGCCGTGATTTCTGTCGTCGGCGACCTGACCCGCGCCGAAGCCGAAGCCATGACCGCCAAGGTGTCCGCGTCCCTGCCTAAAGGCCCGGCGCTGGCGAAGATCGCCCAACCGGTGGAACCAAAGGCTGGCACGACGCATATCGAGTTCCCGTCCAAGCAGACAACGCTGCTGCTGGCGCAACTGGGCATTGACCGCGCCGACCCGGACTACGCCGCACTGTCCCTGGGCAACCAGATCCTCGGCGGCGGTGGCTTCGGTACCCGCTTGATGAGCGAAGTCCGCGAGAAACGCGGCCTGACCTACGGCGTATACTCCGGTTTTTCGCCGATGCAAGTGCGTGGCCCGTTCATGATCAACCTGCAAACCCGCGCCGAAATGAGCGCCGGTACGCTGCGATTGGTGCAGGACGTGCTGGCCGACTACCTCAAGACCGGCCCGACACAAAAGGAACTCGACGACGCCAAGCGTGAGCTGGCCGGCAGCTTCCCGCTGTCCACCGCGAGCAACGCCGATATCGTCGGGCAGCTGGGCGCCATGGGTTTCTACAACCTGCCGCTGAGCTACCTGGAAGATTTCATGAAACAATCCCAGGCGCTGACCGTAGATCAGGTCAAAGCTGCTTTGAACAAACATTTGAGTGCCGACAAGATGTTCATCGTGACCGCCGGCCCGACGATTGCGCAAAAGCCACTACCGCCCCCCACTGATAAACCCGCCGAGCAGCCGCTCGGGGTTCCGGAGCATTAATGGCCCGTCCATCCCGTCCCAAAAAACCTGTCCACAACGTTCATAACGGTGTGGGCCAACTGCGCATCATTGGTGGTGAATGGGGCAGCCGCAAACTGAGCTTCCCCGACGTCGTGGGCCTGCGCCCGACACCGGACCGCGTGCGTGAAACCCTGTTCAACTGGCTCGCGCCATACATCGCCGGGGCCAAGGTGCTGGACCCGTTCGCGGGCAGCGGCGCGCTGTTCCTGGAGTCGCTATCCCGGGGCGCCGCGCTGGGCCAGGCGCTGGATGCCAGCAATGTGGCGGTGGCCAGCCTCAAGGAGCACCTGGGCACCCTGCGTTGCACCACCGGGCAAGTGCAGACGGCCGACGCCCTGCGCTACCTGGAAACCCAGGAAGCCCGTGAGTTTGACGTGGTATTCCTCGATCCGCCGTTTAACCAGAACCTGCTGCCGACGGTATGTGCGCTGCTGGAAGAGCGTCAGTGGCTGGCGCCGGATGCCTGGATCTACACTGAAAGCGAAACGGCGCCTTCAACGCTGGGCCTGCCGGGCACGTGGCGCCTGCACCGGGAGCAGAAATCCGGGCGGGTGTATTACGCGTTGTGGCAACGTACGACGGCAGGCGCCGCATAAGCGCCTGAAGGCTTACTCTGTGGTGAAGCACTTGTCTGGTGGTGAAGGCTTGTCCGTGGCGAGGGGGCTTGTCCCCCGTTGGGCTGCGCAGCAGCCCTACACCTGACAGCAGCGCCCTGTCTGAGAGAACTCTGTGTGCTTATTGGGGCCGCTTCGCAGCCCAACGGGGGACAAGCCCCCTCGCCACAGACAAGCCCCCTCTCCACAGACAGGGCGCCTCGCCACAAGGCCTATGCTCCTCAAAGAAGTATCCGCCCAAAGAAGTACCCGCCGCGAGAACCATCGTGTCAAAAACGCCCGACCGCTTCACCCCCGCCTTCGGCCTCGGCAACCCGCACCTGCAAACGTTGTGGGGGCCGCTGTGGCGCAAAACCACGCACATCGAACGCCAGCGCGAACGGCTGTGGCTGGCCGACGGCGACTTTCTCGACCTCGACTGGCATGGCCCGCATGACGCGACCACCCCGTTGGTGCTGGTCCTGCATGGCCTGACCGGCTCTTCCAACTCGCCTTACGTGGCCGGCCTGCAAAAAGCCCTGGCGGCTCAGGGCTGGGCCAGCGTGGCGCTGAACTGGCGTGGCTGTTCCGGCGAGCCCAACCTGCTCGCCCGCAGCTACCATTCCGGCGCCAGTGAAGACCTGGCCGAAACCATCGCTCACTTGCGGGCCAGGCGCCCGCTGGCGCCGCTGTATGCGGTGGGTTATTCACTGGGCGGCAATGTGCTGCTCAAGCACTTGGGGGAAACCGGCGAAGCCTCCGGGCTGCAAGGCGCGGCAGCGGTATCGGTGCCGTTTCGTCTGGACCAGTGCGCCGATCGCATTGGTCTCGGCTTTTCACGGGTTTACCAGAAGCATTTCATGCGCGAAATGCTGGCCTATATCCGCGTCAAACAGAGCCGGTTTCTAAAGGATGGCCACGAAGCCGGCCTGAAAGCCCTGGCCGACCTGGGCTCGCTGGAGAAGATGCGTACATTCTGGGACTTTGACGGCCGGGTCACCGCGCCGCTGAACGGTTTCCTGAATGCCGAGGACTACTACCGCCGCGCCTCCAGCCGCTATTACCTGGGAACAATTCGCACGCCAACCCTGATCATCCAGGCCGCGGACGATCCGTTCGTGTTCGCCCACAGCCTGCCCGAGGCGAGCGAACTGTCGGATTGCACCGAGTTCGAATTGCTGGCCAAGGGCGGGCATGTCGGGTTTGTGGATGGCACGTTGAAGCAGCCAACTTACTACCTGGAGCGGCGAATCCCAGAGTGGCTACTGACACAACGCCGATAAAACTGTGGGAGCGGGCTTGCTCGCGAAGGCAGCGGATCAGTCAGCTTATCCAGTGCCTGACACACCGCCTTCGCGAGCAAGCCCGCTCCCACAGTTTTGATTGGGTTGGGCCAGGTAGACCTCAGTCGCCGGTTGCAACTTCCCGCGTTGGATCAGTAATCCACTCGCTCCACGACCCCGCGTACAACTTGCCCAACGGGTAACCCGCCAGGCACAGGGCGAACAGGTTATGGCAGGCCGTCACGCCCGAACCGCAGTACGCCACCAGGTCATCCGGCGAGCGGTCCTGCAGCTTGGCGGCGAAGCGTTGCTTGAGTTGCTCGGCCGGCAGGAAACGACCGTCGCTGCCGAGGTTTTCATTGAACGCCGCACATTGGGCGCCCGGGATATGCCCGGCAACCGGGTCAATCGGCTCCACTTCACCGCGAAAACGCGGCTGGGCGCGGGCGTCGATCAGGGTCAGGCCGGGCTGGCCGAGGCGTTTTTGCAGGTGTTCGGCGTCCAGTAGCAAGTGGTTGTCCGGCGTGCCGCTGAAGGTCCCGGGCTCGATCACCGGCGCGTCCAGGCTCAGGGGGAAGCCCGCCGCGTGCCAGGCTTTCAGGCCACCATCGAGGATGAACACCCCGTCGCGCTTGCCCAGCCAGGCCAGCAGCCACCAGGCGCGGGCGGCGTAGGCACCGGGGCCGTCGTCATATAAAACGATATCGCTGTCGGCGTTAACGCCCCATGCCCGCAGTTGCTGGATAAACGCATCCGGCGCCGGCAGCGGATGGCGGCCGGTCACTCCCTTGGTCACCGGCCCGCTGAGGTGGCGCTCCAAATCCGCATACTGCGCCCCTTCGATATGCCCTTCGGCGTAGCTGCACAGGCCGTAATCCGGGTCTTCCAGGGCAAAGCGGCAATCAAGGATCACCAGCCCGCCGGCCTTCTGGCGCTCGGCCAGTTGCTGGGGGCTGATCAGTTGGGCAAGCGGCATGACTGACTCCTGTGGCGAGGTTAGCGTTCGGGAAACATCCTACTTCACTTCTTCCAGCGCCTGATTCAACGGCACGTAAAACTCTTTGAACAGCGCATCCACCGCGTCCCTGGCCTTGGGCGTGATAAACCCGGCCTCCAGCACCAGCACCTGGTACACACCGCGCTTAATGGCCTCGGCGCTCAGGTGGGTGGACTTTTCATTGGTGGTGCACAGGAAACGCACCCACGAGGTGAGGATGATCCAGGCGTTGAGGGTCAGGGCTTCGGTTTGCACCGGGTCCATGTTCAGGATGCCCGCATCGACAAATCCTTGATAGATGGCGGCGCCCTGGATCAGGCAGCGCTGGGAAAACCGCCGGTAGCCGGTGGCCAGTTCCGGGTCGCTTTCCAGCAGGTGTTCGAGGTCGCGGTGCAGAAAACGGTAGCGCCACATGCCGGCAAGCACCGCCTGCAGGTAGAAGCGCTTGTCTTCCACCGTCACCGCGCGGCCCTGGGGCGGGCGCAGGAAGCTGTCCACCAACGCTTCGTACTCGCGAAACAGCACCGCGATAATCGCCTGCTTGTTGGGGAAGTGGTAGTACAGGTTGCCCGGGGAAATCTCCATATGGGCAGCGATATGGTTGGTGCTGACACTGCGCTCGCCCTGCTGGTTAAACAGCTCCAGGCTGGTTTGCACAATGCGCTCGCTGGTCTTGACTCGTGGTGCCATGGGAAATCAACTTCTAGACCCGTGATGGCGGCATCTTACGGACTATCCTTGTCCGGATAAATCGGCACGTTCGTGCAATGTTATTTGACAATTTAGAGCAATGACTCTAAAAACTGAAGCATTCCAATAAAAATCGGGAACTTCGCCATGTCTGCCAACGTTGCCTACCTGCAAGATTCCCAGGCGCTGAATCAGCTCCAGGACCTGTTCGACGCTCAACGCCGGGCCTACGCGGCCAACCCGATGCCGCCGGCGGCCCAGCGCCAGCAATGGCTCAAGGCCTTGCGCGACCTGCTGAGCGATGAGCGCCAGGCGCTGATCAACGCCATCAGCAGTGACTTCAGCCACCGCAGCGCCGACGAAACCCTGTTCGCCGAGCTGATGCCCAGCCTGCATGGCATTCACTACGCCAGCAAACACCTCAAGGGCTGGATGAAACCTTCCCGTCGCGCTGTAGGCATTGCCTTCCAGCCCGCGTCCGCCAAGGTCATCTATCAACCGCTGGGGGTGGTCGGGGTGATCGTGCCCTGGAACTACCCGTTGTACCTGGCCATCGGCCCACTGGTGGGCGCCTTGGCGGCCGGCAATCGGGTGATGCTCAAGCTCAGCGAATCCACCCCCGCCACCGGTCAATTACTCAAGGCGCTGCTGGCGAAAATCTTCCCGGAAGACCTGGTGTGCGTGGTGCTCGGTGAGGCGGAAGTGGGCATGGCGTTCTCCAAACTGCGCTTCGACCACCTGCTGTTCACCGGCGCCACCAGCATCGGCAAGCACGTGATGCGCGCGGCGGCTGAACACCTGACGCCAGTGACCCTGGAACTGGGCGGCAAATCACCGGCGATTGTTTCCGCCGACGTGCCGCTCAAGGACGCCGCCGAACGCATCGCTTTCGGCAAGGCGCTGAATGCCGGACAGACCTGCGTGGCGCCGGACTACGTGCTGGTGCCGGAAGACCGGGTCGACGGTTTCGTCGAGGCCTACAGCAAGGCGGTTCGCGGGTTTTATCCGACTCTGGCCGACAACCCTGACTACACCGCGATCATCAACGAACGACAACTGGCCCGGCTCAACGGCTACGTGAAAGACGCCACCGACAAGGGCGCCACCCTGATCCCGCTGTACGACCAGGGCCAGGACCGGCGCATGGCCCACAGCCTGCTGCTGAATGTCAGCGACGACATGACCGTGATGCAGGACGAAATCTTTGGCCCGGTGTTGCCGATCGTTCCGTATCGCGGCCTCGACCAAGCCTTTGCCTACATCAATGAGCGTCCTCGCCCACTGGCGCTGTATTACTTCGGCTACAACAAGGGCGAACAGAATCGCGTACTGCACGAGACCCATTCCGGCGGTGTTTGCCTGAACGACACCCTGCTGCACGTGGCCCAGGACGACATGCCGTTCGGTGGCATCGGCCCGTCGGGCATGGGCCACTACCACGGCCATGAAGGCTTCCTGACCTTCAGCAAGGCCAAGGGTGTGCTGATCAAGCAGCGCCTGAACGCGGCCAAGCTGATTTACCCGCCTTACGGCAAATCCATCCAGAAGCTGATCCAGAAGCTGTTCGTCCGCTAACAAACCCATCACCGGGATAACAATAAGAATGAACCCTAGCCTGACTGAATCACCCGCGCTGTCACGGCGCGGCGTACTGAAAATCGGCCTGTGCGCCAGCGCCTTCCTGGCCACCGCCGGGCTGGGCGCCAGCCTCAGCGGCTGCTCCAGCAGCACCCCGGCCAGCGGCTTTGCGATGTTGCGCAGCAGCGACCTGCCGTTTTTGCGGGCGGTGATCCCGGTGCTGCTGGAAGGCGTGGCCAGCGCCGACGTGGTGGTGGCCGGCATCGACGACACCCTGAAAAAACTCGATTTCAGCCTGCAACACCTGTCGCCGGAGATGTTCAAGCTCACCCAGCAACTGTTCGACGTGTTGGGCATGGCCATCACCCGCGGGCCGCTGACCGGCGTGTGGGGAAGTTGGGAAAACGCCAGCAGTGAGCAGATCCGCACCTTCCTGCACCGCTGGGAAAACAGCTACCTGAACCTGCTGCGCATGGGCCAGGGCTCGTTGCTCAAGCTGGTGATCATGGCCTGGTATTTCCGCCCCGAGTCCTGGGCGCATTGCGGTTACCCCGGCCCACCGAAAATCTGATTCGCATCCCGATAAAAACAAGAGAAGACCCTGATGCCTGTACCTGACGTATTCCGCGATGGCATGGCCCGCGGCTGGAAGACCCACAATGGCGCCGCCCTCGACCAGGACCTGACGCTGGAAGCCGACGTCGCGATCATCGGCAGCGGCGCCGGCGGCGGCACCACCGCCGAGATCCTCAGCGCCGCCGGCTACAAGGTGCTGTTGATCGAAGAAGGCCCGCTGAAAACCAGCAACGACTTCAAGCTGCTGGAGGACGAGGCCTACGCCAGCCTCTACCAGGAAGGCATCGGCCGCATGAGCAAGGACGGCGCAATCACCATCCTGCAGGGCCGCGCCGTCGGCGGTACCACGCTGATCAACTGGACCTCCAGCTTCCGCACCCCGGACCCGACCCTCGCCCACTGGGCCAGCGAGTACGCAGTGAAGGGCCACAGCAGCGCCGAGATGGCGCCCTGGTTCGAAAAAATGGAACAGCGCCTGGGCATCGCGCCCTGGGCCATGCCACCGAATGCCAACAACGACGTGATCCGCAAAGGCTGCGAAAAGCTCGGCTACAGCTGGCACGTGATCCCGCGCAACGTGCGCGGCTGTTTCAACCTGGGGTATTGCGGCATGGGCTGCCCGGTCAATGCCAAGCAATCGATGTTGGTGACGACCATTCCGTCCACCCTGGAGAAAGGCGGCGAGTTGCTGTACCTGGCCCGCGCCGAACGCCTGAAATTCAGCGGTGACACCATTACCAGCCTCGAATGCGTGGCCATGGATCAGTACTGCGTGGCCCCCACCGGCCGCAAGATCACGGTCAAAGCCAAACACTACGTACTGGCCGGCGGCGGTATCAACAGCCCGGCGCTGCTGATGCGCTCGGATGCGCCCGATCCCCATTCACGCCTGGGCAAACGCACCTTTTTGCACCTGGTGAATTTTTCCGCCGGGCTGTTCGACGAGGTGATCAACCCGTTCTACGGGGCGCCGCAGTCGATCTACTCCGATCACTTCCAATGGCAGGACGGCACCACCGGCAAAATGTCCTACAAGCTCGAAGTGCCGCCGTTGCACCCGGGCCTGGCCAGCACCTTGCTCGGCGGCTACGGCACGCAGAACGCGCTGGACATGGGCCAGTTGCCCAAGACCCACGCCATGCTTGCCCTGTTGCGGGACGGCTTCCACCCCGACAGCCCGGGCGGCAGTGTTGAACTACGCGGCGATGGCACGCCGGTGCTCGACTATCAAGTCTCGCCCTACGCCTGGGACGGCCTGCGCCGGGCGTTTCACAGCATGGCGGAGATTCAGTTTGCCGGTGGCGCCAAGTCGGTGATGCCGCTGCACGGCGATGCGCGCTACGTGAACACCCTGGCCGAAGCCCGCAGCATGATTGACGATTTGAACCTGGAATTGCACCGCACGCGGCTCGGCAGTGCCCATGTGATGGGCGGTTGTGCCATGGGTGAAGAACCGAAAAACGCCGTGGCGGACAGCCTGGGTCGTCATCACCAACTGCGCAATCTGTCGATTCACGATGGCTCGCTGTTCCCCACCAGCATTGGGGCAAACCCGCAGTTGTCGGTGTACGGATTGACGGCGCAACTGGCGACAGCGTTGGCCGAACGTCTGAAAACAGCGTGAAAAAATAGGGTATTCGTCATGTCTATAGTGCTTTCTTCTGAATAAGTCGACTTGGCCCACCGGTAATGCTGCGATACCATCCGGTTCCCCAACGGACTCCGCCAGGACGACGCGATGAACCGAGTGTTGTACCCAGGTACCTTCGACCCAATCACCAAGGGCCATGGAGATCTGGTCGAACGCGCCTCGCGCTTGTTCGACCATGTGATTATCGCGGTCGCTGCCAGCCCCAAGAAAAACCCGCTGTTTCCCCTGGAACAGCGTGTGGAGCTGGCCCGTGAGGTCACCAAGCATCTGCCCAACGTTGAAGTGGTCGGCTTCTCGACGCTGCTGGCGCATTTCGCCAAGGAACAGAACGCCAATGTGTTCCTGCGTGGCCTGCGGGCGGTGTCGGACTTCGAATACGAATTCCAGCTGGCCAACATGAACCGCCAACTGGCGCCGGACGTAGAAAGCCTGTTTCTTACACCGTCGGAGCGTTATTCGTTCATTTCTTCGACGCTGGTGCGGGAAATTGCCGCGCTGGGCGGGGATATCACCAAGTTTGTGCACCCGGCTGTGGCGGATGCTCTAACCCTGCGATTCAAGAAATAATTCTGGTCTTTGGGCTTATTGTGGCTAGAGGGCTTGTCTGTGGTGAGCGGGCTTGCCCCGCGCTGGGGCGCGAAGCGGCCCCAATAAAGACGCCGCGTAGCTTCAGGTAAAATCCCGTCGCCTGGGTTGGGGCCGCTGCGCGCCCCAGCGCGGGGCAAGCCCGCTCACCACAACAAGCCCGCTCACCACAACAAGCCCCCTCGCCACAGGGGCGCCAATGCGGCACAATTGCGCGCATTAGTTTTCAGATGCCTTGGCTGACAGCCCTGGCAGGAGTTTCCATGTCCCTGATCATCACCGACGATTGCATCAACTGCGACGTCTGCGAACCCGAGTGCCCGAACGCTGCCATTTCCCAGGGTGAGGAGATCTACGTGATCGACCCCAACCTGTGCACCCAGTGTGTCGGCCACTACGACGAACCCCAGTGCCAGCAGGTCTGCCCGGTGGATTGCATCCCGCTGGACGAGGCTCATCCGGAGACGGAAGAGCAACTGATGGAGAAGTACCGGTTGATTACCGGGAAGGCCTAAGTCTGGCACCGCGGGCAAAACACACTTGCCCGCTGCCCCAGCGTCACACTGCGCAATTCGGTCCCACAGACCTTGCACGCCTCGCCACCGCGGCCATAAACGAACAACTCCTGCTGGAAATATCCAGGCTGCCCGTCGCCGCCGATAAAGTCCCGCAGCGTGGTGCCGCCGCGTTCGATCGCCGCGGCCAGGATGCGTTTGATCTCGATCGCCAGCTTCAGGTAACGCCCACGGGAGATGCCCTTGGCTTCCCGACGCGGGTCAATCCCGGCGGCAAACAGCGCTTCCGTCGCGTAGATATTGCCCACGCCCACCACCACCGCGTTGTCCATGATGAACGGCTTCACCGCCATCGACCGCCCGCGAGACAGCTGGAACAGCCGCTCGCCGTCAAACAGGTCGGTCAACGGCTCCGGCCCCAGGCGAATCAGCAGCTCATGGTTCAGCGGGTCGAGGCTCCAGAGCATCGCGCCAAAGCGCCGCGGGTCGGTGTAGCGCAGGGCCAGGCCCGACTCCAGCTCGATGTCCACGTGTTCATGCTTGGCCGCCGGGCTGCCGGCTTCCACCAGGCGCAGGTTGCCCGACATGCCCAAGTGGCTGATCAAGGTGCCGACTTCGGCATTGATCAACAGGTACTTGGCCCGCCGCTCCACCAGCACGATACGCTGCCCGGACAGCCGCACATCCAGGTCTTCCGGGATCGGCCAGCGCAGACGCCGCTCACGCACCACCACGCGGCTGACCCGCTGGCCTTCGAGGTGCGGCGCAATACCGCGCCGGGTGGTTTCGACTTCCGGTAACTCGGGCATGTGTACCTCTTGGGGAAAGGGTCAGTGCGCGCCCAGCTCGCGGATCGACAACTTCAAACTTTCGAAGTCGTAGTCCGACAGGCCGATATGGTCCAGCACCAGCGGGCCGATGGCGTTCCACTCATGGTCATCCACCTGATTACCCAGCACGCGGTAGGACGCACAAATGTGCTCGGCCATTTTCAGGATCGCCAGCAGGTTTTTCAGCTGCGGCTTCTGGTTGGACTCGTCGCTGAAAATCGCCAGCGCATTGTGGTGATTGGCAATGGCGTCGGTCACATGCTCCGGCAGGCGCCAGGATTTGGCGGTGTAGTAACCCACCACGGCATGGTTGGTGTTGAACACCCGGTTCTCGGTATCAACCACGCGGCATTCAGGGCCGGCGCTGGCATAGGCCTCTTCCAGCACGCTCATGTAATTGGGGAAACGCTTGAGCATCAACGGCACGCCGCAATCGTGGAACAGCCCCAATGCGTAGGCTTCATCGACGGCCTGGCTGCCGGTGCGCTTGGCCAGGGCCAGGCACGTCATGGCCACGTCCTGGGCGGTGTCCCAGAAACGGTTGAGGGTGACGATGGTGTCGTCGCTCATCTCGCCCTTGATCGACTGGGCGTTGATCAGGTTGACGATCGAACGGCTGCCCAGCAGGTTCACTGCGCGCTGGATCGAGACAATCTTGTTGCTCAGCCCGTAATACGGCGAGTTGACGATTTTCAGCAGCGAGCCGGAGAGGCCCGGGTCCTGGCCGATCAACCGGGCAATCACTTCCAGGTCCGGGTCGGGCATGTACTGCTCCATCTGCAAATCCACCATGATTTGCGGTTGAGGCGGCACACTGATGCCTTGAAGGCTCTGTTGGATCTGTTCGGCGGATAGCTCTTGGGACATAGGGGGCACACTCTGGACTAGGCGGCGATTCTAACCTTTATAAAGCATTGGCCGACACCTCCCCGCACATCCGGCGGCGCGGTCATTTCCTACGCAACACGGTATACTCCCGCTCTTTTTTCCGGAGCGACGTCATGTCCCTGCCAAGCCTGCGTCTCAAAGCCAACGCCGATCGTCGTTTGCGCAACGGCCACCTGTGGGTCTACAGCAACGAAATCGACGTGGCCGCCACACCTCTTCACGGCTTCCAGGCAGGCGACCAGGCGATCCTGGAAGCCGCCGGCGGCAAGACCCTCGGCATCGTGGCCATGAGCCCGAACAACCTGATCTGCGCCCGTCTGCTGTCGCGCGACATCAAGCTGCCGCTGGACAAATCGCTGCTGGTGCACCGCATCAACGTGGCCCTGTCCCTGCGTGACCGCCTGTTCGACAAGCCGTTCTACCGTCTGGTGTACGGCGATTCCGACCTGTTGCCGGGCCTGGTAGTCGACCGTTTCGGCGACATTCTGGTGGTGCAGATCGCTTCGGCGACCATGGAAGCCCATAAAGAAGACGTGATCGCCGCACTGACCCAAGTGCTCAAGCCAAGCGGTATTCTGTTCAAGAACGACTCTGCCGCCCGTGATGCCGAAGGCCTCAACCGCTACGTCGAAACCGTATTCGGCCTGGTGCCGGAGTGGGTTGCCCTCGAAGAAAACGGCGTGAAGTTCGAAGCCCCGGTCATCCAGGGCCAGAAAACCGGCTGGTTCTACGACCACCGCATGAACCGCGCCCGCCTGGCCCCATATGCCAAAGGCAAGCGCGTACTCGACCTGTACAGCTACATCGGCGGCTGGGGCGTGCAAGCCGCGGCCTTCGGCGCCAGTGAAGTGTTCTGCGTCGACGCATCGGCCTTCGCCCTCGACGGTGTTGAGCGCAACGCGGCACTGAACGGTGTTGCCGAGAAGATGACCTGCATCGAAGGCGACGTGTTCGAAGCCCTCAAAGAGCTGAAAGCCAGCGAAGAGCGTTTCGACGTGATCGTGGCCGACCCACCGGCCTTCATCAAGCGCAAGAAAGACATGAAGAACGGCGAAGGCGCCTACCGCCGCCTGAACGAGCAAGCCATGCGCCTGCTCAGCAAGGACGGCATCCTGGTCAGCGCTTCGTGCTCCATGCACTTGCCGGAAGATGACCTGCAAAACATCCTGCTGACCAGCGCCCGTCACCTGGACCGCAATATCCAGATGCTGGAACGCGGCGGCCAGGGCCCGGATCACCCGGTGCACCCGGCGATTGCCGAGACCCGGTATATCAAGAGCATTACTTGCCGGTTGTTGCCGAATAGCTAAGTAACATCGCGGACCAAATGTGGGAGCTGGCTTGCCTGCGATAGCATCACCGCAGGGTATCTGACATACCGAGGTGCTTGCATCGCGGGCAAGCCCGGCTCCCACACAAGTCCATATAGCTTCCCGCAACGGTTTTGATTGAATTCCATTTTTCGCAGACTAGTATCGGTTTCTGGTTTCACTCCGGAAAACAACAACAATGTCTGAGTCCTACGCCCAGCCCAATGGCGACGTAAAACGCCAACAATTCTCGCGCTTCGTCCTCATCACCTGCATCTCCCTGATCAGCTTTTTCCCGATCAATATCCTGCTGCCCTCCTTTCCTGCCCTGGCCGTGAAGTTCGACACTTCAACCGCCGAGGTCGCCTTATCCATCAGTTTGTTCACCCTGGTATTTGCGATTTCCCAACTGATCGCCGGCCCGCTTTCAGACAAATTCGGACGCAAGGAAGTCCTGCTGGGATGCATCGTTGTTTCCACCCTCGGCTCGATCGGCTGCGCACTCGCAACCAGCTACCCGAGCTTCCTGCTGTTTCGCGCCGTCCAGGCCATTGGTTGTGGCTTTTTTGTACTCGGCCATGCACTGGTGGAAGACCTGTTCGAAGAACAGGACCGCGCCCGCATCCGTATCTATTACATGACCTTGAGCGGATCGTTTGTTGCGCTGTCGCCGCTCTTGGGTTCGTGGCTGCAAACCACATTCGATTGGCAGGGCAGCTTCTACGGGTTTGCGGTAATGGCGCTGGGCATGTTTATCCACGCCTGGCTGATATTGCCGTCCAAGGCCGCCAGCCCTGAAAGAGCGCGCGTCTCGATCATCGCCACGCTGAAATCCATCGCCGGGAATCGGGACTTCATCCGCTATTGGTGGATCGCCGCGTTGGTGTTCGCCTGTTACTTCGCCTTGATCAGCGTGACGCCGCTGATATTCATGGATGAGTTGAAGCTGTCCGAATACCAGTACGCGGTGGTACTGATGGTGTACGGCATCGCCTATCTGCTGGGTGGCGTTGCGGCGAGCGCCTTGCAAAAACATATCTCCCTCACGCGGCAAATCAACATTGGCCTGGTCCTGCTCGGCGTCGCCGGCGTGCTGCTGGCGCTGATCATCCGCTATGAGGCCATGACCACCATCAGCCTGCTCATCCCGATGCTGATCAGCGCCCTGGCCGTGACTCTGGTCCGCCCAGCCGCGATTTCCGCGGCCATGCTGCTGTTCTCCAGCAGCGCCGGCACCGCAGCCTCGGCCGGCAACAGCATCATGTTCATCACCGCCGCCGTCAGCAGCGCCGCGCTCGCCCAAGCGGGAAGCAACCTGCTGATGACCATCGCCATCAGCTTCATCGTGTTCAGCGTCTGGGGTGTGGTGACGAACGCCCGAGTCGGTCGCTGACCGTGAAACTTGCACACCCACACGTCTCGTAAGCGCTATCTACACGCTCGCGGCCATTCCCTCCGGCCGCCAGCGGTGTAGAATCGGACCTATTCATCGCCAGTCATCCCCCGGCGGGTTTATGAGCTCAAGGCCAATGCGCACGGCGATCCCGCAGCGTTTGAGGCAACTTCCGGACACACGGCCATTTTCTGAGTGTTCCAGACGTCAATAGAAGCTCACTTCCCCTTTAGCACCTGATTAGCCGCCCGGAGTGTTCCATGCCAGATTACCGCTCGAAAACATCCACCCACGGCCGCAACATGGCCGGCGCCCGCGCTCTGTGGCGCGCCACGGGGATGAAAGATGACGACTTCAAGAAGCCGATCATCGCGATTGCCAACTCGTTCACCCAGTTCGTACCCGGCCACGTCCACCTCAAGGACCTGGGCCAACTGGTCGCCCGCGAGATCGAACGCGCCGGCGGTGTAGCCAAGGAATTCAACACCATCGCCGTGGACGACGGCATCGCCATGGGCCATGACGGCATGCTGTATTCCCTGCCGAGCCGCGAGATCATCGCCGACTCCGTGGAATACATGGTCAACGCCCACTGCGCCGACGCCATTGTGTGCATTTCCAACTGCGACAAGATCACCCCCGGCATGCTGATGGCCGCCCTGCGCCTGAACATCCCGGTGATCTTCGTCTCCGGTGGCCCGATGGAAGCCGGCAAGACCAAGCTCGCCTCCCACGGCCTCGACCTGGTGGACGCCATGGTTATCGCCGCCGATTCCAGCGCTTCTGACGAGAAGGTCGCGGAATACGAGCGCAGCGCCTGCCCGACCTGCGGTTCGTGCTCCGGCATGTTCACCGCCAACTCGATGAACTGCCTGGTAGAAGCCTTAGGGCTGGCCTTGCCGGGCAACGGCTCGACACTGGCCACCCACAGCGACCGCGAGCAACTGTTCCTGCAGGCCGGCCGGACCATCGTCGAGCTGTGCAAGCGTTACTACACCGAGAACGATGAGTCGGTGTTGCCGCGCAACATCGCCAACTTCAAGGCGTTCGAGAACGCCATGACCCTGGACATCGCCATGGGCGGTTCCACCAACACCATCCTGCACTTGCTGGCCGCCGCACAGGAAGCCGAGATCGACTTCGACCTGCGGGACATCGACCGTCTGTCCCGTCACGTGCCGCAACTGTGCAAAGTCGCGCCGAACATCCAGAAGTACCACATGGAAGACGTGCACCGCGCCGGCGGGATCTTCTCGATCCTTGGCTCTCTGGCCCGCGGCGGCCTGTTGCACACCGACCTGCCGACCGTGCACAGCAAATCCATCGCCGAAGGCATCGCCAAGTGGGACATCACCCAGACTGACGACGAAGCCGTGCATACCTTCTTCAAGGCAGGCCCTGCCGGCATCCCGACGCAGACCGCGTTCAGCCAGTCGACCCGTTGGGACACCCTCGACGACGACCGTGAAAACGGCTGCATCCGCAGCGTCGAGCACGCCTACTCCCAGGAAGGCGGCCTGGCCGTGCTGTACGGCAACATCGCCCTCGATGGCTGCGTGGTGAAAACCGCCGGCGTGGACGAGTCGATCCACGTGTTCGAAGGCCGCGCCAAGATCTACGAAAGCCAGGACAGCTCGGTACGCGGCATCCTCGCGGACGAAGTGAAAGAAGGCGACATCGTCATCATCCGCTACGAAGGCCCGAAAGGCGGCCCGGGCATGCAAGAGATGCTCTACCCGACGTCGTACCTGAAATCCAAAGGCCTGGGCAAAGCCTGCGCCTTGCTCACCGACGGCCGTTTCTCGGGCGGTACTTCGGGCCTGTCCATCGGCCACGCTTCGCCGGAAGCCGCTGCGGGCGGTGCCATCGGCCTGGTGCAGGATGGCGACAAAGTGCTGATCGACATTCCGAACCGTTCGATCAACCTGTTGATCAGCGATGAAGAACTGGCGGCCCGCCGGGTTGAGCAGGACAAGAAAGGCTGGAAGCCGGTGGAAAAGCGTCCGCGCAAAGTCACCACCGCGCTGAAGGCTTACGCCCTGCTGGCCACCAGCGCCGACAAGGGTGCTGTGCGTAACAAGGCGATGCTGGACGGCCTGTAAGCCTCGCCCATAAAAATGCCCCGCCAGGTGCGGGGCATTTTTTTGCCTGCTCGAATCAGAATTGCGGCGTGTAGGTCATGGTGAACATGACGTTGCGCGGATCGCCATAGTAGTTGCTGCCCCAGTTCGCGTTGTACGCAGGGATGTAGTACTTCTTGTCGAACATATTGTTCAGGTTCGCCGCCACGGTGAATTCCTGGTTGATCTTGTAGGCCACCCGCGAATCCCACAGCGCGTTGCCCGGCACACTGAACGTGCGGTCATAGGCGACGGTGCTGCTTTGCGCGGTGACGCCGGCGCCGACGCTGACTTTCTCCCAATCGCCCGGCAACTGGTAATCGCCCCACACCTTGAGCAGGTGTTTAGGGGTCCAGGTGCTGAAGATCTTGCCTTCGTAGGTGTCGTCCTTGAGGAATTTGGTGGTGTTGTAGGTGTAGCTGGAGACCAGTTGCAGGCCAGGCAACACTTCACCGCTCAAGGTCGCTTCAAAGCCCTGGCTGCGGACCTTGCCGGACGCGAGCGAGCAGTACCAGCCGCCACAGGCTTTGCCGCCTTGCAGGTCTTGAGCCGCACGATTTTCCTGGTCATAGCGGAAGATAGCGAACGACGTATTAAGCCGGCCGTCAGCCAGTTCGCCCTTCAGGCCCAGTTCGTAGTTCTGGCCCTCAATGGGCTTGAGCACAGTCAATGAAGTGGTCAGGTTGGTTTGGGGCTCAAAGGCGTCGGTATAGCTGGCGTAGGCCGACCATTGGTCGTTGAGCGCATAGACCAGGCCGGCGTAGGGCGTGACGTGGCCATTGCTTTGCGTGGTGCTGCTGGTCGGATCACCGTACACACCTTTGGCACCGCTCTCGTCCTTGTAGGAATAGTCATACCAACTGGTGCGCGCACCGAGGATCAACGTCAGCGGGTCCAGTACTTGGACGCGCCAGGTGCCATAGATTCCCTTCTGGCGAATGTCATACCAGCTCTTTGTCGCGTTCCCGGCCTGGAACAACTGGTTCCTGTCGCGCTGCGGCCGGTTGTGGTCGATGTTGAAGATGTCCGCACCCGGGGTTGCCGCGCGCGCCCAGAAATCATCCGTGGTGAGTTTGGAATAGTTGGCGCCCAGTACCATCTCCTGGCGCAAACCCAGGCCTTCGAACTTGCCGTCGACATACACGTCCACACCGCGACTCTTGGTGTTGAAGTCAGTGACCCAGTCCACGTAACGCACGGTGCCGATGTCACCGGGGTTGGGGATGGTGTCCCACGTCGCCTGGTAGGTCGCGTCGTTGTGTTCATCCATGGCCACGAGGGCGGCCTTCACTTTCCAGTCATCGTTGAAGCGATGCTCGATATCGGCAAACACCTGGGTCTGGTTATTGACGTTGCGGTTCCAGCTGGCCCCCACAAACGTCGAGCGTGGCAAGCCGATATCGCTGCCATTGGCATAGCGTGGCAGCGACATGAAATTCGGGCGGGCGTGGCCTTTCTGGTTGCTGATGCCCACGCCGACGGTGGTGTCAGGGGTGAAGTCATAGTCGACGGCGGCATAGACCGTCTGGTTCCAGCTGCCCGCGTAGTCGACGAAGGAATTGGTGGTGTCGTAATCCGCCACAAACCGGCCGCGCAAGGTGCCCTCGGCATTCAGCGGGCCACCGGCGTCAACCTGTGTGCCGTAGTGATCCCAGGAGCCTGCCTTGGCGGTGATGGTAACCGTCGGCGCCGCCTGCCCGCGCTTGCGCACCAGGTTCATGGTGCCGCCGGGGCTGTTGGCGCCCTGTAGCAAGGCAGCCGGGCCGCGCAGGGTCTCTACCCGGTCGTAGATCGCCATGTTTTCAGTGAGGTAGCTGCCCAGCGCGTAGGTGTTACGCGGGATGCCCACACCGTCGTATTGCAGGGTGCCTACCTCGAACCCTCGGGAGAAGATGAACATGCCGGGGCCGGGAGATTTGGTCGCTGTCAGGCCCGGGGTGCGCTTGACCACTTCGGAGAGCTTGGTGGTGTTCTGGTCATCCATCTGCTTGCGGGTCATGACGCTGACCGATTGCGGGATGTCCTTGAGTTTCTGTTCGCCCTTGCCGAGGGTCACCGCGCCGGTGGTGTAGGAGCCGGTGCCTTCGGTTGTAGCGCCAAGGTGCTCGGCGCTGATGGTGGTGGCACCCACTTCAAGGGCTGTGCCTGATGACACACGCTTTTCCAGGGTCACGGTATCGGCGTTGATAAATGCCGCACTCAACCCCGTCCCCGCAAGCAACCTCCCCAGGGCATCCCGTTGCCCCAGATTGCCACTCACCCCGGGCGACAGCAGCCCCTGCGTCAACTCGCTGGGCACCAACACCTGAAGCCGCGTCACCGCCGAAAACGCCGCCAACGCGCCGTCCAGGCTTTGCTCCTGGATATCGAAGCGGTAGGTCTGGGCCTGCGTGCTCTCGGCGGCCTGCAGGTACAACGGCGCGGTGCCGCAAGCCAAGGAAATGGCCAGCGTCAGCAAGGGCCGTGCGGCAAATCGGTGTGCCATGGATGGTGCTCCCCGGTGCAAAAAGTCAGTGAACGGGCGCCGCACTATTTGAGAGTGCTTATTATTTACGCCTCAGTGATCAAGGACGACGGCTTGGGGAGAAACCCTGAAAGTTTTTTGAAAAAGATTCGGCTAGGACGCCTTGCCTTCACGCAACACCAATAAATACGGGGTGTAATGCTCGGCGCGCAGGTTGAGCGTGTATTCCAGCGCCTTGATGACGGCGTCCGGCTTGTCGATCTCGAACACGCCGGACACCACGCGGTCACGCAACGCGTCGCCGAGCACCAGCGTCTTGCCGGGCCAGTAGCGATTCAATTCGGCAACCACGTCAGACAGTGGCTGCTGGCGAAACACCAGTTGCCGCTGGCGCCAGGCAAAACCGCTGGCGGGGTCGAATGGGTGGACCGCGGTCAGGCGTTGATCCTGATATTCCACCGCACGACCCGGCTCCAGGTACACCGGCTCACCCACGCCGGAACTGACCTGAACCTTGCCTTGGGCGACCTGCACCTGAGTCTGCGCCTCACGGCGGGCAACACTGAATTGCATACCCACCACCTTCACCCAGCCATCGCCGGATTGCACCACGAAGGGCCGTGAGGGATCCTTGGTCACGCTGAAAAAACCTTCGCCTCGCAGCAGACGAATCTGACGTTCACCGGCACTCATGCGGACCTGCACAGCGCTGTCAGTGTTGAGTTGCAGTTGCGAGCCGTCCGCCAGTTCGACCGTGCGCGATTCACCAGTGCCGGTGGCATAGTCGGCCCGCAGGCGATCCAGCCATGGCGTGTTTTGCAACGTCAGGCCGACCGCCAAAAGCATCGCGGCAGCATATGCCCAACGCCGTACCGGCTTGCGCCAGGCGGCTTGCTCGGCCCGGCGAATCAGCCGCGCCGGTTCGCGCAGGCCGCCCAGCATCGCCTGGACTTCCTGCCACGCATCATCCTGGGCGGCGCCCTGTCCCAGCCAGGCGGAAAACGCCTCGATTTCGGCCGCCGTAACGTCGTCGGCCTGGAGCCGGAAATACCAGCCGGACGCTTCGGCAAACAACTCGTCGGCAGTGGGTGCGGCGATCATGACCGGCGTCCTTGTTCATCACAGGCCAGTCGCGCCTTGATAAAGGCACGGCATTCGATCAAGGCCCGACGCAATTGGTATTCCACACTGCGCGGGGTGATCGACAGACGTTCGCCAATCTCGCGGTAGGAAAGTTCGTCGACATGATAGAGCAGGAAGATCTGCCGAGTCGCTTCGGGCAGCGCCAGGATCGCATCCTGCATCAGTTGCTCCTGTTGATAGGCGGCCAATTGCTCGTCGGCACCTGGGCTGCTGCAGGGCAGTTCTTCACTGGGCTCGCCGGCATCCAGGCGCTCACGGCGGATGGCCTGGCGCTGATGGTCGCGCACCAGATTGCTGGCGATGGTGAAGAGGAACGCCGGGAGGTTGTCGATCTTCTCGCCGGAGTCCAGCCGGGCCAGGCGCAGGAACGATTCCTGGGTCAGGTCGGCGGCCACCTGGGCGCTGCCGGTGCGGCGAGTGACAAAGGCTTCGAGGGCCTTCTTCTGCTCCGCAAACAGGCGCGCGATCTGAGAATTCCAGGAGAGCACAGCACTACCTTGAGAAGAACGGGATGTTCAGGAAGTGCGCACGCTAGCAGAGGATGAGATTGGTTCGCAATTGATATCTATTTTTGCTGGGGTTTTGCTGTGCTGCTGATGGCCTCATCGCGGGCAAGCCCGGCTTCCACATCGACCGAGTTGCCTGAGCGAACTCGGTCGATGTGGGAGCTGACTTGCCTGCGATGGCCACGCCTCGGTATTACTGAATTTCGTCCGGCTTGACGATCACCCAGTTTTTATCCGCGGTCACCGGCAACCCTTCCTTGGCCTGGGCCGCAGCGTGCTTGGCCATCATGCCGTTAAGCTGGGTCATGTATTTGTCCTTGCGGTTGACCCACAGGTGAATGCCGCCCTTGGCCACATCCACGTCATGGAACAGCATGTAGCCGTCACTGCTTGGCGTGTCGCCACCGACGATCACCGGTTTTTTCCACTCGTCGATATAGGTCAGGATGGCCGCGTGCTTGCCGGCCATCCAGGTGGCCGGGGTCCACAGGTACGGGGTCAGTTCCAGGCCGAGGTTGGCCTTCTCGTCATACTTGCCGGCGGCAATCTGTTTGCGTGCGGTGGTCAGCTCGCCGGTCTTGCGGTCTTTCAGCAGGGTGGTCACACCAATGACGTTCTCGGGTTTGACGTTGTAGCCGTACTTCGGATCGGCCGCGACCATGCGTACCAGTTCCTCGGACGCGGCGGTCATCACGTAGACCTCAATGCCGTTTTCCATCAGCTTGTTGAACAGTTCAGCCTGGCCGGTAAAGACTTTCGGCGGCTGCACTTCCATGTTCTTGACCACATCACCTTCGTAGTAGGTGACCGGCACCGGCTTGCCCGACGCCATCATCTCGTCGACGTAGCCCTTGAGTTCCTTGAGGGTGAAGCCGGAGAAAATCTGCGCGACCCATGGGTAGCACACCATGTCGTCGACTTCGCACAGGCGGTAGTAGTAGCTGAACAGGCTTTCCTTATGGTCGGCGGTGTCTTTGAACGGGATCAGCTTCAGGGAAGGGTCCATGGTGTCGCGGGTGATCAGGCCCTTGTTTTCCAGGTACGGCAGCAACGATTCTTCAAGGTCGTAGCGGTAACTGGTGTTGTCCATGTCGAACACCGCGAAGTTGCCCTTGTTGGCATTGGCGGCAATCATCGTGTCCAGTTGCTTGGCGGCAGCCGCCGGCCAATGTTTCAACTCGGTGGCGGCAAAGGCCTGGCTCGCAAGGCCCAGGCACAGCGCGGCGGCAAACAGTTTCGGCGCTAGCTTCATGTGCGTTTTCTCCCTGAGTGAAAGACATCGACGCTAACAAATCTGTGTGACAGTTATCGCCCGAGCGCGACCGCTTTCGTCGTGATCGCGCCAACGCCATACGCCTGGGCGTCACTCGCTTATTCCAAAAACGACAGTCGACATGCGATAACGTTATTAAATCAATATATTTCAAGCTGTTAGGCTTGCCGGTTCGCAATCGCAGGCTCACGCGATTGGCTGTCTTCTCAACGGAGCTTCAATGAATCTGCCCCTGATTCTCAACTTACTGGTGTTCGTGGCCCTGTTGCTGGGCCTGGCACAAACCCGCCGAACCCACTGGAGCCTCGCCAAGAAGGTGTTGTTTGCGTTGGTACTCGGCGTGATCTTCGGTGTGGTGCTGCACGCGATTTACGGTGCCGGCAACCCGGTACTCAAGGCCTCGATCGGCTGGTTCGACCTGGTCGGCAACGGTTACGTGCAGTTGCTGCAAATGATCGTGATCCCGCTGGTGTTCGCCTCGATCCTCAGCGCCGTGGCTCGCCTGCATAACGCCTCGTCCCTGGGCAAGATCAGCTTCCTGACCATCGGCACGCTGCTGTTCACCACAGCGATCGCCGCGCTGATCGGTATCGGCCTGACCAACCTGTTCGGCCTCACCGCCGAAGGCCTGGTGGCCGGCACTCAGGAAATGGCGCGCCTGCAAGTGATCCAGAGTGATTACGCGGGCAAGGTTGCCGACCTGAATATCCCGCAACTGCTGCTGTCGTTCATCCCGCAGAACCCGTTCGCCGACCTGGCCCGGGCCAAGCCGACGTCGATTATCAGTGTGGTGATCTTTGCTGCATTCCTCGGGGTTGCCGCGCTGCAACTGCTCAAGGATGACGTGGAAAAAGGCCAGAAGGTCCTCAACGCCATCGACACCCTGCAAGCCTGGGTAATGCGCCTGGTGCGCCTGGTGATGAAGCTGACCCCGTACGGCGTATTGGCGCTGATGACCAAGGTGGTCGCCAGCTCCAACCTGCAAGACATCATCAAGCTCGGCAGTTTTGTCGTGGTCTCGTACCTGGCCCTGGGCCTGATGTTTGTGGTGCATGGCCTGCTGCTGTCCCTGGCCGGGATCAACCCGCTGCGGTTTTTCCGCAAGGTCTGGCCGGTGCTGACCTTTGCCTTCACCAGCCGTTCCAGCGCCGCGAGCATCCCGCTGAGCATTGAAGCGCAGACCCGTCGTTTGGGGATTCCGCAATCCATCGCCGGTTTTGCCGCCTCGTTTGGCGCAACGATTGGCCAGAACGGTTGCGCAGGGCTTTACCCGGCGATGCTGGCGGTGATGGTTGCGCCGACGGTGGGCATCAACCCGCTGGATCCGCTGTGGATCGCGACGCTGGTGGCGATTGTGACCTTGAGTTCTGCCGGCGTGGCGGGTGTGGGCGGCGGTGCGACGTTTGCCGCGCTGATCGTGCTGCCGGCGATGGGCTTGCCGGTGTCACTGGTGGCGTTGCTGATTTCCGTTGAGCCGCTGATCGACATGGGCCGTACGGCACTGAACGTGAACGGTTCGATGACGGCGGGGGCGATTACCAGCCAGATCATGCAGCAGACGGATAAAGAGCTGTTGAATGCGGATGAGCATGCGGAGTTGGCGCAGGCCTGACAGACCGCTATCGCCGGCAAGCCGGCTCCTACATTTGGACCGTGTTCTTTAAAACAACCCGGTTAACTGTAGGAGCCGGCTTGCCGGCGATGCTTTTAGGCTTTTTCCCAAACCTCAAAGTTGTACGCCGGCTTGTCACCCTCAGCCGCATTCTCGACATTCGACACCAGCTTCCACTGGTTCAAATCAAACTCGGGAAACCACGCATCGCCTTCCGGGCTCAACGCCACGCGCGTCAAATACAGGCGATCCGCCTGCGCAAGCCCCTGCGCATACAACTGCGCGCCGCCGATCAGCATCAGCTCATCCACGCCCTGCGCCTTGGCCCATTCCTCAGCCCGCTCTACTGCCGCATCAAGGGACGGAAAAACTTCCGCACCTTCCAGCGCCAGATCGGTCTGACGGCTGACCACAATGTTCAACCGGCCCGGTAACGGTCGACCCAGGGAATCCCAGGTCTTGCGCCCCATGATGATCGGCTTGCCCAAGGTGGTGGCCTTGAAATATTTGAAATCCCCCGGCAAATGCCAGGGCATGCTGTTGTCGACGCCGATCACACGGTTTTCACCGAGGGCTGCGATCAGGCTTAAAGGGAGAGTTTTTTTCATGGCGACGAGAATACCAGAGCCGCGCGCGGCATACCCCAACCGGCGTTTGAGCGGTTATGCTCCAGGCTCACTGGCTCAACAGGACGACGCGTGACAGCTCTGAACCCCCTGCAAAGACTCTGGCTGACCGAAACCGTGCGCCTGCGCGAGGAACACGCGGGCGCGCTGGAAGACCAGGAAGCCAATCGCCTGGCCCGCAGCACCGGCGGTGACTTGCCCACGCGCATCCAAAACCGTGCGCTGTGGCTGGCCGAGCGCGATGGCCTCACCGCTGCGCTGCTCCGTTGGCTGCAAGGCGCGCGCCTGGCGCTGATCCTGCTGGCAGTGTTCGCCATTCTCAGCGGCGCCGGGCTGGCCTTTGCCGCGCTGGGCAACGGCCTGGTGCCGGTGAATGTGTTCTGGGCCCTGGGTAGCCTGCTGGGTTTGAACCTGATCCTGCTGTTGAGCTGGGCCCTGGGCCTGCTGTTTGCCGGTGAACACAGCGCCAGCCTTGGCCGCCTGTGGTTATGGCTCAGCGAAAAACTTGCCCGCGACGCCAAGGCCGCGCAACTGGCGCCGGCCCTGCTGCTGATGCTGCAACGGCGCAAGCTTAATCGCTGGGCGGTGGGTGTGCTGGTCAACAGCCTGTGGTTGCTGGCCCTGCTCAGCGCCATGGTGATCCTGCTGACGCTGCTGGCCACCCGGCGCTACGGCTTCGTCTGGGAAACCACCATTCTGCAGGCCGACACCTTTGTCGCCGTGACCCAAACCCTCGGCGCCCTGCCCGCCTTGCTGGGCTTCAACGTGCCCACTGTCGAGATGATCCGCGCCAGCGGCGATGCCGCCCTGAATATCGAAAGCGCCCGCCAGGCCTGGGCCGCCTGGCTGGTGGGCGTGCTGCTGGTGTACGGCATCCTGCCGCGGCTGGTCCTCGCGCTGCTGTGCCTGTGGCGCTGGAAACGCGGGCGCGCAGGCTTGAGCCTCGACCTTAACCTGCCCGGTTACAGCCAACTGCGTGAACGGCTGATGCCCAGCAGCGAGCGGCTTGGGGTCAACGATGCGGCGCCCGAACAGCTGCACCACGTGACCGGCGGCGTCAGTGAACTGGAAAGCGATGGCGCCCTGTTGGTAGCCATCGAACTCGATGACCAACGCCCGTGGCCGCCGAAGCTCCCGACCAGCGTCAAGGACGCGGGCATCCTCGACAGCCGCGAATCCCGCAACAAGCTGCTGGAACAGCTYACTCGCTTCCCGCCCGCACGCCTGGCCATCGCCTGCGACCCACGCCGCTCGCCGGATCGCGGCAGCCTCGCGCTGATCGCCGAACTGGCCCGCAGCGCCACGGCTACCCGGGTCTGGCTGCTGCAAGCGCCGGCCGGCCAAGCCCTGGACGCAGAACGCCTGGGTGATTGGCACACAGCACTGCAACAGCTGGAGATTCCATTCGCCGATTGCGCGCCGCTCACGTGGCTGGAGACCGGTCATGACTAAGCCCCTGAAACTTGCGGTGGTCGGCCACACCAACGTCGGCAAGACCTCGTTGCTGCGCACCCTGACACGCGACGTGGGTTTCGGTGAGGTCTCCCATCGGCCCAGCACCACCCGGCATGTCGAGGGCGCACGCCTGTCGGTGGACGGCGAAGCGTTGCTGGAGCTGTACGACACGCCCGGCCTGGAAGACGCCATCGCCCTGCTCGACTACCTGGAACGCCTGGATCGCCCCGGCGAACGCCTCGACGGCCCGGCACGACTCGCGCGCTTCCTGGAGGGCAGTGAAGCCCGGCAACGTTTCGAACAGGAAGCCAAGGTGCTGCGCCAACTGCTGGCGTCCGACGCCGGGCTGTATGTGATTGATGCAAGAGAACCGGTGCTGGCCAAGTACCGCGATGAGCTGCAAGTGCTGGCCAGTTGCGGGAAACCGCTGCTGCCGGTGCTCAATTTTGTCAGCAGCGCCGACCACCGCGAGCCGGACTGGCGCGAAGCCTTGGCCCGCCTCGGCCTGCACGCACTGGTGCGTTTCGACAGCGTCGCGCCACCGGAAGACGGCGAGCGCCGCCTGTATGAAAGCCTCGCCCTGCTGCTGGAAAACGCCCGTGGGCAACTGGAGCGGCTGATCCTCGACCAGGAAGCCCAGCGCCAGGCTCGCCAGCAAAGCGCTGCACGCCTGATCGCCGAACTGCTGATCGACTGCGCCGCCTGCCGCCGCAGCGTGGTCAGCGAAGCCGACGTGGAACAACACGCCATCAGTGAACTGCGCAAAGCCGTGCGCCAGCGCGAACAGCGTTGCGTGGAAGCCTTGCTCAAGCTGTTCGGCTTCCGCCCGCAAGATGCCGCCGCCAGCGACTTGCCGCTGCTGGACGGCCGTTGGGGCGATGACCTGTTCAACCCCGAAACCCTCAAGCAACTGGGCGTGCGGGTCGGCGGCGGCATCGCGGCCGGCGCCGCAGCCGGTGCAGGCGTGGACTTACTCGTGGGCGGCCTGACCCTCGGCGCCGCCGCCCTCGCCGGAGCCATCGCCGGTGGCGCCCTGCAAACCGCCCGCAGTTACGGCAACCGCCTGCTGGGCAAGATCAAGGGCCAACGCGAGCTGACCGTTGACGACAGAGTGCTACGCCTGTTGGCCCTGCGCCAGCGGCAACTGCTCAAGGCCCTGAGCCTGCGGGGCCATGCGGCAATCCACAGCATCAAGGTCGACACGCCTCAAGACAAGACCTGGCGCGAAGGCAAGCTACCGGAAGCCCTGAACAAGGCCCGTGCCCATCCGCAATGGTCGTCCCTCAACCCGCACCCCAAGTTGAGCCAGGCCGAGCGCCAGGAACAGATCGAAGCCCTGGCCCAGCGCCTCGACGAGACCTAAGCGGCCAACAGCTGCCGGGCCTTGGACTTCAACACTTCAAGGTCCAGCAGCGGCACGTGCATTTCCTTGGCCTGTTCATCCCAGTGGCGCATGCGCAGACTGACCTCGCATAGCGGGTCCTGCTCAAACGCCCGGGCTTCTTCGGCCGTCATCACACCGCCCTGGTAACCCAGGGTGCGACGGCTGGCTTCGCTCAAGCGCGCGTAGTAATCCGGCTGGCTGAAGGTCAGGTAACGCTTGGCCTGCACGTGGTACTCCACGAGTTTGGCCATGCGTTCGCTGAAGCCTGCCCGGCGCAGGAAGTCGGCGCCCAGCCGTTCATGGCTGACCACGCCATAACCGCCCATGTTCTCGCCACCTTGACCGCAGATGTGCCCGATATCGTGGAAGAACGCCGCCAACACCACTTCATCATCGAAGCCTTCAGCCATGGCCAACTGCGCGGCCTGGGACATGTGCTCGATCTGCGACACCGGTTCACCGATGTAGTCGGCGGTGCCATGTTGTTCGTATAAGCCAAAGACTTCGGTGATTGCCTGTTCAGCGTTCATCACGCATTCCCCCACAGCTCTGTGATATTGCGCTCGGCCATCGCCGGCCCGACGCTCATGCCCACACCGGTGTGCATCAACGCCGCACTCACCCCCGGCGCCGCCCGCAGGAACGAAAACGGCCCCGGCCCACGGGTACCATAGACGCCCTGCCAGCGCTCCACGACCTGGATCTTGCAGCCCAGGGTGTGTTCGGCCAGTTCGATCATCCAGTTGTCCACCTGTTCGGCGTTGAATGGCGATGGATCGCTGCCGTAATGGTGCGAATCACCGATGATCAGCTCGCCATAAGGCGTTGGGCTGATCAACAGGTGGATGCCGTTTTCATGCAGGTGCGGGACGTCCCGCAGGATTTCGGCCTGCACCGGCGCGGCTTCCGGCAAGTCGGCGAAGGCACCGTAGTGCACGCAACTGAGCCCGGTCAGCAGGGCGTGTTGCAGGTTCAACTCCACCTGTGGCCGGGCGCGCAGCATTTGCAGGCGGCAGATTTGCGGGTTGAGTTCGGCGATCTGCTCGGCCAGTAACGTCTGGTAGTCGTGGCCGGAGCAGACAATGATCTGCTCACCGCGAAAGGAACCGGCAGTGGTGTGCACCTGGCCGGGCTCGATGTCGCGCACCAGGGTGGAGAAGTGAAACTCCACGCTGAGTTCGCGGCTCAGGTAGTTGATCAGCGCCGGGAGGGCTTCGCGGGAATACAGTTGTTGATCGTCCAGGCCATGGAGGGCGGCGCGGTGATGCTTGAACTGGCCACCGTACAGGTCGCCCAGGGCGGCGCCTTGCAGCAACTCGACGCGATAACCGTGCTCCTGGGCACGCCCGGCGCAGAAGGCTTCAAGCAGGTGCTCTTCGGCTTCGGTGCGGGCGAACAGGTAGGAGCCGTTGCGCTTGAGCTGAATACCCGCCAGTTGTGCCCATTGGCCCCAGATATCGTGGCTTTCCCGCGCCAGGTCGAGCATCGGCCCGGGCGGCTGGCCGGTGACCAGGGCTTGGCCGAAGTTGCGCACCGAAGCGCCCAGTGGCGTGGCGCTACGCTCGAAGACCTTGACCTTGAGGCCGCGTTTGGCGGCCGCGTAGGCGTGGGACAGGCCGAGGATGCCGGCGCCGATGATCAGCAGTTGTGTCATGAAGTGATGTCCTGAATTTGAGACCGCCTTCGCGAGCAAGCCCGCTCCCACATTTTTGAATGTGTTCACAAATCAAAATGTGGGAGCCGGGCTTGCCCGCGATGAGGCCGTCAGCCCCAATGAAATGCTTACTGGCCGGCAACCTTTTCCGACTTGCCGTCATAGCGCTTGCGCCATTCGGTCAGGATGCTGTCGCGGTTTTTCGAGGCCCAGGCGAAGTCGTTCTTGATCAACCGCTGCTCGTAATCCGCCGGCAATTCGGTCTGCGGCTTGGCAATACCCGGCTGGGCCAGTACCGCGAAGTTTTCCTTGTACAACTCCATCGCCGCCGGGCTTGCGGAGAAGTCGGCGAGTTTCTGTGCCGCGTCCGCGTGGGCGGTGCCTTTGATCACGGCGGTGGCTTCGATGTCCCAGCCCAGGCCTTCTTTCGGCAGGATGATGTCCAGCGGTGCGCCCTGGCGTTTCAACTGAACGGCCGGGTACTCGAAGGAAATGCCGATCGGGAATTCACCCGATGCCGCCAGCTTGCACGGCTTGGAACCGGAGTGAACGTACTGGCCGATGTTCTGGTGCAGGTCGTCCATGTACTGCCAGCCCTGCTTCTCGCCGAAGGTCTGCAACCAGGCGCTGACGTCAAGGAAACCGGTGCCGGACGAGGCCGGGTTGGGCATCACGATCTTGCCTTTGTACTCGGGCTTGGTCAGGTCTTGCCAGCTCACCGGCTTGCTCAGGCCCTGCTTTTCGGCTTCGACGGTGTTGAAGCAGATGGTCGCCGCCCACACGTCCATACCCACCCAGGCCGGTGGATTGGCGGCGTCACGGTAGTTCGCGCCGATCTTGCCCAAGTCCTTCGGCGCGTAGTTTTGCAGCATGCCCTGCTGGTCGAGAATCGCCAGGCTGGAAGCCGCCAGGCCCCACACCACGTCAGCCTGCGGGCGGGCTTTTTCGGCCAGCAGCTTGGCGGTGATGATGCCGGTGGAATCGCGCACCCATTTGATATCGATGTCCGGGTTAGCCTTTTCGAAGGCCTGTTTGTAGGTCTTCAGTTGCTCGGCTTCGAGGGCCGTGTACACGGTCAACTCGGTCTTGGCGGCAAAGGCATTCAGGCTGAACGCAGTGAGCACAGCAGCGGCTAACGCCAGGGGCTTGAACATGGTGCAGTTCCTTTATGGGTGAGTTATTGGCCGGGCGCGGTTTGGCGCCAGGCCTGGGAGCGGCGCAACAAGCCGCGTGAGGCCCACGCCAGCAGCAAGGACACGCCCGCCGAGGTGAACAGAATCAGGGTCGACATGGCCGCCGCACCGCCCACGTTGCCGGCGTCGTCCATGTTCAACACGGCGACGGCGGCGAGGATGGTGTCGGGGCTGTAGAGGAAGATCGCGGCGGAAACGGTGGTCATCGCCGACACGAACAGGTAGCGCACGATGTCCAGCAGCGCCGGCAGGCAGATCGGCACGGTGACGCGCAGGTAATGGCGGTACAGCGGCGCCTTCAGCGACAGCGCGGCGGCTTCGAACTCGGCGTCCAGCTGGCGCAGGGCCGTGGTGGCGGTCATTTGTGCGGTGGTCAAATAGTGAGCAATGGTGCACACCACCAACAGGGTCATGGTGCCGTAGAACACATGCAGCGGGTTGCCGTTGAGGTTGAAAAAGAACACGTAGCCCAGGCCCAGCACCAACCCCGGCACCGCCATCGGCACGAAGCTGAGCATGCGCAGCGCCAGGTTCAGGCCCTTCTGGCCCTTGGTTTTTTCCATCAGGTAGGCACCGGTGAAGATCAGCACGCTGCCGATCAATGCAGTGCACAGGGCCATGGTGATGCTGTTGCGATAGGCCAGCCAACCGCCGCCGGCCGTGTCCTCGAACTGGTAGTGGGCCAGCGACAGCGACAGGTTGTAGGGCCAGAACTTCACCAGCGATGAGTAGACCGCCATGCCGAACACCAGCAGCAGGCTCGCGCAGATCAGCAGGACGATGGCCAGGTAGCAGCCATCCCGCAGCTTCGACGGCGCCGGCTGGAACACCTGGGCGCGGCCGCTCATGGAGTCGCCATGACGACGGCGCAGCCAGGCGTCCACACCGAAGCTGAACAGCGCCGGCAGCAGCAGGACCATACCAATCAAGGCTCCGCGGCCAAATTGCTGCTGGCCGACCACCGCCTTGTAGGCTTCCAGCGCCAGCACTTGGTAGTCGCCGCCCACTACCACAGGCACGCCAAAGTCGGTGATGGTCAGGGTAAACACCAGGCAAAACGCGGCGAAGACTGCCTGGCGCGTTGCGGGCCAGGTGATGCTGCGAAACGCCCGGGACGGGCTGGCGCCCATGCTCGATGCCGCATCGAACAATCGCGCATCCGCCAGGGAAAGCGCCGACAACAAAATCATCAAGGCATGGGGAAAGGTGTAGATCACTTCACCGAGCACGATGCCCCAGAAGCCGTAGATGTTGTCCGACAGCAGGCCGCGCAGCATGCCCTGGTTACCGAACAGGTAGACCAGTGCAATCCCCGGCAGCATCGACGGCGCCATCAACGGCAGCAACGACATCCCGCGCCAGATCGCCTTGCCGGGAATCAACGTGCGTTGCAGGGCGTAGGCAAACAGGTAAGCCAGCGGTACGACGATGGCCGCCACGCTGACGGAAACCTTCAGGCTGTTACCGAGCAGCCAGTGGAAGTTATCGCTGGTGACCAACTCCCGCGCCGCCACCAGGCCGCCGCCCTGCCCGGCTTCACTGCTGAAACCGCGCCAGAAGATCGCCAGCAGCGGCATCAGTACCGCCACGCCCAACAGGCACAGCCAGAGCAGTTTGCCGCCGACGACGAAAATACGGTCGCCAAACTCGGCACGGGAAACCTGACGAGCCACGTTATCGGGTATCGGCAGAGTCATATCGCGGGCCATCTCAGGCAAACACCTGCAGGCTGCGCGGGGGCAGCGCGACCCAGATGTCCTGGGCGCCAAGGCGCGGCATGGCTTCCGGCGCGAGTTCGGCCAGCAGCGGATGGCCGGGCAGCTGGTCCAGTTCGAAGCTCATGCGGCAGCGGTTGCCGAGGAAGGTGATCTCGCGGACCTTGGCCGGGAACAGGTTTTCTTCATGCACCGGCGGGTTGACGCTGATGGCTTCCGGGCGGCAGAACAGACGACCCGATTTGGCAACGCCTGCGTTGTCCGCCAGGCGCATATTCATCCCGCCGACCTGAGCGTGGCTGGCGCTGTTGCGGCTGAACGGCAGCCAGTTGCCCTGGCCGACGAACTCGGCCACAAACGGTGTGGCCGGGCGGTCGTAGATTTCCTGGGGCGTGGCGTACTGCTCGACCTTGCCGTTGTTCATCACGGCGATGCGATCGGCCATCAGCATGGCCTCGTCCTGGTTGTGGGTGACCATCAACGTGGTGATGCCCAGGCGGCGTTGCAGTTGGCGCAGCTCGGTGCACAGATGCTCGCGCACCCGGGCGTCGAGGGCTGACATCGGTTCGTCCAGCAGCAGCAAGGACGGCGCCGGTGCCAGGGCGCGGGCCAGGGCTACACGTTGTTGCTGGCCGCCGGAGAGTTGGCCGGGGTATTTCTTTTCGCTGCCCACCAGGCCGACCAGTTCCAGCATCTGCCCGACGCGCTTGCGCACTTCATCGCGACCACTGCCGGTGAGGCCGTAACCGATGTTCGCTTCGACAGTGAGATTGGGAAACAGCGCGTAGGACTGGAACAGAATGCCGTAGTCCCGTGCCTGGGGTGCCAGTAGGGAAACGTCGCGTTCGCCGAGGTACAACTCGCCGCTGTCCTGGCGTTCCAGGCCCGCAATGCAGCGCAGCAAGGTGGTCTTGCCGCAGCCCGACGGGCCCAGCAGGCACACCAGTTCGCCGGCGGCGACATCCAAAGACACGTTATCCAGCGCGGTAAAGGCGCCGAAGCGTTTCTGCACACCGCGCACCTTCATTGGCGCGCCGGGGTTGGTCATGGCTGTGTTCATGGAGGCACCTCATCAAACTGATGAAGGTCATCCTAGGCAGGCAATGCGTCCCTCATGTGGCAGAAAGGCAAAACGTGGCGATAGTGGTATTGGTGGATTTGGGTAGGGCTTGAGGAAGGTTTTGCCTGGACTGGCACCATCGCGGGCAAGCCCGGCTCCCACAGTTGATCGAGTTGGGCCAGAGAAATGCATTCCAACTGTGGGAGCTGGCTTGCCTGCGATGGCGCCTTCAGATCGGGGACATTTCCTGCGCCAATCCCAGAAACGCCGCTGGCAACCGCGCGCCCTTTCGCTCTTTCAGGCAGTAGAGGTACTCGGGAATCTGCGGGGCATTCTCGATGGTCAGCACCCGCAATTGCGGGTCGTGGGGCACTTCCTGGCGGGCGATGATGCTGATGCCGATATTGCGCAGCACCGCCTCACGGATCGATTCCCGGCTGCCGATCTCCAGCAGCGGCCCGTAACTCACGCCGGCGCCCTGCAACATCTCTTCGGTCAATCGGCGGGTGGTGGAGCCCGGTTCGCGCATCAGCAGGGTGTGCCCGGCCAGCGCGGTCAGCGGTACATGGTCGAGCACCGCCAGCGGATGGTTGCGGTGCACCGCCAGCACCAGCGGGTCCATGCCCAGCACCCGGCGAATCAGGCGCGGGTCTTCAAGCAGCTGGGATGAGGCGGCAACGTCAACGCGGTAATCATCCAGCGCTTCCAGCACTTGCTGGGAGTTGCCGATCTCCACCGAGACCTCAACCTGTGGCAGCCGCTCGCGGAAGGTTTTGACCAGGTCGAGGATGTAATACGGCGCCGTCGCGGCAATCCTCAACGCGCCCTGCACCTGGCCACTGTTGCGCAGGAAAAACTCGATATCCGCTTCCTGCTGCAACAGCGCCTTGACCATCGGCAACAGCCGCGCGCCTTCGTCGCTGACCGTCAGGCGTCGCCCGCCGCGGTAGAACAACTCCACCGAGTACTGGCTTTCCAGGTGACGAATCTGGGTGGTCACCGTGGGCTGGCTCAGCCCGAGCTTTTTCGCCGCCTGGGTAATGCTGCCCAGGCGGGCGACCATGTAAAACGCCTTCAGCTCGGCACTCAGCACACCACCCTCTCATCGACTATTTGCGCAACAGGCGCAGACCATTGAACACCACCAGCAGGCTCACGCCCATGTCGGCGAACACCGCCATCCACATGGTGGCCATTCCGAGGAAGGTCACCGCCAGGAAGATCGCCTTGATCACCAGGGCCAGGGCGATGTTCTGCTTGAGGATACTCGACGTTTGCCGCGACAGCCGAATGAATGCCGGAATCTTGCGCAGGTCATCGTCCATCAGCGCGACGTCGGCGGTCTCGATGGCGGTGTCGGTACCGGCGGCGGCCATGGCAAAACCGATCTCGGAACGGGCCAGCGCCGGGGCGTCGTTGATGCCGTCGCCGACCATGCCGACCCGGTGGCCCTTGGCGTAGAGCGCTTCGATGGCTTGCAGCTTGTCGGTGGGCAACAGGTCGCCCTGGGCCTGGTCGATGCCGACCTGATCGGCAATCGCCTTGGCGGTGTGGGTGTTGTCGCCGGTGAGCATCAGGGTCTTGATGCCCAGGTCATGCAGTTGCTGGATGGCTTCGCGGCTGGTGTCCTTCACGGTGTCGGCCACGGCGAACAGCGCCAGCGGGCCGGACTTGTCCAGCAACAGGACCACGGACTTGCCTTGTTTTTCCAGGGCGAAGAGCTTCTTCTCCAGGGCCGGCGAACACAGGTTCAGCTCTTCCACCAGGCGGTGGTTGCCCAGATAGTAGACCTCACCATTGATCTCGCCCTTCACGCCGCGACCGGTCAGGGCCTCGAAGTTATCCACAGTGTGCACGCTGAGATTTTTATCCACAGCCGCATTGGCGATCGCCAGGGACACCGGGTGATCGGAACGCCCGGCCAGGCTCGCGGCCAAAGCCGGCGCGCTGTCTTCCATGTTCGGGAACAGCGCCAGGTAATCGGTTTGCACCGGTTTGCCGTGGGTGATGGTGCCGGTCTTGTCGAGGGCCAGGTAGTCGAGCTTGTAACCGCCCTCCAGGTACACGCCGCCCTTGATCAGGATGCCTTTGCGCGCCGCGGCAGCCAGGCCGCTGACGATGGTCACCGGGGTGGAAATCACCAGTGCACACGGGCATGCGACCACCAGCAATACCAGTGCGCGGTAGACCCATTCAAACCACACGCCGCCCATGAACAGTGGCGGAATCAGGGCCACGCCCAAGGCAAAGATGAACACCGCCGGGGTGTAGACCTTGGCGAAGGTGTCGACAAAACGCTGGGTCGGCGCGCGGGCGCCCTGGGCCTGTTCCACGGCGTGGATAATCCGCGCCAGGGTGGAGTTGTTGGCGGCGGCGGTGACGGTGTATTCCAGGGAACCGGCCTGATTGATGGTGCCCGCGAAGACTTTGTCGCCCACGGTCTTTTCAATCGGCAGGCTTTCACCGGTAATCGGCGCCTGGTCGATGGTGGACTGGCCGGAGGTGACTTCACCGTCCAGGCCAATGCGCTCGCCGGGGCGAACCCGCACGATCGCGCCCAACTCGATGACTTTGACGTCCTGTTCAACCCAACTGCCGTCAGCCTGACGCACCGTGGCCTGCTGCGGCGTCATCTGCATCAAGCCGCTGATGGCGTTGCGGGCGCGGTCGAGGGACTTGGCTTCGATCAGTTCGGCCACGGTGAACAGGAACATCACCATCGCGGCTTCTGGCCACTGGCCGATCAGGATGGCGCCGGTCACGGCGATGCTCATCAGGGCGTTGATGTTCAGGTTGAGGTTTTTCAGGGCGATCCAGCCCTTTTTATAGGTGGTGAGGCCGCCGCTGAAGATCGAGATCAATGCGACCAGGGCAATCACCCACGTCGGGGCGGCGTTGGTGAAGTGCAGCACTTCGGCGCCCAAGGCACCGACGCCGGACAGCGCCAGCGGCCACCAGTGTTTCTTCGCAGGCGGCTCGGCCGGGGCTACGCCTTCTTCGATGGGATCGGCCTGCATGCCCAGGGATTTGATGGCGTCGATGATCGGCGCGGTCGTCGGCAGGTCGTGGGTCACGCCGAGGATGCGGTTGATCAGGTTGAATTCCAGCTGCTGCACGCCGGCGAGCTTGCCCAGTTTGTTCTGGATCAGCGTCTGCTCGGTGGGGCAGTCCATGGCTTCGATGCGGAAGGTGCTCAGCCGCGAGCCCGCTGTCGGGGCTTCGGTCAACTTCACCAGCGCAGGCGCGGCCTTGCTGGAACAGCAGGAATCGCCATGGCTGCCATGGTCGTGCTTCTGCACAGGCTTGAGCTTCGGGCCGTGATCGTGCGCGTGGTCATGATCATGGTCGTGGTCGTGCTTGTGTGGGGTGTGGATGGAATCGCTCATTCTGTCGCGTCCGTAAAGGTGCCTGTTGCCAAGTAAAGACCCTGTAGCCACTATAGGGTCAAGCACCCTTTTGGAGATTGCTGCGATGAAGATCGGCGAATTGGCAAAATTGACGGATTGCCAGGTGGAAACCATCCGTTATTACGAGAAGGAAGGCCTGCTGCCGCCGCCTGCGCGCAGTGACGGTAATTACCGCCTGTACACCCAGGCGCACACCGAGCGGCTGGTGTTTATCCGTAACTGCCGCAGCCTGGACATGACCCTTGAGGAAATTCGCAGCCTGCTGGGCTTGCGGGACAGCCCCCGGGACCAGTGCGAAAGCGTGAATGCGTTGATCGACGAGCACATCCACCACGTCAAGGCACGGATCGACGGGCTGCTGGCGTTGCAGGAACAGTTGCTCGACCTGCGCCAACGCTGTGGCGGCGGGCCGGACCTGGATCAGTGCGGGATTTTGCAGCGGCTGGAAGTCAGCGGGAGTGTCGCGGCCAGCGAGGCTGAGCCCTCGCATGTGGGCAGAAGCCACGGCCATTGAATGTGTACACAAAACAAATGTGGGAGCGGGCTTGCTCGCGAAGGCGGTAGATCAGTCATATTTCCGGCGACTGACACACCGCTTTGGGAGCAAGCCCCCTCCCACATTGATCAGATGGCTACGTCGGCCTTGATGCTTGGGTCGGCGTCATAGCCCACGATTTCAAAGTCTTCGAATTTGTAATCGTAGATCGACTCGGGTTTACGCTTGATCACCAGCTCCGGCAGTTTCTTCGGCGTGCGCGCCAGCTGGGTCTGGATCTGTTCCATATGGTTGCTGTAGGCGTGGGTATCGCCCGTGGTGACGATGATCTCGTGAGGGATCAGGTCGCATTGCTGGGCCAGCATATGGGTCAGCAGCGCCAGGGCAGCGGTGTTGTACGGCAGGCCGAGGAATACGTCGGAGCTGCGGATGTACAGCTGCATCGACAGATGACCGTCATGCACGAAGGCCTGGTACAGCAAATGGCAAGGCGGCAGGGCCTGCTTGCCGTCGCGGGCGTTTTGCTGCGGGCTTTTGGTCTCGTCCGGCAGGTATTCGACGTTCCAGCCGTGGAACAGGATGCGGCGGCTGTTGGGGTTGGTCTTCAACGTCTCGACCATGTAGTCGATCTGGTTGATCTTGCCGCCATCCTTGGTCGGCCAGGCAGTCCACTGCTCGCCGTACACCGGGCCCAGGTCGCCGTCTTCGGTGGCCCATTCGTCCCAGATCCGCACGCCGTTTTCGTTCAGCCACTTGATGTTGGTGTTGCCGCTCAACATCCAGATCAATTCGTTGGCGATGCTTTTGAAGTGAAGCTTCTTGGTGGTCAGCAGCGGGAAGCCGTCGGCCAAGCTATGCCGAAACTGACGGGCAAACACGGCCTTGGTGCCGGTACCGGTGCGATCGCCCTTGGTCAGGCCATTGGTCACGACATCGTTCAGTAGTTCGAGATATTGCTTCATGTGTATACCTGTATCGTTGAAGCCGGGACCCTCGGGCCCCGGCGTTCGAATTTAAAGCGCGGTGTTCTTGATGCCTTGCGGGCGATTGTAAGCCCACCACAGCAGGCCCAGGCCGGCGATGATCATCGGCAGGCTGAGAATCTGACCCATGGTCACCCAGCCCCACGCCAGGTAGCCCAGCTGCGCATCCGGCACGCGCACGAACTCGACGATAAAGCGGAAGATCCCGTAGAACAACGCGAACATGCCCGACACGGCCATGGTTGGGCGTGGCTTGCGCGAGAAGATATAAAGGATCAGGAACAGCGCCACACCTTCCAGGGCGAACTGGTACAGCTGCGACGGGTGGCGCGGCAATTGCGCCGGGTCGCTGAACGGCGGGAACACCATGGCCCACGGCACATCGCTCGGCTTGCCCCACAATTCGGCGTTGATGAAGTTACCAATGCGCCCGGCACCCAGGCCAATCGGCACAAACGGGGCGACGAAGTCCATCAGCTGGAAGAACGACTTGCCGTTACGCCGGCCAAACCACCACGCCGCGATCATCACGCCCACAAACCCGCCGTGGAACGCCATGCCGCCCTTCCACACCTCGAAGATCAAAGTCGGATTGGCGATGTAGGCTGGCAGGTCGTAGAACAGCACATACCCCAGGCGTCCGCCGACGATCACCCCCATCGACATCCAGAACACCATGTCGGAGAGTTTCTCCTTGGTCCAGGTCGGGTCGAAACGGTTCAGGCGCCGGGAAGCCAGCAACCAGGCACCGCCAATGCCGATCAGGTACATCAACCCGTACCAGTGGATTTGCAGCGGACCGATGGCCACGGCCACCGGGTTGATCTGCGGGTAAGGCAGCATTGCGACTCCTCGTTAAATCAATAGTGTTGGCGCATCGGACCATGCCGGTGCGCGATTAAGTCTGCGTTACAGCAAAAAATTCAGCCCCACACAAAACAGCAGCCCGGCGAACAGCCGCTTGAGCAAGCGCGGCGACAACCGGTGTGCCAGGCGCGCGCCGAAACGGGCGGCCACCATGCTGGTAAGCGCAATGCCCAGCAGCGCCGGCAAGTACACAAAGCCGAGACTATGATCGGGCAGCAGCGGATCATGCCAGCCCAAAATCATGAAACTTAACGCACTGGCCAGAGCAATCGGCAAGCCGCAGGCCGATGAAGTGGCCACCGCCTGCTGCATCGGCACACTGCGCCAGGTCAGGAACGGCACGGTCAACGAACCGCCGCCGGTGCCGAAAATCGCCGAAGACCAGCCAATCACGCCGCCCGCCAGGGTCAGGCCAAGCTTGCCCGGTACCTGGCGGCTGGCCTTGGGCTTGAGCTCCAGGGTCATCTGCACGGCGATCACCAAGGCGAATACACCGATGATCTTCTGCAAGTGCGGCCCGGAAATCGCCTCGGCGGTCAGCGCACCAAGGCCCGCGCCCAGCAGGATGCCCACGGCCATCCACACAAAGATCGGCCAGCGCACGGCACCCCGCCGGTGATGCTCGCGCACCGCATTGACCGACGTGAAGATAATAGACGCCAGGGACGTGCCCACAGCGAGATGGGTCAGCACCGAGGGATCGAAGCCCTGCAAGGTGAAACTGAACACCAGCACCGGGACAATAATGATCCCGCCGCCCACGCCAAACAGCCCGGCGAGCATGCCCGCACAGGAACCCAGCAGCAAATACAGGAGAAATTCCATGGGAGCCCCCGAAAACAGACCGGCATGTTAACGGATGCAAAGCACAGGGTTCTATGGGTAGAGTGGGCAAAACACAAAGGGATCGCCTTATGTGCCTGATTGTTTTCGCCTGGCGGCCGGGCCACGCCCAACCGCTGATCGTCGCGGCCAACCGTGACGAGTTTTATGCCCGGCCCAGCCTGCCGTTGGCCCAGTGGCTGGATGCACCCCATGTTTACGCAGGCAGGGACCAGGAAGCGGGCGGGACCTGGCTGGGGGTTGGGGCCGATGGGCGCTTTGCGGCGCTGACCAATATTCGGGATCCGCACCAGCCACCGGCGCGCAAGTCGAGGGGTGAGCTGGTGGCGCGTTTTCTCAGCGGTTCGCTGCCGATTGACGACTATTTGGCCGACGTTAACGGTCGATCGATTGAATATGCCGGGTTTAACCTGTTGGTCGGGACGCCGGATGCGTTGTGGCATTACAACGCCAATGAATCTGCGCCGACGCGGCTGGAAGCTGGGGTTTATGGGTTATCCAATGCTGGGCTGGATACGCCGTGGCCGAAGTTGTTGAAGGCCAAGGCGGCGCTGGCAGAAGTGCTGGACGATCCTCAGCCTGAGGCCTTGCTGGGGATTTTGAGCGACCCGCAGACGGCGCCGTTTGCCGACCTGCCGGACACCGGCGTGGGCTTGGCGACGGAGAGCTTGCTGTCGAGTGTGTTTATTGCCAGCCCCAGTTACGGGACGCGGGCGAGTACGGCGCTGATTGTGAGTGCCGACGGGACACGGCATATCGTGGAGCGCAGTTTTGGGCCCCATGGTGGCAGGCTGGGCGAGGTGGAACTGAAGCTTTAGCAGTGACTGGACTGGCCTCATCGCGGGCAAGCCCGGCTCCCACAGGGAAATGCATTCCAAATGTGGGAGCTGGCTTGCCTGCGATGAAGGCGCCTCGGTTTAGAGGGTTTTTGCAGACGCCGGATTGATCATCCGCGCCAACCCAAGGTTCTTCAGCGCCAATTGCAGCGAGCTGTGAATAACTTGCGGGTTGTCGATGGTCATCAACTCCGCCAGCAGTTCCTTGGCCCGGCTCAGATTGATCTGGCGCAGCATCCATTTCACCTTCGGCAAGTTGGTGGCGTTCATCGACAGGCTGTCAAAGCCCATCGCCATCAACAGCACCGCCGCCGCCGGGTCACCGGCCATCTCGCCGCAGATGCTCACTTGCTTGCCTTCGGCATGGGCGTCACGCACCACGTTCTGCAGGGCTTGCAGCACCGCCGGGTGCAGGTAGTCGTACAGGTCGGCCACCCTTGGGTTGTTGCGGTCCACGGCCAGCAGGTACTGGGTCAGGTCGTTGGAGCCCACCGACAGGAAGTCCACCTGCCGCGCCAGCTCCTTGGCCTGGTACACCGCCGCCGGAATCTCGATCATCACGCCAATCGGCGGCATCGGCACGTCGGCGCCTTCGTCGCGCACTTCGCCCCAGGCCCGGTGGATCAGGTGCAGGGCTTCTTCCAGCTCGTGGGTGCCGGAGATCATCGGCAGCAAAATGCGCAGGTTGTTCAGGCCTTCGCTGGCCTTGAGCATGGCGCGGGTCTGGACGAGGAAGATTTCAGGGTGGTCGAGGGTAACGCGAATACCGCGCCAGCCAAGGAAGGGGTTGTCTTCCTTGATCGGGAAATACGACAGTGACTTGTCGCCGCCAATGTCCAGGCTGCGCATGGTCACCGGTAACGGATGGAAGGCGGACAGTTGCTCGCGATAAATCGCCAGCTGCTCCTTCTCACTCGGAAAACGCTGATTGATCATGAACGGCACTTCGGTGCGGTACAGTCCCACCCCTTCGGCGCCACGCTGTTGCGCACGGGCCACGTCCGCCAGCAGGCCGGTGTTGACCAGCAGCGGTACACGGTGGCCGTCGAGGGTCACGCACGGCAATTCCCGCAGGGCGTCGAGGCCCTGGGACAGCTGGCGTTCTTCTTCCACCACTTCGGCGTATTGCTTGCGCAGCACTTCGCTGGGGTTGGTATAGACCTCGCCGTGGTAGCCGTCGACGATCATTTCGATGCCGTCGACCTTGGAATACGGCAGGTCCACCAGGCCCATCACCGTCGGAATGCCCATGGCCCGGGCCAGGATCGCGACGTGGGAGTTGCCCGAACCCAGTACCGAGACCAGGCCCACCAGTTTGCCTTCCGGCACTTCGCCGAGCATGGTGGCGGTCAGCTCTTCACTGATCAGGATGGTGTTGTCGGGGTACACCAGGGTGGTCGAGCGCTCTTCCTGCAGGTAGGCCAGCAGACGGCGACCGAGGTCTTTCACGTCGGAGGCGCGTTCGCGCAGATAGGCGTCGTCCATCAATTCGAAACGGTTGACGTGATCGGTGACCACCTGGCGCAGCGCGCCCTGGGCCCACTGGCCGGTCTTGATCACGTCCTTGACTTCGCTGCCCAAGGACGCGTCGTCGAGCATCATCAGGTACACGTCGAACAGCGCCCGCTCTTCAGGCCGCAACTGGGTGGCCAGCTTGGTCGACAGGGTGCGCATGTCATTGCGCACGCCTTCGAGGGCGGTCTTGAACAGGATGATTTCAGCGTCGATGTCGGTGACGGTCTTGTCCGGCACCACGTCCAGGTCTGCCGGCGGCAGCATGACCACGGCAGTACCGACGGCAGCACCCGGCGAACCCGGCACGCCGACGAACTTGGCTTCCTGGATGCCTTTGCCCTGGCGCCCCAGGCCGCGAATCGAACCGGTGGCCTCGGCGTGGGCGATAACCCCGGCGAGCTGCGCGCTCATGGTCACGAGGAAGGCTTCTTCACCTTCGTCGAACTGGCGGCGTTCTTTTTGCTGGATGACCAACACGCCGACAACGCGGCGGTGGTGAATGATCGGCGCACCGAGGAACGAGGCGTAACGCTCTTCGCCGGTTTCGGCAAAGTAGCGATAACGCGGGTGATCGGCCGCATTTTCGAGGTTCAGGGGTTCTTCACGCGTCCCCACCAGGCCCACCAGACCTTCATTGGGCGCCATGCTGACCTTGCCGATGGAGCGCTTGTTCAAGCCCTCGGTGGCCATCAGGACAAAACGGTTGGTCTCGGGGTCCAGCAGGTAAACCGAGCAGACCTGGCTGCCCATGGCTTCCTTGACGCGCAACACAATAATCCCCAACGCCGCCTTGAGATCCTTGGCGGAGTTAACTTCCTGGACGATCTTGCGCAGCGTATTGAGCATGGCTCGGGGTCGAACTCCGTCGTCAGTCGCGCGCTAAAAGGCGCGGGGCAAGCTCTTTAAGAGCGCGACGATAAACCTCGCGCTTGAATGTCACCACCTGGCCCAACGGATACCAATAACTGACCCAGCGCCAGCCATCGAACTCCGGTTTACCGGTCAAATCCATCCGCACCCGCTGCTCGTTGGAGATCAGGCGCAGGAGAAACCATTTCTGTTTCTGGCCGATGCACAGCGGTTGGCTGTGGGTGCGGACCAGACGTTGCGGCAAACGATAGCGCAACCAGCCTCGGGTGCAGGCCAGAATTTGCACATCTTCGCGTTCCAGGCCTACTTCTTCGTTCAACTCACGGTACAAGGCGTCTTCAGGGGTTTCGTCGGGGTTGATTCCGCCTTGAGGAAACTGCCAGGCATCTTGGTTGATACGGCGAGCCCATAGCACCTGTCCGGCATCATTCGTAAGAATAATCCCGACATTAGGACGGAAACCATCGGGGTCGATCACGGCAACAACCTCGCAAACGCATGTCACCGCATTGTTCCACAAAGATTGATACAGCGGCAACGAGGCTGCTTACCTTATGTGCACTCTTGTGAAAAGACCGTATTCTGGACGCCTTTTTACAGACTTTTCAGCGAGTAACTGCAATGCGCCTGGCTTTATTCGACTTGGACAACACGCTTTTGGGGGGTGACAGCGATCACGCCTGGGGCGATTACCTCTGTGAACGCGGGATTCTCGACGCGGTGGCCTACAAGGCCCGCAACGATGAGTTCTACCAGGATTACCTGGCCGGCAAGCTGGATAACGCCGAGTACCTGAACTTCTGCCTGGAAATCCTCGGCCGCACCGAAATGGCTCAGCTGGATGAATGGCACCGCGACTACATGCGCGACTGCATCGAGCCGATCCTGCTGCCCCAGGCGGTTGAATTGCTGGCCAAGCACCGGGCGGCGGGCGACAAGCTGGTAATCATCACCGCGACCAACCGCTTTGTGACCGCACCGATTGCCGAGCGGTTGGGGGTTGAAACCCTGATTGCCACGGAATGCGAGATGCAGGATGGCCGTTACACCGGGCGCAGTACGGATATCCCGTGCTTTCGCGAGGGCAAGGTGACGCGCTTGAATCGTTGGCTGGAAGAGACCGGGTACAACCTGGAGGACAGCTACTTCTATAGCGACTCGATGAATGACCTGCCGCTGCTGGAGCAGGTGACGCATGCGGTGGCGGTGGATCCGGATCCGAATCTGCGCGCTGAAGCCGAAAAGCGTGGCTGGCCGGTGATCACCCTGCGCGGCTGATAACCTGCATTGATCGGTTTTTTGTGGTGAGCGGGCTTGCCCCGCGCGAGGCACGCCCGCTCACCACAAGTGTTTTACCAGCCCTTAAACCGGCTTGGCGCCCATCAACCCGGCAATCGCCACAAACCCCACCAGGCTCACCACCGCCAGCGCCACGGTGAAGTTCACACTCCCCGCCCCGCCCAACCGCAGTCGATTAAGCCGCGCCACCAGCCAGAACCAGCTCAGCGCCGCCACGGTGTAGATCACGCTGGAGCCCAGAATCCACGTTTGCCCCAGCGGCCAGCCGATCAAGTGCACCAGCCACCAGCCGGTGAACGGCATGCTCACCACGCAAATGCCCATCAACAGCCACACAAACACCCACGGCCGCTGCACGGTATAGGCAGGCCCTGCGCTGCGTTTGCGCCAGGCCAGCACCGCCAGCGCAATGCCGCTGAGCAGCAGCAACACCGTGGCCGCGATGTGGATAACTCTAAGGGTGGTCAGCGTTTCCATGTTCTCGATTCCTTGAAGGCCGCCCAGTCAGCGTAGTCGCTCAACCGAGGAACAGCTGGTAGGCCGGGTTATCACTTTCATCCCAGTATGGGTAGCCAATGGCCTCCAGCGCCGCTGGCACCAGGTGACGCTCGTCCGCCGGCACTTGCAGGCCCGCCACTACACGCCCGTCGGCGGCGCCGTGGTTGCGATAGTGGAACATCGAGATGTTCCAGCGCCCGCCCAATTTGTTAAGAAAGTTGAACAGCGCCCCCGGACGCTCCGGGAATTCGAAGCGGAACACCACTTCATCGCTGACGTGCGCCGCATGGCCGCCGACCATATGACGGATGTGCAGCTTGGCCAGTTCGTTTTCCGTCAGGTCCAGCACCGGGAAACCCTGGCTGGTGAGGCTGGCGATCAGCGCGCTGCGTGGGTCGTTTTCCGGGTGGGTCTGCACGCCGACAAAAATGTGCGCCTCACGGCCGGAGTGGTAGCGGTAGTTGAATTCGGTGATCTGGCGCTTGCCCACGGCTTCGCAGAAGGCCTTGAAGCTGCCCGGCTTCTCGGGGATGGTCACGGCGATGATGGCTTCGCGGCCTTCACCCAGCTCGGCGCGCTCGGCCACGTGGCGCAGGCGGTCGAAGTTGACGTTGGCCCCGGAATCGATGGCCACCAGGGTTTGCCCGGTGATGCCACGGGTCTCGACGTATTTCTTGATACCCGCCACGCCCAGGGCGCCGGCAGGTTCTGTGATCGAGCGGGTGTCGTCGTAGATGTCCTTGATCGCCGCGCAGATTTCATCAGTGCTGACGGTGATCACTTCATCCACGTAATCCTTGCAGATGTCGAAGGTGTGCTGGCCGATCTGCGCCACCGCCACGCCGTCGGCGAAGATGCCCACGGTCGGCAATACCACGCGTTCGCCCGCGGCCATGGCGGCTTGCAGGCAGTTGGAGTCGTCCGGCTCGACGCCGATGATCTTGATTTCGGGCCGCAGGTACTTCACGTACGCCGCAATACCGGCGATCAGGCCGCCGCCGCCCACCGGGACGAAAATCGCGTCCAGTGGCCCCGGGTGCTGGCGCAGGATCTCCATCGCCACGGTGCCCTGCCCGGCAATGGTGTGCGGATCATCGTAGGGGTGAATGTAGACGTAGCCTTTTTCGTCGACCAGCTTCAGCGAATACGCCAGGGCTTCCGGGAAAGAATCCCCGTGCAGCACCACTTTGCCGCCACGGGAGCGCACGCCTTCGACCTTGATCTCGGGGGTGGTCTTGGGCATCACGATGGTGGCCTTGACCCCCAGCACCTTGGCCGCCAGGGCCAGGCCCTGGGCGTGGTTGCCCGCCGAGGCGGTGACCACGCCGCGTGCACGCTCTTCGGCGCTCAGTTGGGTCAACTTGTTGTAGGCGCCGCGAATCTTGAACGAGAACACCGGCTGCAAGTCTTCGCGCTTGAGCCAGACCGTGTTGCCCAGCCGCTCGGAGAGCTGGCGGGCGGTCTGCAGCGGGGTTTCTACGGCAACGTCGTAAACGCGCGAGGTGAGGATCTTTTTGACGTACTGTTCAAGCATCGGAAAGCATCACTGGGCGGGTTGGGCAGGGCCAAGGAGTCTAACCCAGCGTTTGGCCGGGCGACCACACGAAAACCGAGGTTTTGTTGGGTTATACTCGCGCCCCTCTTTACTCCCCGCCCGTTCCGGAGCCCGCATGACCCAGGATCAACTCAAACAGGCAGTGGCCCAGGCCGCCGTCGATTTAATCCTTCCTAAACTCGACGATAAAAGCATCGTCGGTGTCGGCACCGGTTCCACCGCCAATTGCTTTATCGATGCGCTGGCCCTGCACAAGGGCGCGTTCGACGGCGCGGTCGCCAGCTCCGAAGCCACGGCTGCACGGCTCAAGGGCCACGGTATTCCGGTGTATGAGCTGAACACCGTCAGCGACCTGGAGTTCTACGTCGACGGCGCCGATGAAAGCGACGCCCACCTGAACCTGATCAAGGGCGGCGGCGCAGCCCTGACCCGCGAGAAGATCGTCGCGGCCGTGGCCAAGACCTTCATCTGCATCGCCGACGCCAGCAAACTGGTGCCGGTACTCGGCGCGTTCCCGCTGCCCGTGGAAGTGATCCCTATGGCCCGCAGCCACGTGGCCCGCGAGCTGGTGAAGCTGGGCGGCGACCCGGTGTACCGCGAAGGCGTGCTGACCGACAACGGCAACATCATCATCGACGTGTTCAACATGCAGATCACTGATCCGGTGACGCTGGAGCGCTCGATCAATGCCATCGTCGGCGTGGTCACCAACGGTTTGTTCGCAGCCCGCCCGGCTGACGTATTGCTGCTGGGCACCCCGGAAGGCGTGAAAACCCTCAAGGCGTAAGCGGCTTCTTGAACACATAGAACAAGTTGGGCTCACTGACCATGTACAACGTGCCGTCGTTGTCCATGGCAATCCCTTCGGCCTGAGGCACGCGCTGCTTCAGGCCATGGCGCCCCTTGAGCAGCGACAGACTGCTCAGGGGACGACCGTCGATATCCAGTTCCAGCACCAGGAATGACTCATCCGACAGCGCCAGCAGATGGCCGCTGCGCTCATCGTATTGCAGGCTCGACAGGTCGCGCACAAACAACCCGGCATCGCGCTTGGGGTTGTTGATCACGTGCACCGAGTAGGTTTTTTCCGGTTTGAAATGGGGAAAGCCGTGGACCTCGTATATCAGCATCGGGTCGCGTTCCTTGGCCACAAACAGGCGCTTGCCCACCGAGTCATAGGCCAGGCCTTCGAAACCCTTGTTGCCGCCCAGGTGCACGCCGAGGGTCATTTGCTCGGCGTCGGCGGCGTCGAGGAACCGGGTGTCGTCATCCACGTGGACCTTGATCAGCCGCTGTTGGCGCTCGTCGCTGATGACGTAGGTGTTGTCGCTGATGTACTCCACAGCCTCGGCATCGCCAAAGCCCACCAGCGCAATACGCCGCAGGATTTTGCCGTCCAGGGACAGCTCGACCAGCTCGGCGTTTTTGTTGGTGACGGTAAACAGGCTGTTGCGCACCGGATCAAAGGTCAGGGCCGAGACATCATCGTTGAGGCCGTCGATCACCTGTGCTTCCAGGCTCACCTGATAATCCCCCAGGCCAATGGAATGCTCACCGGCGGGATGGCGCCACGACTGCCAGTTAAACCAGGCACGCTCGAACAGGCGCAGTTGCTGAGCGACCACGCCGACAGCCACCAGGGCGATCAGGATCAGAATGAAAAAAGCAGGTTTGGGACGGGCAAGTCGACGCATCAGGGCGGGGCTCAAAGTGAAAACTGGCGAATGAATATCACGGTCGCCTGAATTTAAACTTAAACGCCCCGGGTGTCTGGCGTATGCCGCAGATAGAGAAAAATCTGACGTAATCGAACTACTGTGCCTGCTTCTCGAATCGATAGAACAGATTCGGCTCGCTGACGATGTACAGCGTGCCGTTCTCGTCCATCGTCACGCCTTCGGCACGGGGAATGGTGTTCTTCAAGCCATTGAAGCCGCCGAGCAAGGTCATGAAGCTGACTTGCTCGCCCTTCTCGTCCAGCTCCAGCAGCAGGTGGGAATCGGCCGACAGCGCCAGCAGATGGCCGGTGCGCGGGTCGACCGTCAGCGCCGAGAGGTTGCGCATGTCCAACTCACTGTTGGCGAGCTTTTGCTTGTCGCCGGTGAGCGTCTGGCTGCCGTCGCTTTTCCAGGTGAACAGCGCCGGTGGCCGCTCTTCGCCGAGAATCAGCTGTTGGTTGCGCTTGTCCCAGGTGATCGCCTCGAAGGCTTTGTTCTGGTCTTTCGAAGGGCCGAGGTCATAGGACGGGAAGTCGGCTTTGTTCAACTGCTGGGTCTGGGGGTCGACCTTGATGATGGTCAGGCTGTGCTGGCGCTCATCGACCACGGCCATCAGGCCGTTTTCCATCATGGTCACGCCTTCCGGGTTGTTCCAGCCGTTGAGTGGCATCTTGCGCAGCACGTCGCCTTGCAGGGTCAACTCAACCAGGAATGGGTTCTTGCCCATCACCGAAAACAGGGTTTTGGTCTGCGGGTTATAGGCCAGGTCCGAGGCTTCGTCTTTCTCCATGCCGGGTAACAGCTTGGCGTCAATCACCGCGTGATAGTCCGGGAGCCAGACGCTTTCCAGACGCTCGGTCGGGGTTTCGAAGCGCTCCGCCACCCACAACAAGCCGCGATCGTCCCAGTGCATCGCCCAGGCCACGCCATAGATGATCGCGCCAGCCAGGAACAACCAGGAATACCAGCGCATGGCGAGGCGGGAACGCAGCGTAGGTTTTACAGATGGGAGAGGCACGGCCATTACGCTTTCCAGAAAGTCAGCTTTAGGGGATAGCACAGGATCAGAGGGTCCGCGCGCAGGAGGCTAAGGATTATCCGGATGGGGTGTGAAAAAAATGCAAAAACCGATATTTCCAGACAAACACAAAACAATGTGGGAGCCGGGCTTGCCCGCGATGGCGGCGGGTCAGTCAACATTTAAGGCGACTGACACACCGTCATCGCGGGCAAGCCCGGCTCCCACATTTTTGCCAGTGTCTTAGCGCACGCTGCTTTCGAAGCGGCTCACACCCGGCAATTCCAGCACCAGCTCATCCCCCACATTCAGCGGGCCCACGCCTGCCGGTGTACCCGTGAGGATCACATCCCCGGCCTGCAGCGAGAAGCAGCCGGCCATGTACTGGATCATCGGAATGATCGGGTTGAGCATGATCGCGCTGTTGCCGTCCTGGCGCACTTCGCCATTGATGGTCAGGCGAATGCCGATGTCGGTCACGTCCGGGAAGGTGCTGCCGACGACGAACGGGGCAATCACCGCCGCGCCATCAAACGACTTGGCGATTTCCCACGGCAGGCCCTTGGCTTTCAGCTCGGCCTGTTTGTCCCGCAGGGTCAGGTCCAGGGCCGGGGCAAAACCGGAGATGGCGTCCAGCACTTCCTCACGGCTGGGCTTGGTCGACAACGGCTTGCCGATCAACACCGCGATTTCCGCTTCGTAGTGCACCGAACCGCGCTCGGCAGGGATGGCGAAACCGCCTTCCAGCGCCACCACGCAGCTGCCTGGCTTGATAAACAGCAGCGGCTCGGTCGGTACCGGGTTATCCAGTTCCTTGGCGTGTTCGGCGTAGTTACGCCCGATGCACACCACTTTCCCCAGGGGAAAGTGAATATTGGTGCCGTCGACATACTTGTGCTGGTAGCTCATGGACCGACTCCTTCAGGGACTGTTAAACAGCGAAAATCTTGCCCGGGTTCATGATCCCGTTAGGGTCGAACACCGCTTTCACTGCCTTCATGTATTCAATTTCAACCGGCGAACGGCTGTAGGTCAGGTAATCGCGCTTGGTCATGCCCACGCCGTGTTCGGCGGAGATCGAGCCGTTGTACTTCTGCACGGTCTCGAACACCCACTTGTTGACGGTGGCGCACTTGGCGAAGAACTCGTCCTTGCTCAGGTTTTCCGGCTTGAGGATGTTCAAGTGCAGGTTGCCGTCGCCGATGTGGCCGAACCAGACAATTTCGAAGTCCGGGTAGTGTTCGCCGACGATCGCGTCGATTTCCTTCAGGAATGCCGGCACTTTCGACACAGTCACCGAAATGTCGTTCTTGTACGGGGTCCAGTGGGAAATGGTCTCGGAGATGTACTCGCGCAGCTTCCACAGGTTGTGCAGTTGGGTTTCGCTCTGGCTCATCACGCCGTCCAGCACCCAGCCCTGCTCGACGCAGTGCTCGAAGGTTTCCAGGGCCTGGTTGGCAACCTCTTCCGTGGTCGCTTCAAATTCCAGCAGCGCGTAGAACGGGCAGTCGGACTCGAACGGCGCCGGCACGTCGCCACGGCCGAGGACTTTGGCCAGGGCCTTGTCGGAGAAGAACTCGAAGGCAGTCAGGTCCAGCTTGCTCTGGAAGGCGTGCAGCACCGGCATGATCGAGTCGAAATCGGTGGTGCCCAGCACCATGGCGGTGAGGTTTTTCGGCGCACGGTCCAGGCGCATGGTGGCTTCCACCACAAAGCCCAGGGTGCCTTCAGCGCCGATGAACAGCTGGCGCATGTCGTAGCCGGTGGCGTTCTTGATCAGGTCTTTGTTCAGTTCCAGCAGGTCGCCCTTGCCGGTGACGACCTTCATGCCGGCTACCCAGTTACGGGTCATTCCGTAGCGAATGACCTTGATCCCGCCGGCATTGGTGCCGATATTGCCGCCAATCTGGCTGGAACCGGACGAGGCGAAGTCCACCGGGTAATACAGGCCTTTTTCTTCGGCGACGTTCTGCAATTGCTTGGTGACCACGCCCGGCTGACACACGGCGGTGCGGTCGGTAAGGTTCACGTCGAGGATCTGGTTCATATAGTCGAAGGACACAACCACTTCGCCATTCGCTGCAACGGCAGCGGCCGACAGGCCGGTGCGGCCACCGGACGGCACCAGCGCCACCTTGTGTTCATTGGCCCAACGGACGATGGCCTGCACCTGTTCGGTGGTCTTCGGGAAGACGATGGCGACCGGGGCCGGCGCGAAATGCTTGGTCCAGTCCTTGCCGTAAGCCTCAAGGGAGTCAGCATCGGTCAGGACCTTGCCAGGCTCAACCAGGGTCTTCAGCTCATCAATCAGGGCAGGATGGGTCATCGACAGAACTCTCGAACAATTCATGGTCATCCTGAGAACGCTTCACGTCGCAGGAATGGGTGTTTAGCGGGGCACGTATGCTAGCATACCGCCCCCGCAGGATAGTGCCCAAGGGCGTTCTGCGGTGACGGCTTTCCTGCCGTCCGGGTCAGCTCCCCGCTGTCCGATTCCCTGCCATTTTTCTCCGGGATACAGGTTTACGCAGATGAGCAAGACTTCTCTCGATAAGAGCAAGATCAAGTTCCTTCTTCTGGAAGGCGTCCACCCATCGGCTGTCGACGTTCTGAAAGCCGCTGGGTACTCCAGCATTGAGTACATCACCAGTTCTCTGCCGGAAGCCCAGTTAAAGGAAAAGATCGCCGACGCGCACTTTATCGGCATTCGCTCCCGTACTCAGCTGACCGAAGAGATCTTCGATCACGCCAAGAAGTTGGTGGCTGTCGGCTGTTTCTGCATCGGCACCAACCAGGTCGACCTCAACGCAGCGCGCGAGCGCGGCATCGCGGTGTTCAACGCACCGTACTCCAACACCCGTTCCGTAGCCGAACTGGTGTTGGCCGAGGCGATCCTGCTGTTGCGCGGCATTCCCGAGAAGAACGCTTCCTGCCATCGTGGCGGCTGGATCAAGAGCGCAGCCAACTCCTTCGAAATCCGCGGCAAGAAGCTGGGTATCGTCGGTTACGGCTCGATCGGCACTCAACTGTCGGTATTGGCCGAAGGCCTGGGCATGCAGGTGTTCTTCTACGACACCCTGACCAAGCTGCCGCTGGGCAACGCCACTCAGGTGTCGAGCCTGACCGAGCTGCTGGGTATGTCCGACATCGTGACCCTGCACGTACCGGAAACCGCTGAGACCCAGTGGATGATCGGCGAGAAGGAAATCCGCGCCATCAAGAAGGGCGGGATCCTGATCAACGCCGCACGCGGCACCGTGGTCGAGCTGGACGCCCTGGCCGACGCGATCAAGGACAAGCACCTGATCGGCGCCGCCATCGACGTGTTCCCGGTAGAGCCACGCTCTAACGACGACATCTTCGAAAGCCCGCTGCGTGGCCTGGACAACGTGATCCTGACCCCGCACATCGGCGGCTCCACCGCTGAAGCCCAAGCCAACATCGGCCTGGAAGTGTCGGAGAAACTGGTCAAGTACAGCGACAACGGTACGTCGGTGTCCTCGGTCAACTTCCCGGAAGTAGCGCTGCCGGCTCACCCTGGCAAGCACCGTCTGCTGCACATCCACCAGAACATCCCTGGCGTGATGATGGAGATCAACAAGGTCTTCGCGGAAAACGGCATCAACATTTCCGGTCAGTTCCTGCAGACCAACGAGAAAGTCGGCTACGTGGTTATCGACGTAGACGCCGAGTACTCGGACCTGGCGCAAGAGAAGCTGCAACACATCAACGGCACTATCCGTAGCCGCGTGTTGTTCTAATCGTTAAACGCGCACAAAAAAGGGAGACCCTCGGGTCTCCCTTTTTTTGTCTGAACAAATCTTACTTGACGTTAACCGTGATGACTTTCGAGGCTACAGTCGGGTTGAACTGCATGTGCAGTTTGTCGCCGGCGACCAGTTGCAGCGTGTGCTTGCCCGGGGTGAGGGTCAGCTCGGTTTCGGTCTGGGCCTTACCGTAGTGGATCACGGTGTCGGTGGCCGGGATCGGCACGCTGGCGTCAGGCAATTCTTTCTGGTCGATCAGCAGATGGTGGTGGCCGGTGCCCGGGTCCTGGCTGGTGGCCGGGGCCAGTTTCAGGCCTTCCATGCCGAATTTCACGGTGAAGGTCTTGTCGACAGTGGCGCCATCTTTCGGCGACACGATAAACACCTTGGCACCTTCTGGCGGCGCGCTACGCGGGATGCCATCGGCGGCGGTTGCCAGCATCGAAGCGCCCAATAGCAGGCTGGCGAGGGTTGCACGAGACAAAAGAGCTTTCATTCACTTCTCCAGTTTTTCCGGGAAATCTGTAGGGTTATGACAACTTCGCGACAAATTGCTGTCCAAGGCACTCAACACCATAGCAAAGCGAGCTTGAACAACGCCTCGCTCATTCGAATTCTTTAGGAGAGACCATGCGTTTCCTGCCTGGCCTGTTACTTTTACTGCCCCTTATGAGCCCCTTGGCCCATGCCGAACTGATCGACGATGTGTTTGACCGTGGGGAACTGCGCATCGCCCTGGAAGCCAATACCCCGCCATTCAACTTCAAGGAAGGCGACAAACTCACCGGCTTTGAAGTGGAGTTGGGTGAATTACTGGCCAAGGAAATGGACGTACGCCCCTCCTTTATCACCGTCGATGCCGCCGACTTGCTGCCCGGCGTAGAAAGCGCCAAGTACGACGTGGCAATCAACCATATCGCTATGACTCCTGAACTGGCGGATCGTTTCGACTTCAGCGAACCCTACAGCTACTCCAGCGCACAGCTCATCGTGCGCAAGCAGGAACAACGCCCGCTGGGCAGCTTTGCGGCGCTCAAGGGCAAGGCATTGGGCGTGGCCCAGGGCAGTCAGTTTGTCGAGCAGGCGCGCACCGCCGAAGGCGTTGATTTGCGCAGTTATGCCGATGCCAAACAGCCGATCAAGGACGTCGCCGACCAACAGATCGACGCGGCCATCAGTGACCGGTTGCTGATTCCCTACGCGATTCGCGACAGCGAGTTACCGGTGAAGGGAGGCGCAGATGTGGGCCCGACGTTGAGCCTGGCGATTCCGTTCCAGAAAGGTAACCCGGCGTTCAAGGCCAGCCTGGACAAGGCCCTGCAACGGGTGAAGGCCGATGGCCGGCTGACGGCGCTGTCGGAGAAATGGTTCGGGATGGATGCGAGCAAGCCGGTGGCCAAGGCCGAATAAACGACTCGGCCAGCTCCCACATTTTGATCTATGTCGGGCTTGAGAGTTTTGCCAGGGCCGCGGCCGCCTCGGGCAACTCCAGTTCACTGAACACCAGCACCCCATGGCGCTTGAGCAGCGCCGCCGTCACGCCTTCGCCGGTCACCTTCACGCCGGTAAACGTGCCGTCATAGGTCAGCAGGTTGCCGCAAGACGGGCTGTTGGCCTTGAGCACGGCGATACGGATGCCGTGGCGCTGCACCAACGCCAGCGCCTGGCGGGCCCCCTCGAGGAAGGCTTCGCTGAAGTCTTCGCCCTGGGCCGTCAGCACCTGGGCGCGGCCCTCCCAGACATCAACCCCCTGCCCGCCCGGAATCTCGGCAGACGGGCGCGGCGTCGGCAAGCCACCCGCCACTTCCGGGCACACGGCAACCACTCGCCCTTCGGCCTGCCACGCGGCCAATTGGTCGAAAGGCCCGCTGGCTCCTCCGTCGTAGCGTACCCGGTGCCCCAGCAGGCAGCGGCTGACCAGAATCTTTTGCATCATCAGAACGGCTCGTTACCCCGCCGGCGAAACCAGCCGGTGAGGGACAGGCGTTCGCGGGTGGCGGGCAGGACTTCATGGGGGATTTCCCCCGACAGGAACACCACCAGGCAACCGCCGGTGGGCACCACATCGTATTCGACGTCGCCCTTGAGGTACATGCGCAACTGGCCACCGTGCTCCGGCAGCCAGGCGTTGTTCAAGTAGATCACCGCCGACACCATGCGCCGGTCGTCATCGCGAAAGCGGTCCACATGCCTGAGGTAAAACGCCCCAGGCGGGTACATCGCGAAGTGGCTTTCGAAGTCTTCCAGGCCCAGGAACAGACCCCGGTTCATCGCCACCCGCAGGCTGTCCATCAACTCCAGATAGTTGTCGCAGGCCACTACTTCGCCCGGCTCCAGCCACTGGATATGGTCACCCCGAATGCCCTCGCGAATCTCCTGGGACGGCCCGCGTCCGACGGCTGCCGGTGCCAATTCACCTTCAGCGGCGCGTTTATGGCACTCAGCCGCGAGTTCGAGGGTCAGAGCCTCGGGCAGGAAGATATTCTGCTGCGACCAGCCTTGTGCGGCCAGGTCATCGACAATGCGTAACAGCAGCGGGTGATCGGAGGGTATGGGCATGGCGCGCATAGTATCCATACGCCTGTGAATCCGACAGAGCCGCCGAGCGTCTGAATACACTTTAGTCAGGTGACCGATAGGATTTCTCGACAAATCCTACGCCCGACACGGACAATAGTGGCCGACTGACAGGAGTCCCTATGCGTTGTTTGTTTTTTTCCCTGCTGATGTTCTGCGTTTTGCCCGCTTGGGCAGACGGCCATGACCAGTTGTACAAGGTCGCCGGCTGGGCAGACCAGCGCGCGCATTTTAATGACGCCCTCAGTGCCGCCCAGCAACGCTACCGCAACAGCTTGCCGCCCGCCGTGTATCAGGCGCTGGTGGACAACAGCAATAAACGCTTTGCGCCCCAGTCGGTAGACCAGCGGGCCGAGGCACAGCTGCGCAAGAACCTGGCAGACCCGAAGCCGGCCCTGGCCTTTTTCCAGTCGCCCCTTGGCCGCAAGATTGTCGCCGCCGAGCTGCTGGCGACCCGTCGCGATCAACTGGCAAAGAATGCCCAGGGCTTGCCGCATATGGAAGCCGACGCCACCCGCAGCCTGATCATCGGCCACCTGGCCCAGGCCCTGCCCGCGCGGGAAGCCGGGGCTGAAGTCAGCCTGGCGATCGCCGGTGTGGCCGCTGACAGTTTGAGCCAGATGATTCCCGGCCTGTTGGGCGGCGGTCAGGCCCAAGGCATGTTGAACGGTCAGCGCGAGCGGCTGATGCAGCAGATTGGCAATGACCTGAACAACACGCTGCTGTACGTCTACCGGGATTTGTCCGACCCGGAGCTGGAAGAGTTCGCGACGTTCGCGGAGTCGCCGGAGGGCAAGGCTTACTACAAGGCGGCTCTGGCGGCGATTCGGGCCGGGCTGGCGGTAGGGCAAAGCACCTCAAGCCTGGCACCGTAAACGATGTGGGAGCTGGCTTGCCTGCTCCCACAGGGAACAGCGTTATTTCAGGTGGTCGGTGAGAAACCTGAAGTATTGCTGCCGAATCTCTGGAATCTCATTCGCCAAATGATGCCTGCCGCGCGGCAGCATCAACACTTCCGGCTGGTCGAATTTGCTACGCAACACCTTCAGGTTGTGCTGCCAGTCCACCGTCATGTCTTCCTCGCCCTGCACGATCAACGGCCGTCGCGTACTGCGTGGCGCCGCTTCGATGCGCTTGATCCAGCGCGCCAGGGCGCCCACCCAGGCGGTCGGCAGCTGCCGAGGCTGCAACGGGTCGGCCTCCAGGAACGGCTTGAACAGCGGGTCGTTGGTGTTATCGCTGAAGCGCCGGGCGATGCCTTTGACGAATGGCCGGAGCAGGTAATAACTGAGCTGCGACCAGCCCCAGGCGCGAGGCCGCACCAAGGGTGACAGCAGGAAGGTCTTGCCCTGGGCCGGGCTTTCTGCGCCGTGATTCAGCAGGTGATCCACCACGATAGCGCCGCCGGTGCTTTGCCCGAACAAATGCCACGGCTGCGGCAATTGCAGGGCACTGGCCTGTTCAAACAGCGCCTGCACCACGTCCTGGTACACCGCAAAATCATCGATGCTGGCCCGCTCGCCGCTGGACAGGCCATGGCCCGGCAAGTCGCAGGCGATGACCACAAAGCCCTGGTCCAGCGCCCAATCCACGGCGTTGCGGTACAGGCCCATATGGTCGTAGAAGCCATGGAACAGGAACATCGTCGCCACCGGAACGGGCGGCCACCAGACCTGGCAGACCACCTCGAACCCGTCCACCGCAAAGCGCCCCAGGCGGCTTGTTGCCGGCACCTTGCGGGCCGCCAGGTCGAGGCCGTAGAAGCGCTGGTAGACCCGGGCCTCGGCAGAAAGCGGCTGCGCGTCCACCAGGGGCTGCAAGCTTTCGCGTAGATGATCAGGGTCAAACGTAACGGGCATAAGAACTTCCAGACTGTGGCTTCAACGCGTTGAACAGATGAATATCGAGCCGCGATATTCATCTGTCAGGGCAAGCATGGCAAGCTACGCGTCCTCCGAGGATTGATCCAGATGCGACAGCCCTACCGCACCACCCTCTTCGCCAGCCTGATCGTGATTATTTGCGCCGGCGTGTTATGGGCGGCGTATGACTGGTTCCAGGGGCGCTACCTGCGGGCGTTCAGTGAGCATACGGCGGTGTTTTCCGGTGACAGCCTGAGCCTGCCCGCCGAGCTTGCCGGCCCCGGCCCCATCCGCCTGGTGCACTTCTGGGACCCGGCCTGCCCGTGCAACGTCGGCAACCAGCAGCACCTCGGCGAGCTGATCGAGCAGTACGCGCCCCAGGGCGTGGAGTTCTATTCCCTGCAAAAAGCCGGCAGCCACGGCCAACTGCCCGCCACCCTCGGCGCAATGAAGCCCCTCAAGGCCGTGCCCGGCGCTCAACACCTGCCTGCCAGCCCCGCCGTGGGCATCTGGGACCGCAGTGGCAAACTGGCGTATTTCGGGCCCTACAGCGAAGGGCTGACGTGTAATTCGAGCAACAGCTTTATCGAACCCATCCTGCAAGCCCTCGAAGGCGGGCGCGAGGTCAATGCGACCCACACCCTGGCGGTAGGCTGCTATTGCGAGTGGAACGGGGAAACCTCTCCGCCCTGACCGGGCGCAAGCTGAACAGACGCTGTTCGTTCGGCAAACTCGAGCAACTGTATCGGCATGCTCCTGTATCGTAAGCGACTAGCCGTACCAGCAGACGACACGGGAACACATGAGCCAATTAACCATCATCCTCTGGATCCTCAACGTTATCGTTGATACGTCCGGCCAGTTGGCGTTCAAAGCCGCAGCCTCCGCCAGCGCCGAGCATAACGGCATGGCCCACTGGCGCCATATGCTCAAGCGCCCGTGGATCTGGCTTGGCATCATCTGCTATGTATTCGAATTCGTGCTGTGGCTGGCCTTCCTGACGCTGGTACCGCTGTCGGTGGGCGTAATGCTGGGTTCCATCAATATTGTGGTGATCATGATTGCGGGCCGTTTCCTGTTCAAGGAAAGCCTGAGCAAGTGGCGGTTGATCGGCATCCTGCTGATCGCCTGTGGCGTGACCGTCGTGGGGTTTGAGTAATGAAACGGTTTTATATCCTGGGTTTTCTGTCGCTGATCATTTTCGATACCTTGGCGCAGGTCAGTTTCAAATTCGCCTCGATTCATGCCGAGCCACTGACGATGGACGCCGCCTGGCTGATACGCGTGTTCGGCGCGCCATGGATCTACGGTGCATTCGTTGGCTACATCGGCGCGTTCTTTACCTGGATGACCCTGCTCAAATACGCGCCAGTCGGCCCGGCGTTTGCGGCCTCACACCTTGAGCTGATCAGCGTGACGCTGATCTCTGTCTGGCTGTTCAACGACACGTTGACCCTGCCGAAAATCGTCGGTGGCGCGCTGATCATTGCGGGCATCCTGTGCCTGGCCCGCAGCGAAGACAAAGAGAGCAAGACCGTCGAGGCCGAGCCCTCGCAGACGCTGGCGTCATGACCCGCGTGGCCGGCCAACGGGAGATCCCGCCGACGGCGGGGCTTCCCCTGCGCTGGCAGGATTTGTTCAACCGCTCGGGCGACCTGGCCCGCGACCTGGCCCGCCAACTCGATATTCCGCTGCCGGCCCTGCCCTGCTCCGGCACCGCCGCCCTGATCATGGCGCTGCGCGTGCTGCAGCAGCGCATGCCCGGGCGCACCGAACTGATCGTGCCTGCCTATACCTGCCCGCTGGTGGCCCTGGCGGCCCATCACTGCCCGCCTTTGCGCGTGGTGCCGTGCGATTTAAAGCCGGGCAGCATCGACCTCGACGAACAACAGTTGGCGCAGTTGTGCAACGAAAACACCCTGGCGATCGTCGTCACTCACCTGGCCGGGCGCGTGGCGGATGTGGATACCGCCAATCGCATTGCCGCGCCGTTCGGCGTGGCGGTGATCGAAGACGCGGCCCAAGCCATGGGTGCGCTGGATGACGGTAAAAGCGTCGGGCTAAAAGGTGACATCGGCTTTTTCAGCATGGCACTGGGCAAAGGCCTGACCACGGCGGAAGGCGGTGTGCTGTTCAGCCGCAATCCGGAATTGCACCAGGCGTTGCACCGGCAATGCCGCCAGGACTTGCCCTTCAGCCTGCGCTGGGAGCTGCAGCGCAGCGCCGAACTGTGGGGCTACGCCGTGGCGTATCAGCCGCGCGGCCTGAAGTACGTGTATGGCAAGCCACTGCGGGCGGCGTTGGCGCGGGGCGATGAAGTGGCGGCGGTGGGCGACGATTTTTCCGTCAACGATATTCCGTTGCACCGGCTGGGCGGCTATCGCCAGAAGGTCGGCGCCGCCGCGCTGGCACGTTTGCCCGAGCATTTGCAGCAAGGCCGCCTGCGCGCCTTGCGCCGCGTGGCGCAGCTCAACAGCCTGCCCGGCGTGTCGGTGTTGACCGATGCCCCGGGCCAGCAAGGCACCTGGCCGTTCCTGATGGTGGTGATGCCCAGCGCACAAACCCGCGATACCGCCATGGCGCAGCTGTGGACCGCGGGCCTGGGCGTCACCCGCCTGTTTATCCACGTGCTGCCGGGCTACCCGGCACTCACTTCACTGTTACAGCCAGGCGCCGCTATCCCCTGCGCGCAAAGCTTCGCCGCCCAGACGCTCTCGATCAGCAACAGCCACTGGCTGACCGATGAGCTGTTTGAGCAGGTGCTGGACCATCTACGGCGGATTCTTAAGCGCTGACCCAGCTCTGATCGATACGGGTCAACAAGCGTGCGTTCAACTCATTCTGCTGCTGTTGCCAGATGACCACCTGGTTCTCCGGCAACTCCTCCTGGCCATCCGACGCACTCAGCCAGCGCTTGAACTTGCTCTGGTAGTGGTAGGCCGACACATCGCCGGTAATGTCGGCGCCAATAATGCTGCCCTGGCATGCGTCGATCAGCGCATTCAAATGCTTCTCCAGAAACTCGCCCTGGTCCCAGTTGGTATTCACCACCTCCGGGCTCAACACGTCTTTATCAATGGAGAGATACACCGGCAGCGAACGGTCGAGCTGGGCCAGGAACGCGCTCATCAACTCGTCGGCATTGCTGAAGGCCCGATTGCTGCGGCCTGCGCCGATCCAGTTCAACCAACGCGTATCGACGTTGGTGTTCCAGTAGGTCAGCTTGCGTTTCACCAGCGGTGACCAGTGATTCTCCCAGGCGTGCTTGAGGGAAATATCCGGCGAGCCAATGCCCAGCACGTGAACATGCTCGACCTGCGGCAAGCGGCTGGCCCAGTAAACCCAGGACCCACAATGGATACCAAACGGATAGCGCATGTTGTCCGGGTGGTTGTCGCAAATGATCAGCTGGATCTTTTGCTGGGTGGGCAGGCGGTTCAACAGCAACTGGCTGAGGTGGTGATAGTCACCGCTGCCGGTAAACACACAGCCGTAGTCGCTGGGCATCTGCGCGTGCAGGGCGCGCTCCAGCTCCTTGAACTGCGCCCAGCGGCAGCCGAAACGGATCTTCTCCTGCCAGGCTTGCAGCGGCAGGGTAAGGGCGCCGGGAATGTTATTCACGGCGCCATCAAAATCGAGGATCAATGCGGGTCGGGCCTGACTCATGCGGTTTGCTCCTGCTGCCACTGCATGTCGCTTTCAAAATGGTGTCGGAAACGGTTCAACACCTTGCGCAACAGCGGGTTGCGCACCCAGACCAAATGGCGGGTGAAGGTGAACCTGGCGCCGAGGCTGGACTTGACCTGTGGGTCGGTCCAGCCCGCCACATAAAACTCCAGGCCCTTTTCCAGCGCGTACTCCAGGTTCACAAACCAGCTGACGAAGTACAGGTTGTGCTCCAGCGCCAGCGGGTAATTCAGGCCGATGTACTTGTCGAGCAACTTGCCGTCTTGCTGGTAGCACAGGTTATAGCCCACCAGCTCATCCCCATCCCAATAGCAGAACACATGCCCGCCGCTGTCGGCATCGGTCAGCAACTGGATGAAGAATTCGGGCGTGAGCAAATCGAAATGGATTTCGCTCTGTTCGTACACTGCCTTGTAGAGCCGATACAGTTCCTGCTGCCATTGCTCATCGCTGAACCGGGCGTCGCCAGTGTCCAGGATCTCGATGCGCAACGCCTCGCGGCTGCGCAACTTGCGGCGGATATTGCGCCGGCGGCTGTGGGACAACCGCGACAGATACTCGTCAACCGAGGTGAAGTCGATGGGCACATAGGCCAGCGCCTGGCCCTCGACACTGATGAACCCGCGCTGGGTGCAGGCCTCGATCAACGCGTGTGCGTAGCGATTGTCCTCGACGCTGAGCAGCGGAGAATCCAGCGGCACATCTTTGACGATGGTGAGTGCGCGTTGTGGCGCCAACGCCTGTTGCAGCCATTGCGCCATGTCCTGGGGCGGGACGTCCTGCGGGAACGGCGAGTATTCGCTGACCGTGGTGCCGACAAAGCAGCTGTCGACCTGCAGCCAAGACTGCCACAAACGGTACCCCGGCCAACCGCGCAGGCGGGCACGCAGCTCATCGTCGGCGGTGGTTTGCAGGTCAAACCGGGTGAAAAAGTACGGCAGTCCCTGTGCTGACAGCTGGGCGTTGAAGCCAACCGGCGGGTATCGCAAAAAGCTGCTGATCAGCGATGGCGTTTCCATGCAGCAGGCATAAGGCACCTGTGCACGGCTGGGATCTGTCATAAATTGCATTCCGAAAGTGATAGCAAAGGCGCGCCCGGATGGCCTGGTTGATCACGGCGCCGCTGGTTTCATGTAACAGAGTAAACATAATAACCCGCCCATCCGCGTCGAACTTCAGAACCCCCACTTCATGCAGGTGAGGTTCAGGGAACACGAAGCCAACAGCTTCTTCCTCACCGCTCGCCAAACCCACTAAACTGCCCGGATCACTCATAAGGGACACCCCATGAAACGCATCCTGACCGCGCTGGCCATCCTGCTCGTCGCCCTTATGGTAGGTGCCGGCTGGTACGTGTACAGCAAGCAGCCGACCCGCCAGGGCACGGTGGAGCTGGCCCACCTGCAAGGCTCGGTCACCGTGCGTTACGACGACCGTGGCGTGCCGCATATCCGCGCCGAGAACGAGACCGACCTGTACCGCGCCCTCGGCTATGTGCACGCCCAGGACCGGCTGTTCCAGATGGAGATCATGCGGCGCCTGTCCCGTGGCGAACTGGCCGAAGTGCTGGGCCCCAAGCTGCTGGAGACCGACAAACTGTTCCGCAGCCTGCGCATTCGCGAACGCGCCCTGAGCTACGTGGAGCACATGGACCATGAGTCGGCCTCCTGGAAGGCTCTGCAAGCCTACCTGGACGGCGTCAACCAGTATCAGGACAGCCACGCCAGGCCGATGGAGTTCGACGTACTGGGCATCCCCAAGCGCCCGTTTACCGCCGAAGACACCATCAGCGTCGCCGGCTACCTGGCCTACAGCTTTGCCGCCGCCTTTCGCACCGAACCCTTGCTGACGTACGTACGCGATCAACTGGGCAACGATTACCTGAAGGTCTTCGACCTCGACTGGCAGCCCAAGGGCGCGCTGAACCTGGCCGCCGGTGACTGGAAAGACCTCGGCGCCATCGCCCAATTGAGCGAGCAGGCCCTGGCCGACAACGGCCTGCCGCAGTTCGAAGGCAGCAACGCCTGGGCTATCAGCGGCAGCCGCACCAAGAGTGGCAAGCCGTTGCTGGCGGGCGACCCGCACATCCGCTTCTCGGTACCGTCGGTGTGGTACGAGGCGCAGCTGTCGGCACCGGGCTTCGAGCTTTACGGGTATCACAACGCGCTGGTGCCGGTGGCGTTCCTGGGCCACAACAAGGATTTCGGCTGGAGCCTGACCATGTTCCAGAACGATGACCTCGACCTGATCGCCGAGAAGGTCAACCCGGACAATCCCAACCAGGTCTGGTACCACGACAAATGGGTGGACATGACCAGCAGCGAGCAGCAGATCGCGGTCAAGGGCCAGGACCCGGTGACCTTGACCCTGCGCAGCTCGCCCCACGGCCCGATCATCAATGACGTACTCGGCGAGAATGCCGGCAAGACGCCGATCGCCATGTGGTGGGCGTTCCTGAATACCGAGAACCCGATCCTCGAAGGTTTCTACCAGCTCAACCGTGCCGACACGCTGGCCAAGGCCCGGGCCGCAGCCGCCAAGGTCCAGGCCCCCGGCTTGAACATCGTGTGGGCCAATGCCAAGGGTGATATCGGTTGGTGGGCGGCGGCGCAATTGCCGATCCGCCCGGCCGGGGTCAACCCGGGCTTTATCCTCGACGGCAGCACCGCCCAGGCGGACAAGCTCGGGTTCTACCCGTTCAGCGCCAACCCCCAGGAAGAAAACCCGACACGGGGTTATGTGGTGTCCGCCAACGCCCAGCCGGCGTCGCCTACCGGCATGCCGATCCCCGGGTATTACAACCTCGCCGACCGTGGCCAGCAGTTGAACGCCCAACTGAGCGACAACAGCGTGAAATGGGACGTGAACAACAGCCAGGCCTTGCAGCTCGGCACCACCACCGCCTACGGCCCACGGCTGCTGGCGCCGCTGCTGCCGGTGCTGCGTGAAGTGGTCAAGGACCCGGCGCAGTTGAAACTGGTGGAGCAATTGGCAACCTGGAAAGGCGATTACCCGCTGGACTCCACCAGTGCCACGCTGTTCAACCAGTTCCTGTTCAACCTCACCGATGCGGCGTTCCGCCCGAAACTGGGCGACGCGATGTTCAAGACATTGCTCACCACCCGCGTGGTGGACGCCGCCTTGCCGCGCCTGGCCGCGTCGCCGGACTCGCCATGGTGGGACGGCCACCGCGCCGACACCGTCAAGCTCGCCTGGGACAACAGCCTGCAACACCTCAAGGCGACCTTCGGCGATGACCCCGCGCAATGGCAGTGGGGCAAGGCCCACACCCTGACCCACGGCCATCCGCTGGGCTCGCAGAAGCCGTTGGACAAGATCGTCAACGTCGGCCCGTTTGCCGCTCCCGGCACCCATGAAGTGCCCAACAACCAATCCGCCCAGATCGGCCCGGCGCCGTGGCCAGTGACCTACGGCCCATCGACCCGGCGCCTGGTCGACTTCGCCGATGCTGCGCATGCGCTGACCATCAACCCGGTCGGGCAGAGTGGCGTGCCCTTCGACAAGCACTACGCCGACCAGGCGGAAACGTACATCGAAGGCGGGTATGAGCAGGCGCATTTCAATGATGAGGAAGTGACGGCGAATACTCGCAGTACGCTGAAGCTGTTGCCGGCCAGGTAGGTGGTTGAAATACGGACTGTGTGGGAGCTGGCTTGCCTGCGATACAGACGCCTCTGTGCCTCAGTTAAACCGAGGTGATGCCATCGCGGGCAAGCCCGGCTCCCACATTTCGACCTGTGTTATTGCGTCTACCGTGCGCGCATGCGCCCCGGCGCCTCACCGTAGGTTTCCTTGAATTTCTTGCTGAACGCCGCCTGGGATTGATACCCCGCCTGGGCGGCAATATCCGTCAGGCTCAACCGCGATTGATGCAGCAGGTTGAACGCCAACTCCATGCGCAACTGCGTCAACAACACCCACGGCGACACACCCGCCACTTTGACAAACGCCCGCATGAACGTCGCCCGGGACATCGACGCGGCGCTGGCCAGGCTGTCGATGGTCCACTCATGGCCAGGCTCGGCCAGCATCGCCTGCCAGGCCTTGCCCAGGCGCTTGTCGGCCAGCAAGGCAAAGGTGCCCGCCGCCGGCGCTTGCTGCGTGAGCCAGGCCCGCAAAATCAGGGTGAACAACGCCGATGACAGCGCATCGATAAAAAACCGCGCGCCCAACTGCTGACCGTCCGCCTCGCTGCGCAGCAAGGCGATCAGTGCCGCCAACTGCCCATCGGCCTGCCACTGCCGGCTGGACACCACCAGGTAGTCCGGCAACGCACTGAACAACAACGACTGGCGGTTGTAGCGAAAGCTGCCGCAGAGCATGTCCACGTCCGGCTGATCGCTCCCCAGGCGATGGATCGGCAGCAGGCCGCCCTCGATCACGGTCTGCGCCACCGGCTTCACCCGCACGCCCTGGCTGCGCACCAGGTGCGTCGCGCCGCCGGGCATCAACAGGATGTCGCCCTCCTCCAGCGTCACCTGCTGGCCGCCGGACAATTCGGCGCGGCAGGTGCCCGCCAGCACAATGTGATACGGCGCCACGCCCAGCGGCTCGGGCTCGTGGTCCATGGCCCAGGCGCCCTGGAACTGGCAGCGCAGGTCCAGGCTGCCCCGCAGGTTGGCCAAGGCGATCAGGGTGTCGATGGAGTTCATTTGCGAGCATCGGTCAAAAAGGTGAGTGGATCGAACAAAAGCGCCAAACCTGAACCGCGCAGACTGGCTTCACACCCAACCCGCTGAGGAGTTAACGCAATGTTCAATAACTGGTCCGACTTGCTGCCTACCGTGAAGAAAGCCTTTGGCGCACTGGGCAAGAGCAACCCGAAGATGGTCAAAGCCTACATGGCGCTGGGGGAAGCTGCCGAGGAAAACAACGTCCTCGATGCCAAGACCCGTGAGCTGATTTCCATCGCCGTGGCCATCACCACACGCTGCGACGGTTGCATCGGCGTGCATGCCGACGCGGCGATCAAGGCCGGCGCCACCCGCGAAGAAGTGGCCGCGACCCTGGCCACGGCAATCTCGCTGAATGCCGGCGCGGCGTACATCTACTCGCTGCGCGCCCTGGAAGCCTACGACACGCTCACACCGGCGCCGCAAAGTTAAGCCGGAATTGTTGCGGCGTCACGCCCAGCCGGCGATTGAACACACTGCGCATGTGCTGGGCATCGCGAAAGCCGCATTGATACGCCACGGTCTTGAGCGGCGCGTGGGTGCTTTCCAGCATCACCCGCGCCGCGTCCACCCGCGCCCGCTCGACGAACTCCGCCGGGGTGATCTGCGCTTCCCGGGCAAATACCCGGGAGAAGTTGCGCGCGCTCATGTTCGCCGCCTTGGCCAGATCGGCGATGGTCAGGTCCCCCGTCAGGTTCGCCAATACATACAGCTGCACCAATGCCACCGCCGAGGTGGCTTCGGCGTGGGGCGTAAGAAACGGGCTGAACTGCGACTGCCCACCCGAACGCTGGGTGAATACCACCAGACGCTTGGCCACGCTGAGGGCCACTTCCGGGCCGTGATCCTGGGCCAGCAGGTACAGCGACAGGTCGATGCCCGCCGTCACCCCGGCGGAGGTGTAGAGGTTGCCGTCCTGCACGTAGAGACGGTCGGCTTCCACCTGGGCCGACGGGCACAAACCGGCCAGACCGGCGGCGTCGCCCCAGTGAGTGGTGACGGTGCGCCCGTCCAGCAAACCGGCGCGGGCGAGCAGGAAGGCACCGTTGCAGATGGAGCCGAAGCGTTTGGCTCGGGCGCTGGCGTCACGCAGCCATTGATTGAAGGCCGGGCCGAAATCCTCGAAGGGCAACTGCGGCCCGCCGGCCATCAACAGCAAATCGTAGGGCTCGAGGGCCTCGCTGAAATGCCGGTGCGCCTGCAACGACAAGCCGTTGGAGCACGCCATGTTGCCGTGGCCCAGGCCAATCACGTCAAGCTGGTAATGCTCCCCAGGCGGCAGAAAACGGTTGGCTTCGCAGAACACATCCAGGGGCCCGGTCACGTCCAGTGACTGGACGCCGGGGAAGATCAGGATGGCGACGGTTTTGCCCATGAGCAGGAACACCTTTTTCTAACTGAATAAACACAACCCTTGTAGGAGCTGGCTTGCCGGCGATGCAGACACCTCGGTGTAGCAGGTATACCGAGGTGATGCTATCGCAGGCAAGCCAGCTCCTACAGTTGATCGCGTATGGCCTTGGCACGATGTGACGGCACATTGGCCGGGATCGCACCCTCGCCGCGGTAGCCCCCTCGCGGACGCGCGACCAGACTGGACTCATCGGCGCCAACCCGGCGCTTTCTTGAGGAGAACGACCATGAGCACCACCATCGCCGGCATCAAGATCCCGGACAGCGCCCTGGCCAAGGCCACCACCGAATACATCCGCGACATCGAATCCGACCTGCTGTACCACCACTCCCGCCGGGTGTTTCTGTTCGGCGCCCTGAGCGGTGAGCGCCAGCAGTTGGCCTACAACCCGGAGCTGCTGTACGTCGGCGCCATGTTCCACGACCTGGGCCTGGTGGAAGGCCACCGCAGTGACGACGAACGTTTTGAAGTGGACGGCGCCAACGCAGCGGCGGACTTCCTCAAGCCTTACGGGCTGAGCGATGACGACATCGAGCAGGTATGGCTGTCGATTGCCCTGCACACTACGCCGGGGGTGCCCAAGCATCTGCGTCCGACCGTGGCGCTGGTGACTGCGGGCGTGGAAATGGACGTGCTGGGGATGGAATACGCGGCGTTCAGCAGCGTGCAGCGCGAAGCCGTGGTGCATGCGCACCCACGGGGTGAAGGGTTCAAGGAATGCATCATCTGCGCGTTTGCCGATGGTTTGCGCCATCGTCCGCAGACCACGTTTGGCAACGTGAAGACTGATGTACTGGTGGATCAGGAGCCTGGGTTCAAGCCGATGAACTTTGTCGAGGTGATTCGCAAGTCGCCTTGGGTGGCCTGAAACACAATCTTATAAACACCACAAAACTACTGTGGGAGCTGGCTTGCCTGCGATGGCGGTGTGACAGTCGACTAATTTGTTGACTGATACACCGCCATCGCAGGCAAGCCAGCTCCCACATTTTTTAAGCCGGTTCCGTCAGTTAGACCGGTGCCGGGGCGCGACGCGAGTCCGCCGGTTTCTCCCAACCATCCGCAGCCGCTTCTTCAATCGCCTGCTGGATGGCTTTCTTGCGGTGCTCTTCGGCACGGCGGCTGAAGAACCACACCAGGAAGGTCACGATCGACACCGCCAACAGGATCAAGCTGGCCACGGCGTTGATCTCGGGTTTAACCCCCAGGCGCACCGCCGAGAACACTTCCATCGGCAACGTGGTCGAACCCGGCCCCGACACGAAGCTCGCCAACACCAGGTCATCCAGGGACAGCGCGAACGACATCATGCCGCCCGCCGCCAAAGACGGCGCGATCATCGGGATGGTGATCAGGAAGAACACCTTCCACGGCCGCGCCCCCAGATCCATGGCGGCCTCTTCAATCGACAGGTCCAGCTCACGCAAGCGCGCCGACACCACCACTGCCACATACGCCGAACAGAACGTGGTGTGGGCGATCCAGATGGTCACCAGGCCACGCTCCTGGGGCCAGCCGATCATCTGCGCCATGGCCACGAACAGCAGCAACAGCGACAGACCGGTGATCACTTCCGGCATGACCAGCGGTGCCGTTACCAGGCCGCCGAACAGCGTGCGGCCCTTGAACTGGCTGATACGCGTCAGCACGAAGGCCGCGAGCGTACCGAGTGCCACTGCCGCAATCGCCGTGTAGCAGGCAATTTCCAGCGAGCGCCCTACCGAGCCCATCAACTGGGTGTTGTCCAACAGGCCGACGTACCACTTCACCGACCAACCGCCCCACACCGTCACCAGTTTGGATTCGTTGAACGAGTAGATCACCAGGATCAGCATCGGCAGGTAGATGAACAGCAACCCCGCCACCAGCATGAAGCTTGAGAAACTGACGCGCTTCATATCTTGCCCTCCATCTCTTTGGCTTGGCTGCGGTTGAACAGGATGATCGGCACGATCAGGATCGCCAGCATCACCACCGCCAGGGCAGACGCCACCGGCCAGTCACGGTTGTTGAAGAATTCTTGCCACAACACTTTACCGATCATCAGGGTTTCCGGGCCGCCCAGCAGTTCCGGGATCACGAACTCGCCCACCACCGGGATAAACACCAGCATGCAGCCGGCGATGATGCCGTTCTTGGACAGCGGCACGGTGATTTTCCAGAAGCTGTTGAAGGTGCTCGAGCCCAGGTCCGAGGCGGCTTCCAGCAGGCTCTGGTCGTGCTTCACCAGGTTGGCGTACAGCGGCAGGATCATGAACGGCAGGTACGAATAGACCACGCCGATATACACCGCGATGTTGGTGTTGAGGATCTGCAGCGGTTCGTTGATCAGCCCGATGGACATCAAAAAGCCGTTGAGCAAACCGTTGTTGCTGAGGATGCCCATCCACGCATACACCCGGATCAGGATCGCGGTCCAGGTCGGCATCATGATCAGCAGCACCAGCACGGTCTGGATTTCCTTGCGCGCGCTGGCAATGGCGTAGGCCATCGGGTAGCCGATCAACAGGCAGAGGATGGTGCTGAAAAACGCCATCTTCAGCGAGCCCAGGTATGCCGCGATGTACAACTCGTCATCGCCGAGCATCCCGTAGTTGGCCAGGTTCAGAACCAACTGCAGTTTCTGTTCAACGAAGGTGTAGATCTCGGTGTACGGCGGGATCGCCACGTCGGCTTCGGCAAAGCTGATCTTCAAGACGATGAAGAACGGCAGCATGAAGAACAGGAACAACCAGAGGAAAGGGATCCCGATGACCACGTGCCGGCCACCGGGCGTTATTCGTTGCAGCTGGCGTTTGAACTTCTTCATGTTCATGAGCGAAGTACCACGCCGCTGTCGTCTTCCCACCACACGTACACCTGGTCACCCCAGGTAGGACGCTGGCCACGGCGCTCGGCGTTGGCCACGAACGATTGCACCAGCTTGCCGCTCGGCAATTCGACGTAGAACACCGAGTGGCCGCCGAGGTAGGCGATGTCATGCACCTTGCCGCTGGACCAGTTGTGTTCGCAGGTCGGCATTTCGGTGGTCACCAGCAGCTTTTCAGGGCGGATGGCGTAGGTCACCGACTTGTCTTCCACCGAAGTGGCGATGCCGTAGCCGACGTAGATGTCGCGGTCCAGGTCCGGGCACTTGAGTACTGCGTGGCCTTCGGCGTCGTCCACCACCTGGGTGTCGAAGATGTTGACGTTGCCGATGAACTCGCACACCAGGCGGCTGGTAGGCGTTTCATAGATATCGATCGGGCTGCCGATCTGGGCGATCCAGCCCAGGTGCATGATCGCGATGCGCTCGGCCATGGTCATGGCCTCTTCCTGGTCGTGGGTCACCATCACGCAGGTCACGCCCACGCGCTCGATGATCTCCACCAGCTCCAGTTGCATCTGCGAACGCAGCTTCTTGTCCAGTGCGCCCATCGGCTCATCGAGCAGCAGCAGTTTCGGACGCTTGGCCAGGGAACGCGCCAGGGCCACCCGCTGACGCTGGCCGCCAGACAGCTGGTGCGGCTTGCGCTTGGCGTACTGGCTCATCTGCACCAGCTTGAGCATCTCGGCCACGCGGGCGTCGACCTCGGCCTTGGGGATCTTGTCCTGTTGCAGGCCAAACGCGATGTTCTGGGCCACGGTCATGTGGGGGAACAAGGCGTAGGACTGGAACATCATGTTGATCGGCCGCTCGTACGGCGGCATGTCGGTGATGTCCACACCGTCGAGGTAAATGCGTCCTTCCGTTGGGCGCTCGAAGCCTGCGAGCATGCGCAGCAAAGTGGATTTGCCCGAACCCGATCCGCCGAGCAAGGCGAAGATCTCGCCTTTCTTGATTTCCAGGGACACATCGTCCACGGCAATCGTCTCGTCGAACTTCTTCGTGACCCGGTCGATTTTGACCAGCACCTTTTTAGGTGACTGGTCGCCCTCGAGGGCTTTCTTATAGGCGCCGGAGGCAACTGCCATTTACGAAACTCCCAGAAAAAAAAGAGTGCAGCGTGCCCAAAATGGGCCAGCCTTGGATAGTTTGAGCCTTACTTGCCCGTCTTGACCTTGGTCCAGCTACGGGTCATCAAACGTTGCACTTTCGGGGGTAGCTCGAAGTTGACAAAAGTCCGGTCGAGAACCGCCTGCGGTGGGTAAACCGCTTCGTCAGTGCGTATCGATTGCTCCATCAGTTTGTCCGCCCCTGGGTTAGGGTTGGCGTAACCGACGTAATCACTGACCTGAGCGATCACCTCAGGTTTCAGCAAATAGTTGATGAAGGCGAGGGCCTCTTTGACGTTGGTGGCATCCTTGGGGATGGCCAGCACGTCGAACCACAGGTTGCCGCCTTCTTTGGGAATCACGTAGGCGATGTTCACGCCTTTGCCCGCCTCGGCCGCGCGGGCCTTGGCCTGGAACACATCACCGGAGAAGCCTGCCGCCACGCAGATGTTGCCGTTGGCCAGGTCGGAGATGTATTTGGAAGAATGGAAGTAGGTCACGTACGGACGCACTTTCAGGAGTTTCTCTTCGGCCTTCTTGTAGTCTTCAGGGTTGGTGCTGTTGGGGTTCAGGCCCATGTAGTTGAGCACCGCCGGCAGCATTTCATCCGCCGAGTCCATGAACGACACGCCGCAGCTCGCCAGCTTCTTCATGTTTTCCGGCTCGAACAGCACGGCCCAGGAGTCAATCTTGTCGACGCCCAGCACTTCTTTGACTTTATCTACGTTGTAACCAATACCGTTGGTGCCCCACAGGTACGGCACGGCGTACTGGTTGCCCGGGTCGTTCTTTTCCAGACGCTTGAGCAGCGCCGGGTCGAGGTTGGCGTAGTGGGTCAGTTGCGACTTATCAAGTTTCTGAAACGCCCCGGCCTTGATCTGCTTGCCAAGGAAGTGGTTGGACGGCACGACCACGTCATACCCGGTCCGCCCGGCGAGCAACTTGCCTTCCAGGGTTTCGTTGGAGTCGAACACGTCGTAGACCGGCTTGATACCGGTGGCTTTTTCAAAGTTGGCCAGGGTGTCCGGGCCAATGTAGTCCGACCAGTTATAAATATGCACCGTCGGCGCGGCCTGCACGCTGGCAGCCAGCGTGATACCTGCACCCACCAGCATGGCTTTGCGAAATAAAGAAATTGGCAAGTGGAGGTCCTCTTAATAGTTGGGCCCGAAGTTGTTGCCCGGCAACAAAACCGGCGCGCAACTTACCCTCGATAAACCGATCCGGCAAAACTTTCTGTCATTTAATTGTTTCGCTAACCACCGCGCGCATCGCGGCAGTTAGCAAAACAGCTATCAAAGCGGCTTACTTGCCCGATTTGATCTTGGTCCAGCTGCGGGTCATTTCCCGCTGAGTAGCAGCCGGCAAGTCAGCAATGGCATACAGCTTGGCTTGCACGTCCGCTGGCGGATAAATGCCTGGGTCGCTGGTGATGTCTTTGTCGACCAATGCGGTGGCTTTCTCGTTACCGTTCGGGAAGCGCACGCTGTTGGTAATGCCCGCCATGACTTCCGGCTTGAGCAGGTAGTTCATGAACTTGTAGGCAGCGTCGACGTTTTCGGCATCTTTAGGGATGGCGACCATGTCGTAGAAACTGCCGGCACCTTCTTTCGGAATGTCGTAGGCAACCTTGACCTTGCCACCGGCTTCAGCCGCGCGGGACTTGGCCTGTTGCACGTCACCCGAGTAACCCACGGCGACGCAGATGTTGCCGTTGGCCAGGTCGGAGATGTACTTGGACGAGTGGAAGTAGCCGATCGAAGGACGCAGCTTGAGGAACAGGGCCTCGGCTTGCTTGAGGTCTTCTTTCTTCTGGGTGTCGGTCGGCAGGCCCAGGTAATGCAGCGCTACCGGCAGCATTTCGGTTGGCGAATCGAGGAAGCTCACACCGCAGCCTTTGAGCTTGGCGAGGTTTTCCGGCTTGAGGATAACGTCCCACGAGTCGATCTTGTCGATGCCCAGTGCGGCCTTGACCTTCTCGGGGTTGTAGCCGATGCCGATCGAGCCCCACATGTACGGGAAGGCGTGCTTGTTGTCCGGGTCACTGACGGACACGGCCTTAAGCAGCGACTTGTTCAGGTTGTCGTAGTTCGACAACTTGGACTTGTCCAGCTCCTGGTAAACACCGGCCTTGATCTGCTTGGCGAGGAAGTTGTTCGACGGCACGACAATGTCGTAACCGGACTTGCCTGCCAGCAACTTGGCTTCCAGGGTTTCGTTGGAGTCGAACACGTCATAGACCACCTTGATCCCGGACTCTTTTTCAAAGTTCGCGATGGTGTCCGGTGCGATGTAGTCGGACCAGTTATAAACGTGCAGCACTTTATCGTCGGCGTGCGCCGCGCCTGCCATGGCCCCCATCAGGGACAAGGCCAGGAGGGTCTTGCCAGCGTTCTTCAAACCTAATGCCTTCATTCGGTCATGCTCCAATTTTTTCTTTTTTGGGCCACGTTCGTTCTTTAAGTACAACGTGTTTCGCAGCCCGTCTAAGGGCAACAAAACAGGGCGACAGTCTGGCAAGTTCAAGGGCCGGCTTTCAACCAATGCCCCGCTTTTCTAACATCCCGGAAGCAGCGCCCAGCAGGCGCTGCGTTCTGAGCCTAGCATTTAGCCCTGCAATGCCGCCAAAGTCAGGTCCAGGCAGTGCCGCGCCTTGGTCACCAACTCGTCTATCTCGGCCTTGCTGATCACCAACGGCGGCGAAATGATCATGGTGTCGCCCACGGCGCGCATGATCAGGCCATTCTCGAAGCAGAACGTGCGGCAGATCATGCCAACGCCCTTGCCTTCGTAACGCTTGCGCGTTGCCTTGTCCTGAACCAGCTCAATCGCACCGAGCATGCCCACACCGCGAACCTCACCCACCAACGGGTGATCAGCCAGTTCCCTCAGACGCTTTTGCAAATAGGGTGCCGTTTCGTCATGAACGCGCTTAACAATTTGTTCATCGCGCATGATGCGGATGTTTTCCAGGGCAACCGCTGCCGCCACCGGGTGACCGGAATAGGTGAAGCCGTGGTTGAAATCACCGCCTTCGTTCAGCACCGCGACCACTTCGTCGCGCACGATCAGGCCGCCCATCGGGATGTAGCCCGAGGTCAGGCCCTTGGCGATGGTCATCATGTCGGGCTTGAGGCCGAAGAAGTCGCTACCGAACCACTCACCGGTGCGGCCAAAGCCACAGATCACTTCGTCGGCCACGAACAGGATGTCGTACTTGGCGAGGATTTCCTTGATGCGCGGCCAGTAGCTGTCTGGCGGCACGATCACGCCACCGGCACCCTGGATCGGCTCGGCAATAAAGGCACCGACGTTGTCCACGCCCAGCTCCAGAATCTTCTCTTCCAGCTGGTTGGCGGCCCACACGCCGAACTCTTCCGGGCTCATGTCGCCGCCTTCGCCGAACCAGTAAGGCTGGGCGATGTGGACGATGCCCGGGATCGGCAAGTCGCCCTGCTCATGCATATAGGTCATGCCGCCCAGGCTGGCGCCGGCCACGGTGGAGCCGTGGTAGCCATTCTTGCGGCTGATGATGGTTTTCTTGTTCGGCTGGCCTTTGATCGCCCAGTAGTGGCGGACCATACGCAGCATGGTGTCGTTGCCTTCGGAGCCGGAACCGGTGAAGAACACGTGGTTCATGCCTTGCGGGGCGATATCGGAGATGGCTTTGGCCAGTTCCAGCACCGGCGGGTGGGCGGTCTGGAAAAACAGGTTGTAGTAAGGCAACTCTTTCATCTGCTTGGCGGCCGCATCAGCCAGTTCATCACGACCGTAACCGATCGCCACGCACCACAGGCCGGCCATGCCGTCGAGAATCTTGTTGCCTTCGCTGTCCCACAGGTAAACGCCGTGGGCTTTGGTGATGATCCGTGGGCCTTTCTCTTTCAATTGCTTGAAGTCGCTGAACGGCGCCAGGTGGTGATCGCTGCTCAAGGCTTGCCATTCACGGGTTTGCGGGTTGTTGCTGGACATACCAATCTCCTAGATGTTTCAGGTGAGGACGCGCCGTTTAAAGGGCGCGCCCGGCGCATCAGACGGCGAAGAGCAGGAATTCCCGCTCCCACGAACTGATCACGCGCTTGAAGTTTTCATGCTCGGCCCGCTTGACCGCGACGTAGCCTGTGATGAATTTGTGACCCAGGTATTTCTCGATGGTCTTGCTGTTTTCCATGCGTTCGAGGGCGTCTTCGATGGTCAACGGCAGGCGCAGGTTGCGGCGCTCGTAACCCCGGCCAACCACCGGCGCGCTTGGGCTGATGCCTTCGACCATACCGATGTAGCCACACAGCAAGCTGGCGGCAATCGCCAGATACGGGTTGGCATCGGCGCCCGGCAGGCGGTTTTCCACCCGGCGGTTTTGTGGACCGGCGTCCGGTACCCGCAGGCCAACGGTGCGGTTTTCTTCGCCCCATTCCACGTTGACCGGCGCCGAGGTGTCGGGCAGGAAGCGGCGGAACGAGTTGACGTTAGGCGCGAACAGCGGCAACAGCTCGGGTATGAATTTCTGCAGGCCACCGATGTGGTGCAGGAACAGCTCACTTTTAGTCCCGTCTTCATTGGAGAACACGTTCTTGCCGGTGGCGATATCAATGATGCTCTGGTGCAGGTGCATCGCGCTGCCGGGCTCGCCGGTCATGGGCTTGGCCATAAAGGTGGCCGCCACGTTGTGCTTGAGCGCCGCTTCGCGCATGGTGCGCTTGAACACCAGGATCTGGTCGGCCAGGGACAGTGCGTCGCCGTGACGGAAGTTGATCTCCATCTGCGCCGTGCCGTCTTCGTGGATCAGCGTGTCGAGGTCCAGTTCCTGCAGCTCGCACCAGTCGTAGACGTCTTCGAACAACGGGTCGAATTCGTTGGCCGCTTCTATAGAGAAGGACTGGCGACCGGTTTCCGGGCGACCGGAACGGCCAATCGGCGGTTGCAGCGGGAAGTCCGGGTCTTCGCAGCGCTTGGTCAGGTAGAACTCCATCTCCGGCGCCACGATGGGCTGCCAGCCTTTGTCGGCGTAGAGCTTGAGGACTTTCTTGAGTACGTTGCGCGGCGACAGCTCGATCGGGTTGCCTTGCTTGTCGTAGGTGTCGTGGATCACCTGGGCGGTAGGCTCGATGGCCCAGGGCACCAGGTACACCGCGTTCTCGTCCGGGCGGCAGATCATGTCGATGTCGGCCGGGTCGAGCAATTCGTAATAGATGTCGTCTTCGACATAGTCGCCGGTCACGGTCTGCAACAGAACGCTCTCGGGCAGGCGCATGCCTTTTTCGGCGATGAACTTGTTGGTCGGCGAGATCTTGCCCCGGGTGATGCCGGTGAGGTCGCCAATCATGCATTCGACTTCTGTGATCTTGTGGTCTTTCAACCAATCGGTGAGCTGGTCGAGGTTGTTACTCATAAATGCCTCTGGGCTGTGTTTCCTGACATCCATTAAAGGTCAGGCGTAAGTTGACGCAGCATCCGCGTCGCGTTGCATCACCCGCTTTCGACAGGCATTGCCAAATGCCTGGAAGATTGCGAGGTAGTGCGGGTTAGAGCTTACCTGCCATTCGGGGTGCCATTGCACTCCTAAAGCAAAAGCCTTGCCCGCGGGGATCGAAAAGCCTTCGATCAAGCCATCCGGGGCGGTGGCCTCGACCTGAAAACCCGGCGCCAGGCGATCGATGCCCTGGGAATGAATCGAGTTGACCTGGATCGTCGGCGGCAAGCCCAGGCTTGCCAATACCCCATTCGGGGAGATCGTCACCGGGTGCGCCGGGCCATACTGGATGTCCAGCGGCTGGGTATCGTCTTCGCGGTGATCCATCATGCCCGGCACTTCGTGAACCTTCTGATGCAGGCTGCCGCCAAACGCTACGTTCATTTCCTGGAAGCCACGGCAAATCCCCAGCACCGGAACGCCTGCCGCGATGGCGGCACGCAGCAGCGGCAGGGTGGTTTGGTCCCGTGCAGAATCATGAGCAGTCCCGGGCGCGCTGGCCGGACCGTCGTAGTGAACGGGTTCGATATTGGAAGGTGATCCGGTAAAAAGAATGCCGTCCAGGCCGTCAAGAATATTGGCCGGGTCGAGCAGGTCCGCCAGGGACGGAATGATCAATGGCAAGCCCTTGGCAGCGGTGGCCACTGCACGGACGTATTTGTCGCCACTGATGTGATAAGCATGCAGACCGACCTGTTTGGAGCAGGCGGTGACGCCGATTAACGGCAGGCGAGACATGAAGCACCCCGGTATTATTGCTGTTATGGGTTTGAATCGAGCTTAGCCTTGTTCATTTTTTTACACAACACCCCCGTAAAAAATACAACACGGCCCGCTCAAACGTGCTGGTTCCAAGAGCACCAAACCCAAAAAACCGCCCCAAAAAGCCCCAAAAAAGCCCTCAAGGCGCTTTTTTAGGGCAAAAAAGGCCTCGCTTGACTTCGGCATGCCGTTCGGGTTGACTGAAACCCGAAGAGATCAATGATTGATATTTTTAACAACAAAGGTGTTGCATCATGTCGGTACCCCCGCGTGCCGTTCAGCTTAACGAAGCGAACGCGTTCCTTAAGGATCATCCTGAGGTTCTGTACGTAGACCTTCTAATTGCGGATATGAATGGTGTGGTGCGCGGCAAGCGCATCGAACGCACCAGCCTCCACAAGGTTTACGAGAAGGGCATTAACCTGCCTGCCTCTCTATTTGCCCTGGATATCAACGGCTCAACGGTGGAAAGCACCGGCCTGGGTCTGGACATCGGTGATGCTGACCGAATCTGTTATCCAATCCCCGACACCCTGTGCAATGAACCCTGGCAAAAGCGCCCAACCGCGCAACTGCTGATGACCATGCACGAACTCGAAGGTGAACCTTTCTTCGCCGATCCTCGCGAAGTCCTCCGCCAAGTTGTAAGCAAATTTGACGACCTCGGTCTGACCATCTGCGCCGCATTCGAGCTGGAGTTCTACCTGATTGACCAGGAGAACGTGAATGGCCGGCCACAACCGCCCCGCTCGCCGATCTCCGGCAAACGCCCGCACTCGACACAGGTCTACCTGATCGACGACCTCGACGAATACGTCGACTGCCTCCAGGACATTCTGGAAGGTGCAAAAGAGCAAGGCATCCCTGCCGACGCCATCGTCAAGGAAAGTGCCCCGGCGCAGTTCGAAGTGAACCTGCACCACGTTGCCGACCCCATCAAGGCCTGCGACTACGCGGTACTGCTCAAGCGTCTGATCAAGAACATCGCCTACGACCATGAGATGGACACCACCTTCATGGCCAAGCCTTACCCGGGCCAGGCAGGCAACGGCTTACACGTGCACATTTCGATCCTGGACAAGGACGGCAAGAACATCTTTGCCAGCGAGGATCCCGAGCAGAACGCCGCATTGCGTCACGCGATCGGCGGTGTGCTGGAGACCCTACCCGCCCAAATGGCGTTCCTGTGCCCTAACGTCAACTCCTACCGTCGTTTCGGCGCACAGTTCTACGTGCCGAACTCGCCGTGCTGGGGCCTGGATAACCGCACCGTGGCGATTCGCGTACCGACCGGCTCGTCCGACGCCGTACGTATCGAACACCGTGTGGCCGGCGCCGACGCCAACCCTTACCTGCTGATGGCTTCGGTATTGGCGGGCGTGCATCACGGCCTGACCAACAAGATCGAGCCGGGCGCACCGGTGGAAGGCAACAGCTACGAGCAGAACGAACAGAGCCTGCCGAACAACCTGCGCGATGCCCTGCGCGAGTTGGACGACAGCGAGGTGATGGCCAAGTACATCGATCCTAAATACATCGATATCTTCGTCGCCTGTAAGGAAAGTGAGCTGGAAGAGTTCGAACACTCCATCTCCGACCTTGAGTACAACTGGTACCTGCATACCGTGTAAGCGGTTGTCGGGTTAAAAAGAGCGCCGCAGGCTTTTGGCTTGCGGCGTTTTTTTATGCCTGTGGTGGCGAGGGAGCTTGCTCCCGCTGGGCTGCGAAGCGGCCCCAATAAGAACACCGGGTTCTTTCAGGCGGAACCGGCAGGTCTTGGGCCTGCTGCGCAGTCCAGCGGGAGCAAGCTCCCTCGCCACAGGGTATGGATCATCCAGTGGCTCTGCGTACAATGCCCGCTGCCCTGTAGGAGACTTCAATGAATCGCCCCGCCGCCCCTCGCAAACCCCGCGCCCGCAGCCAGGCCCGGATCGACGCGATCCTCGACGCCGCCCGCACCTTGCTGGCCGCCGAAGGCGTGGCGAGCCTGTCGATCTACAGCGTGGCCGAACGGGCGCAGATTCCGCCTTCGTCGGTGTACCACTTCTTCGCCAGCGTGCCGGCGTTGCTGGAGGCGCTGACCGCCGACGTCCATGCAGCCTTCCGCGCAGCCATTCAGGCGCCCATCGATCATGATTCACTCAAGCACTGGCGCGACCTGTCCTGCGTGGTGGAGCAGCGCATGCTCAGCATCTACAGCAACGACGCCGCCGCACGGCAATTGATCCTGGCCCAGCACGGGCTGACCGAAGTGACACAGGCCGACCGCCAGCACGATCTGGAGTTGGGAAACCTGATGTATGAAGTGTTCAACCGGCACTTCGAAGTGCCGAGCCTGCCCGCCGATGTCGACGTGTTTGCCTTGGCCCTGGAGCTGAGCGACCGGGTCTATGCGCGCTCGGTGCACCAGCACGGGCAAATCACCCCGCGCATGGCCGAGGAAGGCATGCGGGTGTTTGATGCGTATGTGGGGCTTTATCTGCCGGCGTTCCTGCCCAAGCGGGTGGTCACTGCCTGACTGATGTGTTGCCCACAAAGGCCTTATCGCAGGCAAGCCAGCTCCCACATTTGACTGCGTTCACAGATCAAAATGTGGGAGCTGGCTTGCCTGCGATGGCGGTTTCAAGAACGCCAATCACAACTTGGCGATCGACACCTCGGTGGACTTAACGAAGGCAATCACTTCGCTGCCAATCACCAGTTCCAGCTCTTTCACCGAGCGCGTGGTGATCACGGAAGTGACGATGCCGGACGCGGTCTGTACGTCGATTTCCGACAGCACGTCGCCTTCGACGATTTCCTTGATGGTGCCTTTGAACTGGTTACGTACGTTGATGGCTTTAATAGTCATGGTCGTTCTTCCTGTGTAAGACAAGTGAGTTATTGAGCCCAACGCAATTGCGTAGGCAGCGGTGAAACAGGTTCGGGTTCCGGCGGGGTGCCGGGCAGCGACAACACACGGTTAAGCACTTCGGTTTCCAGCGCCGCCAGGCGGTGGGAGCCACGTACCCGCGGACGTGGGAGCTCCACGTGCAGGTCGAGGCCGATTTCGCCGTCTTCGATCAAAATCACCCGGTCGGCAATGGCCACGGCTTCGCTGACGTCGTGGGTCACCAGCAGCACGGTGAAGCCGTGCTTCTGCCAGAGGTTCTCGATCAGTTGCTGCATCTCGATCCGGGTCAGGGCATCCAGGGCCCCCAGCGGTTCGTCCAGCAGCAACAGACGTGGTTGGTGGATCAAGGCGCGGGCCAGGGCCACGCGCTGCTTCTGGCCACCGGACAACGCCGCCGGCCACTCATTGGCGCGCTCGGCCAGGCCGACCGCTTCCAGCGCTTCCAACGCCTGCGGGCGCCAGTTGCCCTTGAGGCCCAGTCCCACGTTGTCGATGATCTTTTTCCACGGCAGCAGGCGCGCTTCCTGGAACATCAACCGCGTGTCTTCAATCGCATCGCTCAGCGGCGCAGAACCGGCGAGCAATTCGCCGCCACTGGCTTTGTCCAGGCCCGCCAGCAGGCGCAGCAAGGTACTTTTGCCGCAGCCGCTACGGCCCACGACCGCGACGAATTGACCGGCCGGGATGTGCAGGTCGATTTCCTTCAGCACTTCCCGCGCGCCGAAGGCCTTGCGCAACTTGCGCACTGCCAGGGGAATGCCCCGCAGCAGGCGTGGAGGTTGTTGAGCGGTCATGCCGCACCTCCTTTATTCACTTGATAGGCCGGGTGCCAGCGCAACCAGACGCGCTCCAGGCCACGCGCCGCCAGGTCTGCCAGCTTGCCGAGTACGGCGTACAGCACGATGGCCAGTACCACCACGTCGGTTTGCAGGAACTCCCGGGCGTTCATCGCCAGGTAGCCAATGCCGGAACTGGCGGAGATGGTTTCCGCAACGATCAGCGTCAGCCACATAAAGCCCAGCGCGAAGCGCACGCCCACCAGAATCGAAGGCAAGGCGCCCGGCAAAATCACTTGGCGAAACAGGCTGAAACCGGACAGGCCATAACTGCGGGCCATTTCCACCAGCGCCGGGTCGACGTTGCGGATGCCGTGGTAGGTATTGAGGTAAATCGGGAACAACGTGCCGAGGGCGACCAGAAATATCTTCGCCGTCTCGTCGATGCCGAACCACAGGATCACCAACGGGATCAGCGCCAAGTGCGGCACGTTGCGGATCATCTGCACCGAGCTGTCCAGCAGGCGCTCACCCCAGGTCGACAGGCCGGTGATAAAGCCCAGGGCCAGGCCGATGCTGCCGCCAATCAAAAAGCCCAGGCCCGCACGCCAGCCACTGATAGCCAGGTGCGTCCAGATTTCGCCGCTGCGGACCAGGCTGATACCGGCTTCGATCACCGCGCTGGGTGCCGGCAGAATACGTGTCGACAACCAACCGGCCGACACCGACAACTGCCATACCGCCAGCAACAGGATCGGCAGCGCCCAGGGCGCCAATCGATGACTTAATTTTTCAAGGTTCATGGCGGCGCCTCAGCTCTGGGACGCAGCTTTGGGAAGGATGTCGTTGGCGACCATTTCGCCGAACGGGCTGACGTAACCGGCGCCTTTGGGCAACTCGGGACGTTCGATGTCCAGGTGCGGGAACAGCAACTCCGCAACGCGATACGACTCTTCCAGGTGTGGATAACCGGAGAAGATAAAGGTGTCGATGCCCAGGTCAGCGTATTCCTTCACCCGTGCAGCCACGGTCGGGCCATCGCCCACCAGGGCTGTGCCGGCACCGCCGCGCACCAGACCGACGCCGGCCCACAGGTTGGGGCTGACTTCCAGGTTGTCGCGGCTGCCGCCGTGCAAGGCGGCCATGCGTTGCTGGCCCACGGAGTCAAAGCGCGACAGCGAGGCCTGGGCGCGGGCGATGGTCTCATCGTCCACGTGGGAGATCAGTTTGTCGGCGGCCTGCCAGGCTTCGGCGTTGGTTTCACGCACGATCACATGCAGGCGAATGCCGAAGCGCACGGTACGCCCGAGCTTGGCGGCCTTGGCGCGAACCTGCGCGATCTTTTCCGCCACCGCAGCCGGCGGCTCGCCCCAGGTCAACACCATTTCCACTTGTTCGGCCGCCAGGTCCTGGGCCGCTTCGGAGGAGCCACCGAAATACAGCGGCGGACGCGGTTGCTGGATCGGCGGGTAGAGCAATTTGGCGCCTTTGACACTGATGTGCTGGCCGTCGTAATCGACGGTTTCGCCTTCCAGCACGCGACGCCAGATGCGGGTGAATTCCACCGACGCCTGGTAACGCTCTTCATGGCTCAGGAACAACCCGTCGCCGGCCAATTCATCCGGGTCTCCACCGGTCACCAGGTTGAACAACGCCCGGCCGCCGGACAACCGGTCCAGGGTCGCGGCCTGACGCGCAGCCACCGTCGGGGAGATGATCCCGGGGCGCAGCGCGACAAGGAATTTCAAGCGTTGGGTCACCGGAATCAACGACGCCGCCACCAGCCACGAGTCTTCGCAGGAGCGGCCGGTAGGGATCAGCACCCCGCCGAAGCCAAGGCGGTCGGCCGCCTGGGCCACTTGCTGCAGATAACCGTGGTCTACGGCGCGAGCGCCTTCGGCGGTGCCAAGGTAATGGCCGTCGCCGTGAGTAGGCAGAAACCAGAAAATATTGAGGCTCATGGAGTTGTCTCCTGAAGAAGTCGGATTACGGCGCTTTGGCAACGGCGGCGGGTGGCGTCCAGATCACGTCCTTGATGTTCAAGGGTTTGGGGATCAATTTGAGTTGGTAGAAGCTGTCGGCGATTTTCTGCTGCGCGGCAACCACTTCCGGGGTCAGGAACAGCGCGCCGTAGCCCTGGCGTTTCACCGAGGTCAGGGTGATGTCAGCCGGCAGGCCCAGCAGCGGTGCAACTTGTTCGGTGACTTGCTCCGGGTTGGCCTTGGACCACTCGCCCACCGCGCGCACTTCTTCCACCAGCGCCTTGATCACCTCAGGGTGTTTTTCGGCGTAAGGCTTGGTGGCCAGGTAGAACTGATGGTTGTCGGCGATGCCGGTGCCGTCACGCAGGGTGCGGGCTTGCAGCTGTTTCTCGGCAGCCGCCTGATACGGGTCCCAGATCACCCAGGCATCGACACTGCCACGCTCGAACGCGGCGCGGGCATCGGCGGGCGGCAGGAAGACGGTCTGCACGTCGGTGTATTTCAGGCCGGCATCTTCCAGGGCACGCACCAGCAGGTAGTGCACGTTGGAGCCTTTGTTGAGGACGACTTTCTTGCCCTTGAGGTCTTGCACCGATTTGATCGGCGAATCTTTCGGCACCAGGATCGCTTCACTGGTCGGCGCCGGTGGCTCGTAGGCGACGTAAAGCAGATCGGCACCGGCGGCCTGGGCGAACACCGGCGGGGTTTCGCCCGTCACGCCGAAGTCGATGGAGCCGACGTTCAGTCCTTCCAGCAGCTGTGGGCCACCAGGGAACTCAGTCCATTGCACCTGGACGCCCTGCTCGGCCAGGCGCTTCTCCAGCGAGCCCTTGGCCTTGAGCAGCACCAGGGTGCCGTACTTCTGATAGCCGATTCGCAGGGTCTCGGCCGCTTGAGCTTGAACAATGGCGCCGAAGGACACGGCCGCAGCAAACAGTGCGACCAGACCACGACGCAAGATGACAGTGCGCATGGCGCTCTCTCCACAATACGATTAGGGGGTTGGCTGCACCTGCTTGGCCGTTGGCGGCTGAGTAAGGTGAGTAGTACTTGTTGAATCCAGGTAAAGCTGGGTAAGGCTTAAATGCTCCAGCGAGCACTCAACAAACGTTCATTCAACACATTGGGGTCAAGGGGTTTCGGGCGGCGGGCCATGGCGCTGTAGAACGTCTCCAGGGCCTCGCTCAAACGTTGTTCCAGCACCGGCACCAGTTGCGCCTGGGCGCTGCCTTCGCCGTAGGCGATCTGGCTGTCTTCGGCAAAAATCCCGTGGAGCAATTCCTGGGCTTTCAATGCCGACAGCACCGGCTTCAGCGCGTAGTCCACCGCCAGCATGTGGGCGATGCTGCCGCCGGTGGCCATCGGCAATACGATTTTGTGGGCCAGGGCGCGTTCAGGCAGCAGGTCGAGGATGGTTTTCAGGGCGCCGGAAAACGAGGCCTTGTACACCGGCGTGGCGATCACCAGGCCATCGGCGTTCGCCACTTGCTGCAGCAGGTCGATGATCTTCGGGCTGTCGAACCGCGCGTGCAGCAAGTCTTCGGCCGGGAAGTCCCGTATCTGATAACTCACCACTTCCACGCCTTGTTGCTGCAACCAGTTGCGGGTGTGATCCAGCAAGACCCCGGACCGGGAACGTTGGCTGGGGCTACCACCAAGTGTTACAACCAGCATGTAGGAAATTCCTTTGGAAAGTGTCGGCGGTTCGCTATGTGGCGATGGCGCCAAGATGGAACAGACCATATCAGCCAATTTATATATCTATAAATCTTATTTTTTCATTTGTTTATTCTTTAAATGCATATGCCGCTCACTAAACTCCAGGCATAAAAAAAGGCCGTCGAAACGGCCTTAAAACCCCTGCTTTGTGAGACGGTTTGCAGCATGAACTCTTTGTTGCCTGTCAGGCCGCCATCGCGGGCAAGCCCGCTCCCACAGGGGAATGCGATCAACTGTGGGAGCCGGGCTTGCCCGCGATGGCGGTATCAGTGTTAGCGGTTTGGTTGAGGCGTCAGCCGCAGATACGGCTTAACGGCCCGGTAGCCCTTCGGAAAGCGCTTCTTGATCTCTTCCTCGTCCTTGAGCGACGGCACGATCACCACTTCATCACCGTCCTGCCAGTTGGCCGGGGTGGCGACTTTATGGCTGTCGGTCAGCTGCAGCGAGTCGATCACCCGCAGGATTTCGTGGAAGTTGCGGCCGGTGCTGGCCGGATAGGTAATGGTCAGGCGAATCTTTTTGTTCGGATCAATCACGAACAGCGAGCGCACAGTGAGGGTGTCACTGGCGTTCGGGTGGATCAGGTCATACAGGTCGGAGACCTTGCGGTCTGCGTCGGCCAGGATCGGGAAGTTAACGATGGTGTTCTGGGTTTCGTTGATGTCTTCGATCCACTTGTGGTGCGAGTCCACCGGGTCTACCGACAGGGCAATGGCCTTGACGCCACGCTTGGCGAATTCATCCTTGAGCTTGGCGGTGAAGCCCAACTCGGTGGTGCACACCGGGGTGAAGTCCGCCGGGTGGGAAAACAGTACACCCCAGCTATCGCCCAGCCACTCGTGGAAGCGAATCTTGCCGGCGCTGGAATCCTGTTCAAAGTCGGGGGCGATGTCGCCCAGTCTGAGGCTCATGGTGTGGCTCCTGATGAGTGCTTATGGAACCCACTGTGCCTGCGTTGCGGATTATTTAAAAAGAATAAATATCGATTTATCTAGACGATAAAGGAATATTAAAAATCTATTCATTGGAAAGTCGAACGGGCGAAGCGCACCATCTCTTCAAGGTTCGAGAAGGCCTTGAGACGCTGTACAAAGAGGGGATTCAGGAAGGGCTTGCGGGGGTTGAGCCCGACTTGAACAGTAAAGCACCCTGCCCGGCATTGCGCCGGGCAAGGTTTTACGCTCTGACTGTTACAACAGCGGGATCGAGTAGCTGACGATCAGACGGTTTTCGTCCTGGTCGCGAACTGCAGGAATGCCGGTACGCCACATAGCGTTTTTCCAGGCAACACCCAGGTTTTTCAATGGGCCTTGTGGGACAACGTAGGCCAGAGTGATATCGCGCTCCCACTCGGTTTGACCGGACACTGCGACTCTGCTGGCAACGGTGTCGATGTTGCTACCGCGCAGGTAAACGATACCGGCGGTCAGGCCAGGCACGCCGACCTTGGCGAAATCGTAAGCGTAACGAGCTTGCCAGGTACGTTCGCCGGCACGGGCGAACTTCTGGATCTGCATGTCGGTAGTGGTGCTGTTCGACGAACCGTCACCCTGGTTCAGCCAAGGGAAGTCACTGTCGCCCTTGGTGTACTGGTAGCCGCCACCGAAGGTGTGACCGTTAACCGAGTACAGAGCCAGGTAGCTGTAGAGGTCGTTGTCAACTTTGCCTTTAACGGTAGTGCCGCCGTAGTAACCGCTGGTGTAGTAAGCGGAAGTATCACCGTTAGCGCCGTTGTCGCGGCTGCGGTAGTAACGCAGGTCACTTTTCAGGACACCAGGACCGATAGCCCAGTTGTGGACCAGACCCAGGAAGTTCTGAGCGTAAAAGTCCTTCAGCTCGCCGTAATAGTACGAAGCAGTCAGGTCCTTGGTGATTTTGTAATCAGCACCAGCGTAGTAGAACTTATTTACGAAGCCATTCGCGTAGGAGCTGTTGGCACCGGCGAGGGACAGGCCTTCGTTGTTGCTGGAGTTACGGCCCTTGGCGTGCTCGATCTGACCAGCAGTCAGGGTCAGGTCCTTGATATCGTTCGAAACGATTTCGCCGCCCTGGAAGGTTTGTGGCAGCAGACGACCATCGTTGTACTTGATGACCGGGTTGTTCGGCTGCAAGGTGCCGATTTTCAGCACGGTCTGGGAGATCTTGACCTTACCGGTCACGCCCAGGCTGGCGAAGTCATTGACGGCTTCATTGCCATCGCTTGGGAATACGGTGCCGCCGGAAGCAGTACCGTTGTAGTTACCGTGCTCTGCGCGACTGGAGTCCAGACGTACCCCGTACAGGCCAATGGCGTCAACGCCGAACTGGACAGTACCCTGGGTGAAGCCCGAGATGAAACGCAGATCGAAGCCTTGGCCCCACTCAGCGTTCTTGTTACGGGTGTTGGACGCCGAGGATGGCTGGCCATCACGGTTGTCAGTGTTGATGTAAAAGTTACGCAGACCCAGTGTTGCCTTGCTGTCTTCGATGAAACCTGCGGCGCCTGCTTGTTGAGCGATTGCCCCCAAAGCTACGGCCAACGCCAATGTTGACTTCTTCATGTACCGCTCCTCTCATTTCTAATTTTTGTATTTCTTAGGTCTCGGGTCTGACGCCCTTGATCCACAGATGCGCGATTAGCACCGGATAGTGACCGACAAGTCAATCGTAACCTTGTGTGTCTACTACTTTCGTCTAACCGCAGTTAATTTGGTCCCTGCAGGGTAATGAGTTTTTCATACACCCAAAAAGAATTGTTTCATCCTTTTTCATACGATTCAGGAATAACGCTTTCCATGGGACGGTCGGGCCATCAAGGCGGAACCGCTCCATAAGGGTGTTCCTGAAGCGCATGTCTCTTCGCCTTTTTAGATCGTTTCGCGCTGACCCAAAGGTCAATACGTCACCCACGATCAAAAATGCGACGCCATCATGGCCAAACGCACATCATTCCGTCAATTTGTTACAGTTTCTGTATCGATGAAACTTTTTTGCCGTCCCAACAATCCACCTCACCGTACCCGGCGATAATGTCAGTTTGATGTCAGTTTTGTGGATAAATCGGCAAACCCTGTATTCAGGGCCGATGCACCCACCCCGGATGCAGGACTCGCCAAATTGACAGGCGAGAGGATTGCCCCCTCGCCCCTTCAGGCTTACAACGCCTTTTCGAAAATCTTCGAATTCCGCTGATAGTTGTACAGCGACGCCCGCGCCGAGGGCAGGCGATCCACCGTACTCGGCACAAAACCACGCTCGCGGAACCAGTGGGCGGTACGCGTGGTGAGGACGAACAACGTCTTCAAACCCTGGGCCCGGGCACGGGTCTCTATGCGCTCCAGCAGTTCATCGCCACGACCGCCATGACGGTATTCCGGGTTCACCGCCAGGCACGCCAGCTCGCCCGCGTCCGAGTCGGCAATCTGGTACAGCGCCGCACAGGCGATGATCATGCCTTCACGTTCCACCACGCTGAACTGCTCGATTTCCCGCTCCAGCACTTCCCGGGAACGACGCACCAGAATCCCCTGTTCTTCCAGCGGACTGATCAGATCCAGCAAACCGCCGACGTCTTCAATCGCCGCTTCGCGCACCAGCTCGAACTGTTCCTGGGCCACCAGCGTACCGCCGCCGTCCCGGGTGAACAGCTCGGTCAACAAGGCGCCGTCTTCGGCATAACTGACAATATGGCTGCGCCCTACTCCGCCACGGCACGCCTCGGCGGCCGCGTCCAGCAGTTCGGCCTGGTAGTTGCTGCCCAGGCGCTGCAGATGCGCGGGCACCTGTTGTGGCCGCAGCTCACGCACCAGGCGACCGTGTTCGTCGATCAGGCCAAGGTCGGCGCCGAACAGCAGCAGCTTGTCCGCGCCCAGGTCGATGGCGGCGCGGGTGGCGACGTCTTCGCAGGCGAGGTTGAAGATTTCACCAGTGGGCGAGTAACCCAGCGGCGACAGCAGCACGATGGAGCGCTCGTCCAGCAGGCGGTTGATGCCCTTGCGGTCGACCCGGCGCACTTCGCCGGTGTGGTGATAGTCGACACCCTCAAGCACGCCGATCGGGCGCGCCGTCACCAGGTTGCCGCTGGCCACCCGCAGGCGCGAGCCCTGCATCGGCGACGAGGCCATGTCCATCGACAACCGCGCTTCGATGGCGATGCGCAGATGGCCGACCGCATCAATTACACACTCCAGGGTCGCGGCATCGGTGATGCGCAAGCCTTCGTGGTAAGCCGGGGTCAGGCCGCGGGCAGCGAGGCGGGTTTCGATTTGCGGGCGTGAGCCGTGGACCAGCACCAGCCGCACGCCCAGGCTGTGGAGCAGCACCAGGTCATGGACGATGTTGCCGAAGTTCGGATGTTCCACACCATCGCCCGGCAGCATGACCACAAAGGTGCAGTCGCGGTGGGCATTGATGTAAGGCGAAGCGTGACGAAGCCAATTGACGTATTCGGGCATAGAACCTGGGCCTGTAATAAAAAGCAGCCAAAAAAGGATGAATCATGGAAACGCACAGCGGGCTGTTGGTTATCGTCGGAACAGGCTTGGCGACACGCTCGCTCTCCTTCTATGTACGGATGGGCAGGGGTTAATTTATGCAGGTGTCAGGCAGTAATGTTGAATCAGTTCCCGCAATAGACGCACTGTAGGCGTCAAGCGTGACATTTCAAGGTACTCGCCGGGCTGGTGGGCACAGGCGATATCGCCAGGGCCGAGCACCAGGGTCTCGCAACCAAGGCGCTGAAGATAAGGCGCTTCGGTGCCGAACGCTACTGCTTCGGCGCGATGACCGGTAAGTCGTTCAGCAACCCGCACCAACTCGGCATCCTCAGGCTGCTCGAAGGGTGGCACTTCCGGGAACAGTGGCGCGTAGTCGATCTTCACCTGATGGCGCTCGGCCAGGGGCTCGAGCTTTTGCCGAATGGCGGCGCGCAATACCTGGGGATCCATGCCGGGCAAGGGCCGCAGGTCGAACTCCAGGGAGCATTGGCCGCAGATGCGGTTGGGGTTGTCACCCCCGTGGATGCAGCCGAAGTTCAGGGTGGGTTGCGGCACGCTGAATTGCGGGTTGCGGTATTCGCGCTGCCAGGCCAGGCGCAGGCCGCGCAGTTCGCCGATGGCATCGTGCATGGCTTCGAGGGCGCTGTGGCCCAGGCTTGGATCCGACGAATGGCCGCTGCGCCCGAGGATATCGATGCGCTCCATCATCACGCCTTTATGCAGGCGGATAGGCTTGAGGCCGGTGGGCTCACCGATCACCGCCGCGCGACCTAAAGGACGACCCGCCTCGGCCAGCGCACGGGCGCCGGCCATGGAGCTCTCTTCGTCGCACGTGGCGAGGATCAGCAGCGGTTGCTTGAAGGATTGGTCCAGCAGCGGCTGCACCGCCTCGATCACCAGGGCGAAAAAGCCCTTCATGTCGCAACTGCCCAGTCCTACCCAGCGGCCGTCGACTTCCGTCAGCTTCAGCGGATCGGTCTGCCACAGCGCGCCGTCGTACGGCACGGTATCACTGTGCCCCGCCAACACCAGGCCGCCAGGGCCGGTGCCGAAGCTCGCCAACAGATTGAATTTGCCGGGGCTGACCTGCTGGATGTCGCAGGCAAAACCCAGATCCCCCAGCCAGGTGGCGAGCAAATCGATGACCAGGCGGTTGGATTGGTCGAGAGAGGCCTGGGTACAACTGACCGAAGGCGCGGCAATCAGCGCGGCGAACTGTTCTTTCATGGACGGTAAAGGCATGCGCTGTCTCTCAACTTCCCGGACGAACCCCATCATAGAGCTATCTGCGTTGCACAATAAACCGTTGCGGCACGTTGCCGGGCTCAGTCCTGTACACTGCACGACCTTGGCAGCCACACATTTCCCCGGCTGCGCTCCCGATCCTGGATTTTCCGGCCATGCAGAAAGAAACCGAAATCAAGCTACGCGTCAGCCGCGAAACCCTCGCTGCGCTGCGTGAGCACCCGTTACTGAAAAAACGCAACAAAAGTGGCTGGGAACGCCGTGAGTTGATGAACCAGTACTTCGACACCCCGGAGCGCGACCTGGCCCAGGCCAAGGTTGCCCTGCGCCTGCGCAAAGACGGCGACGAAGTGATCCAGACCCTCAAGACCCGTGGCCAGAGCGTCGCCGGTCTGTCGGAACGCAATGAGTACAACTGGGACCTGGCCAAAGCCAAGCTCGACGTGAAGAAACTCGACGGCGAATGCTGGCCCGAGCAACTGGCCGAGCTGGACAAAAAGACCCTCAAGCCGATCTTCACCACCGATTTCGTGCGCGAGCGCGCCGAAATCGCCTGGGGCCGTGGCAAGGCCAAAGTCGTGATCGAAGCCGCCCTGGACCTCGGTCACGTGGTCGCCGGCAAGCAGAAAGAAGAAATCTGCGAGCTGGAACTGGAGCTGCGCGAAGGCGACCCGGCCGCCCTGCTGGAACTGGCCGCAGAGCTGGCCGCAACCCTGGCACTGATGCCGTGCGATATCAGCAAGGCCGAGCGTGGCTATCGCCTGTTCGACGCCAACAGCTATTCCCTGAGCCTGCCGGCACCGGTACTGCACGCCGAGATGCCGCTGGACGACGCGTTCGCCGCCGTCATGTGGCACCTGTTGGGCAGCAGCCAGCGTCTGGCCGAGCAATACCGTTTCAATGGCCACTGGCGTCTGCTGCAAGACTGGGTGGAAAACCTCGGCGAATTGCGTGCCCTGCTCGGCAGCCTCGGCCAGGCCGCGCCACGCCAGTCCACCAGCGAACTGCGGGCCGCACTGGACGCCTTGCTGGAAGACTGGCGTCCGCTGGTCCAGGCCGGTGACGACGATGAAGACATCCGCAAAGCCGCGCCGGAACAGTTCGCCGAAGAACTGGAAGACGTGCGCTGGGGCCTGTTCTCCCTGACCACCTCCCGCTGGCTGCTCGCCCGCACCTGGGCGGCCGATCGCAACGTGCGTGGCAACCGCCAGGGCGCAGCACAACTCGCCAACTGGCTGCCGCGCCTGCTGGCTGACGACGCCGTTGCCCTGCAACTGCCGCGTTACCAGCAACAGCCGGAAGACCTGGCTGAGCAACTGCCGCGCATCGAACGCATCCTGGCCTGGCTGCACCATGCACGCCAGGTGCTGGAGATCGCCGAGCTGGACCGTTTGTATGGCGAGCTGAACAAGCTGGCCCACCTGGCCAACCAGCCGATTACCGATGAGTCGCTGGATGCGCGGATGCATCAGGCGATCGCGGTTTATCAGAATCGCGCCTGGAAAACCCTGCTGCGCCTGTAACCCCCTTGGTGGCGAGGGAGCTTGCTCCCTCGCGCTTAGCGCAACACCGGCAAACTCGTGGTGGACTTGATCTCCGACAAGGCCACTATCGAGTTGACCTCCTGGATCCCCGGCACCATCGACAGTTTTTCGAAGAAAAACCGCTCATACGCCTCGATGTCCGACGTGACGATCCGCAGTAGAAAATCCACCGCCCCCATCAGCACATAACATTCCAGCACTTCTGGAAAGCCGCGAATCGCCTCGGTGAATTCGGTGAAGTTGGAACGGCCGTGGGCGTTGAGTTTCACCTCGGCAAAAATCTGCGTGTTCAGGCCGATTTTCTTGCGATCCAGCAGGGTGACCTGGCCGCGAATCACCCCCTCCTCTTTCAGCCGCTGAATCCGCCGCCAGCACGGCGACTGCGACAGGCCGACCTGTTCGGCGATCTGTGCGCTGGAAAGCGAAGCGTCTTCCTGCAACAGCGCCAGAATGCGCCGGTCGTACACGTCCAACTCACTGTGCTTAGAAATACCCATTAATCATCACTTCAGGAATTACATGATTCTCTTATAAGCCAATATCGGCTTTTTTAGATAAGAAATCTCCCGCGCCGAATGCAAAAATTTCTGCAGTCGAATCCGGAGAATCATCATGCACGTCGTCGAAGCCGCCAGCCCCGCCCCACGCGTCGATGCCTGGGCCGTCAGCAGTGCCCACTGCCAGGCGCACTATCAAATCCTCGCCGAGGCAGAGCCTGATGTGTTGTGCCGGGTGCTCAACTATTTTGCCCTGCAGTTCCTGGTGCCTCGCCACGTGAACGTGCAGCGCGAAGACGACCTGCTGGCGATCGAGATCGTGATGGATGGCCTGAGCTGGCACCGCGCCCAGGTGATCGGTGAAAAACTTCGTAACCTGATCAGCGTGTGCTCACTGGAGCTGCATCCGGCTGATGCCGCGCGGCCTCTGGCGGCACAGGCGGCGGGTCAGTAAAAGCCTGCAATAAACCCTGGAGGCCGACGCGAAAAGGGTGACTAGCCTGAGGACTACGCCTAACCGTTAGCCAGGAACGTCACCATGTCCGTTGCGCCAAATGCCCAGGATCGCTGGCTGGAAATCCATCAGCTGTTGCCTGCCCTGATCGACCAGGGCCTGGTGCCCGCCGACCTGACCGTACCGGCGAACAGTGGGCTGCATCCCCTTGAATGCATTGCCAGCCAGGGCCCGTCCCTGGAAACCCTGACCGAATGGCTCGCCCGCCACTGCGGCCAGCCCTACCTGCGTATCGACCCGTTGAAAATCGACGTTGCAGCGGTAGTGCCGCTGATGTCCTACGCCTTTGCACAGCGGCACAGGATCCTCGCCGTGGCGGTGGATACCCACAGCGTCACGGTCGCCAGCGCCCAGCCGTATGTAAACAGTTGGGAAGCCGGCCTGGCGCAGGTATTGAAGCGTTCCATCCGGCGGGTGGTCGCCAACCCCCAGGATATTCAGCGCTGCACCGTGGAGTTTTACCGGCTGGCTAAATCGGTGAGCGGCGCGGTTGATCAAAAGACATCCGGCACCCCCAACATCGAGCAACTGCTTACCCTCGGCGCCAGCGACCAGGAGCCCGACGCCAATGACGCGCACATCGTCAATATCGTCGACTGGCTGCTGCAGTACGCCTTTGCCCAGCGGGCCAGTGATATCCATATCGAACCCGGGCGCGACCAGGGCCGCGTGCGGTTTCGCATTGACGGGCTGCTGCACGACGTCTATCAATTTCCATCCCAGGTGACGACGGCGGTGGTCAGCCGCCTGAAAAGCCTTGGCCGGATGAACGTGGCGGAAAAACGCAAACCCCAGGACGGCCGGGTAAAGACCAAAAGCCCCGCGGGCGGCGAAGTGGAACTGCGTCTGTCGACCCTGCCTACGGCCTTCGGCGAAAAGCTGGTGATGCGGATTTTCGACCCGCAGGTACTGCACAAGGATTTCCAGCAACTGGGGCTCTCCAGCGACGACCTGCAACGCTGGCAATCCATGACCGGCCAGGCCAATGGCATCATCCTGGTCACCGGCCCCACCGGGTCGGGCAAGACCAGCACCCTCTACACCACGCTCAAGCAACTGGCGACCCGTGAGGTCAACCTGTGCACCGTCGAAGACCCGATCGAAATGGTCGTGCCGGCTTTCAACCAGATGCAGGTCCAGCACAACATCGACCTGACCTTCGCCAGCGGCATCCGCGCCCTGATGCGCCAGGACCCGGACATCATCATGATCGGCGAGATTCGCGACCTGGAAACCGCAGAAATGGCGATCCAGGCCGCGCTCACCGGGCACCTGGTGCTGTCGACGCTGCACACCAACGACGCACCCGGCGCCATCAGCCGCTTGCTGGAACTGGGCATTCCCCATTACCTGATCAACGCCACGCTGCTGGGGGTGATGGCCCAGCGTCTGGTGCGTGTGTTATGCCCGCACTGCAAGCGGCCCGCCGGGCAGGTCTATCAGGCCGTCGGTTGCGGGGAATGTCGGGAAAGTGGTTATCGAGGGCGGGCCGGGATCTACGAGGTCATGCTGCTGAACGACCGCCTCAAGGCCCTGATCACCCCGGGCGCCGACATCCAGGCCCTGCGCCACGCGGCCCTTGGCGAGGGAATGTGCAGCTTGCGGTCTGCCGGTACACGCAAGGTCATGGCAGGGCTGACGACGCTGGAAGAGGTACTGCGAGTGACGCCTGGGGATTCAGAAACAAATCCTTTGATTGATGGGCCGGTAAACCGTCCTTATCCCTGACAACCCCGTTACAATCGGTCAAACCTCGCGTTACCGCCAACACCAGACAAGGAATCGTTATGCAGATCGGAACCGTACTGCTGCTATTTGTAGGCTTGGCCGTCGCCATCCTCTTCATGGGTTTCAAGGTCGTCCCACAGGGCTACCAGTGGACGGTCGAGCGCTTCGGCCGCTACACCAACACCCTCAAGCCGGGCCTGAATATCATCATCCCGGTCATGGACCGCATCGGTCGCAAGATCAACGTGATGGAAAGCGTGCTGGATATTCCGCCCCAGGAAGTCATCACCGCCGACAACGCCACGGTGCAGATCGACGCCGTGTGCTTCTTCCAGGTGGTCAATACGGCCCAGGCCGCCTACGAGGTGAACAACCTCGAACACGCCATCCGCAACCTGCTGCAAACCAACATCCGTACCGTGCTCGGCTCCATGGAGCTGGATGCGATGCTCAGCCAGCGTGACGGCATCAACGAGAAACTGCTGCGCACCGTCGACGAAGCCACCGCACCGTGGGGCATCAAGATCACCCGGATCGAGATCAAGGACATCAGCCCGCCAGCCGACCTGATGGCCGCGATGTCCGGCCAGATGAAGGCCGAGCGGATCAAGCGTGCGCAGATTCTCGAAGCCGAAGGCCTGCGAGCCTCCGCGATCCTGACCGCCGAAGGCAAGAAGCAGGCGCAGATTCTTGAAGCTGAAGGCGGTCGTCAGGCCGCGTTCCTTGAGTCCGAAGCCCGCGAACGTCAGGCCGAGGCCGAAGCCCGCGCCACCCAGGTGGTCTCGGAAGCAATCGCCACCGGCAACGTGCAGGCGATCAACTACTTTGTCGCCCAGAAATACATCGACGCACTGGGCAAGCTGGCCTCGGCCAACAACAGCAAGGTGATTTTGATGCCGCTGGAAGCCAGCCAGGTGATTGGTGCCGTCGGCGGCATCGGCGAGATCGTCAAGGCAACCTTCGACAACAAGAAAGCCTGAGGCACGCGCCATGTGGGAATTCCTGCAGCACCTGTCGTTTTGGGACTGGCTGGCACTGGGCACCGTGCTGTTGATCCTTGAAGTGTTCGGTGCCGGTGGTTATCTGTTGTGGATGGGCATCGCCGCCGCCGCCGTGGGCGTGATCAAGTTCCTGATCCCCAGCCTGGGCCTTGAGTGGCAACTGCTGCTGTTCGCCGTGCTCTCGATCCTCACGGCGGTGTACTGGTGGCGACGCCAGCGCAGCAGCGCCAAGGTCAGCGACCAGCCGGGGCTGAACATGCGTGGTTCGGAGTTGATGGGGCGCACCTTTGTGGTGCGTCAGGCAATTATCGAGGGCCGTGGCAAGATCAAGATCGGCGATGGTGTATGGATCGCAGCCGGCCCGGACGCGCCCGTGGGAGCACACGTGCGTGTCATCGGTCAGGACGGCGTGATTCTAAAGGTTGAAACTGTTTAGTCAGCCATGGAACTCGGCTGGGCTATCTACAATCAAACTGTACAGATAACCCAGTCGGAGTCACCCATCATGCGTCTAAAATATGCTGTCGCTACCCTCGCTGTGCTTTCCCTTCCTGTCGGTTCAGCCATGGCCGACAGCTTCTGGCGTAATGTCATCTCATCGGGTGCCACCACCGGCTCGACGTACCTGACCTTCAAGGACCACAAAATGGTGGTCGCCGCTCAAGACGACGCCGGTAGCTTCGTCGCCAGCGACGGCAGCATCCGTGGCCCATACCTGGAAGCTGCGATGCAGAAGGTCCGCGCCGATAACCCTGGCCTGAAAGCCACGGACATGGACCTGGCCAACGCGATTCTGGCGAAAAACGCCATTGCTTCCGAGTAACACCGCCACCTGAAAAATGCCGCTCTTTGGGAGCGGCATTTTTTTGCCCAATTTTCCTACGGTCAATGCTGGCGATTCCCCATTCGAACAGGAAAAGTCCTGTCGAGCTGCCCGCACGCCACGCAACAAGCTGTCGATTCCCTTTAGCCCAAGTGAATCGATGACCATGCAAAAACTCTCCTGCGCGCTTCTGCTCGCCGCGATTGCCACCCCCCATGCCCAGGCAGAAGGCTGGTACGGGTCGGCAAAGCTCAACAGTGCTCGCCAGAATCTCTCCAGCGCCCTGCTGACCAGCCCCCGCGTCACCGATCGGGTGTCGGCCCCTGATAGCAGCAAAACCTTCACCGGATCATTCGCCTTGGGTTATGCCTTTGCCGATGGCTGGCGCCTGGAAGGGGAATACACCACCCCCAGCCAGTCGAACTTCAAATCCCAATGGGCGCCATTCAATGCCAACGTCAACAGCCTGCAGGCCGACAGCCAGCGCTTGATGCTCAATGGTTATAAAAACATCCCGATCAACGAGTGGCTGTCGTTCTACGGCATAGCGGGAGTGGGTTTGGCCCAGATTGACGCCGAGGGTTACCAGACCAACAAGACCCGGCGCTTCGCCAGCAACCGCCAGCACAATTTCGCCTACAGCGTAGGCCTGGGGCTGGACGCCAAGGTCAGCGAAACCCTGACCCTGGGCACCGGCTGGCGCTACGTGGACATGGGCAGGATTGAAACCGGCTACAACACCTTCGCCAACCGTATCAACGCCCGCGACGAGCAGCTGAAGGGCAAGCTCAAGGAGCAGAATGTGTTTCTGGAGGCCCGCGTAGCCTTCTAGGCCAAGCCCCAGGGATGCCGCCGCCAAGGCGGCATTTTTTGACCAGAGGGTGACGATTCATTCACAGACGACAGGCTATATTCAGTCGAACCGTGCAACCATGCCCGGCATTGATATGCTTTTTTCTCATCGTCTACCTGAAACGGATGCCTTCAACGCCATGAGCCAACTGCCCTTTCTGCCGTTTTCCAAGCCCACCATTGATGAAGCCACCATCTCGGCGGTGGGCGACGTACTGCGCTCCGGCTGGATCACCAGCGGGCCGAAAGTGCAGGCGTTCGAAGCGCAGCTGTCGGAATACTTTGGCGGGCGCCCGGTGCGCACCTTCAACTCGGGCACCTGCACCATGGAGATTGCCTTGCGCATCGCCGGCATCGGGCCCGGGGATGAAGTCATCACCACCCCGATCTCGTGGGTCGCCACTGCCAACGTGATTCTGGAGGTCGGCGCCACGCCAGTGTTCGCCGATATCGACCCGGTCACCCGCAATATCGACCTGGCCCAGGTAGAAGCGGCAATCACCCCGCGCACCAAGGCGATCATCCCGGTGTACCTGGCCGGCCTTCCCGTGGACATGCCGCTGCTCTACGCACTGGCCAACAAGTACAACCTGCGCATTGTCGAAGATGCTGCCCAGGCCCTGGGCTCCAGCTGGGATGGCGAACGTATTGGCTCTACGGGCGATTTCGTGTCATTCAGCTTCCAGGCGAACAAGAACATCACGTCGTCCGAAGGCGGCTGCCTGGTGTTGAACACCCCTGAAGAAGCACGCCTGGCCGAGAAATATCGCCTGCAAGGCGTTACCCGCACCGGCTTCGACGGCCTGGACGTGGACGTGCTCGGCGGCAAGTTCAACATGACCGACATTGCAGCGGCCATCGGCCTGGGTCAGTTTGCCCATATCGAGAAGATCACCGCCCACCGCCAGGCACTGGCGCGGCACTATTTCGAGTGTTTCGGCAGTGATTTTGAAGCGCAGTACGGTGCGCAATTGCCACCGGCCGATTTCGAAAACAGCAACTGGCACCTGTTCCAGCTGGTACTGCCGGAGCGCCAGGACGGTTTGCCGGCCCGTGCCACATTCATGGAGCAGATGCAGGCCCATGGCGTCGGCATTGGCTATCACTACCCGCCGATCCACCTGCTGAGCTTGTACAAGGCGCAGGGATTCAAGGAAGGCATGTTCCCGGTAGCGGAAAAAGTGGGGCGTTTGATTGTGTCGCTGCCGATGTTCACGGCGATGACGAAAGCGGACGTAGAGCGTTCGGTAGCGGCGGTAAAAGCGGTGTTGAAGCGCTGACAAAACCTTTGCGGGAGCCGGTTGCCGGCTCCCGCAGCGGGATCACTCGCCGATGGCAGCCTTGTAACCGGCAGCGTCCAGCAGTTTTTCCAAGTCAGCCGGGTTGCTTGGCTTGAGCTTGAAGATCCAGGCGCCGTAAGGGTCGGAGTTCAACAGCTCTGGCTCACCGCTCAAGGCGTCGTTCACCGCGATCACTTCGCCAGCAATCGGCGAGTAGATATCCGAAGCGGCCTTCACCGATTCAACCACGCCGGCCTGGTCAGCCGCCTTGAACACGTTGCCGACTTCGGTCAACTCAACGAACACCACATCCCCCAATGCTTCCTGGGCATGGTCCGAGATCCCGACGGTCACGGTGCCGTCAGCTTCCAGACGGGCCCATTCGTGACTTTCGGCAAAACGCAGGTCGGCAGGGATATCGCTCATAGTCTGTGTCCTCAAGAAAAAATGTCAGCGGCCATTGGCCCGCCGGAAAAGTTAAATCAATGTTTTGCCATGGCGCACGAACGTCGGCTTGACCACCCGAACCGGGTACCACTTGCCGCGGATTTCCACCTCGGCCCGGTCAGCAGTCGCCGACGGCACACGTGCCAGGGCAATGGATTTGCTTAGCGTAGGAGAGAAACTACCACTGGTGATCTCTCCTTCGCCAACATTGGCGATACGAACCACCTGATGTGCGCGTAAAACCCCACGCTCCTCCAGCACCAGGCCGACCAACTTGGACTTCACACCTGCTGCTTTTTCGGCTTCCAGGGCGGCACGGCCGATGAAATCACGCCCGGCCGGCTCCCAGGCGATGCTCCAGGCCATGTTGGCCGCCAAGGGCGATACGTCCTGGTGAATATCCTGACCGTAGAGGTTCATGCCGGCCTCAAGGCGCAGCGTGTCGCGGGCGCCGAGGCCGATGGGGGAAATGCCTGCGCCGACCAGATCGTTGAAAAACGCCGGGGCCTGCTCGGCCGGCAGGACAATTTCCAGGCCGTCTTCACCGGTATAACCGGTGCGCGCAATAAACCAGTCGCCATCGGCCAGGCCTTCAAAGGGCTTGAGCTGGTGGATCAAGGTGGCGCGAGACTGAGTCACCAGCTCAGCGATCTTCTGCCGGGCGTGGGGGCCCTGAATGGCAAGCATGGCCAACTCGGGACGCTCGTGAAGCCGGGCCTGATAGCTGCCGAGCCGGGCCTGCATCCAGGCCATGTCCTGGTCACGGGTAGCGGCGTTGACCACCAGCCGGTAACCACTCTCGGTACGGTAGACAATCATGTCATCCACCACGCCGCCTTGCTCGTTGAGCATGGCGCTGTACAACGCACGGCCGCAGCCGTGCAATCGGTCAACATCATTGGCCAGCAAATGCTGGAGCCATTCCTTGGCCTGGGGGCCTGTGATATCGATCACGGTCATATGGGATACATCAAACACCCCGCAATCGCGTCGCACCTGATGGTGTTCCTCAACCTGCGAGCCGTAATGCAAAGGCATATCCCAACCGCCAAAATCGACCATTTTCGCGCCAAGGGCGAGATGCAGGTCATACAGAGGCGTGCGCTGTCCCATGGGTTTCTCCTTCCGGGCGTGGCGAAGGTGCGGACGGTTGCCGTTCGGGCTACACACCTTGAAATACAAGGCCTGTAGCCGCGTTCAGCGACCCGATCTGGAAGATCGACCGCACCGAATGCCGCGCATTGTAGCCTCAAGGCGTAGGACTGGCACCTAGCCGATTTGTCTCGCCGAACGTCGGATCAGCCCGATGACCGGTAACAGGCCCACCAACACCAGGGTCAGGGCCGGCAGAGAAGCCCGCGCCCACTCGCCTTCGCTGGTCATCTCGAAAATCCGGACCGCCAGCGTGTCCCAGCCGAACGGGCGCATCAGCAAGGTGGCCGGCATTTCCTTGAGCACATCGACAAACACCAGCAACGCCGCACTCAGGGTGCCCGGCAGCAAGAGTGGCAGATACACTTTGCAAAACAGTCGCGGCCCGCTGACTCCCAGGCTGCGGGCAGCTTCGGGCAAGGACGGACGGATTCGCGCCAGGCTGTTTTCCAGCGGCCCATAGGCCACCGCAATGAAACGCACCAGATACGCCAGCAAGAGCGCCGACAGGCTACCCAGTAACAGCGGTTTGCCGGCGCCACCCAGCCAGCCTGAGACCGGGATCACCAGTTCGCGATCCAGGTAGCTGAACGCCAACATGATCGACACCGCCAGCACCGAGCCCGGCAGCGCGTAACCCACGTTGGCCAGGCTGATGCCGGAGCGGATGGCCCGCGTGGGTGCCAGGCGATGGGCGAACGCCAGCACCAGGGCCACGCTGACGGTGATCAGGGCCGCCATCCCCCCCAGGTACAGGGTATGGACGATCAGACCGGCGTAGCGCTCGTCCAGGTCGAAGCGGCCGCGCTGCCAGAACCAGGCCACCAGTTGCAGCATCGGAATCACAAACGCGCAGGCAAACACCAAGCCGCACCAAACGCTGGCCGCCACCGCCGTGAACCCGCGCAGGTGGTACAGCGCCTTGCCGCGAGGCCGCTCATTGCTCGGCCGGCTGGCGCCCCGGGCGCGGCGTTCGCCGTACAGCACCAACATCACCACCAGCAACAAGAGGCTGGCCAACTGCGCCGCACTGGAAAGACTGAAAAAGCCGTACCAGGTCTTGTAGATGGCGGTGGTAAAGGTGTCGAAGTTGAACACCGAGACCGCGCCGAAATCCGCCAGGGTTTCCATCAGCGCCAGGGCTACGCCCGCACCGATGGCGGGGCGCGCCATGGGCAACGCTACGCGCCAGAATGCCTGCCATGGCGACTGGCCCAATACCCGCGCCGCTTCCATCAGGCCTTTGCCCTGGGCCAGGAAGGCCGTGCGCGCCAGCAGATAAACGTAGGGGTAGAACACCAGCACCAGCACGATGATCACGCCGCTGGTTGATCGCACGCGTGGCAGGCGCAAGCCCATGCCGAACACGTCGCGCAACAGGGTTTGTACCGGGCCGGAGAAGTCCAGCAGGCCGACGAACACGAAGGCCAGGACGTAGGCGGGAATCGCGAAAGGCAGCATCAAGGCCCAGTCCAGCCAACGCCGGCCGGGGAATTCGCAGAGGCTGGTCAGCCACGCCAGGCTGACGCCCAGCAGCGTGACGCCCACACCAACACCCAGCACCAGGGTCAGGGTGTTACCCAACAGGCGCGGCATCTGGGTTTCCCAAAGATGGGACCAGATCTGTTGGTCGATGGTCTGCCACGACAGCAACAGGACGCTCAGCGGCAACAGCACCAGGGCGGCGACGGTGAAGACCGGCAGGTACCAGCGGCGTTGGGCGGGATGGGCCAAAAGGATCGGATCTCTGGGAATAATATCTTGAACTCGCCACAACACAGTGTGGGAGCCGGGCTTGTCGAACCGTCGCACCGCCGCGATGCAGGCACCACGGTGTGTCAGTCACACCGTGGTGATGCTATCGCAGGCAAGCCAGCTCCCACACTGTCTTGCGGTGTCTTGAAGAGTCTACTTAGTTCCAGCCAGCCCGATCCATCAAGCGAATGGCCTCAGCCTGACGTTTGCCCGCCACTTCCACCGGCAATGTATCGGCCACAAACTTGCCCCAGGTCGCGACTTCCGCCGACGGCGGCACCGCCGGGTTGGCCGGGAATTCCTGGTTCACGTCCGCAAAGATCTTCTGCGCTTCCGGCGTGGTCATCCACTCCACCAGCGCCTTGGCGGCCTCCGGATGTGGCGCATGTTTGGTCAGGCCGATGCCCGACAGGTTGACGTGCACCCCACGGTCGCCCTGGTTCGGCCAGAACAGCTTCACCGCCAGGTCCGGCTTCTGCTTGTGCAGGCGGCCGTAGTAGTAGGTATTGACGATACCGACGTCGCACTGCCCGGCATTGATCGCCTCCAGCACGGCGATGTCATCGGAGAACACGTCGGTGGACAGGTTGTTGACCCAGCCCTTGACGATCTCCTCGGTCTTGGCCGCGCCGTGGGTTTCGATCAGGGTGGCGGTCAGCGACTGGTTGTAGACCTTCTTCGCGGTACGCAGGCACAGGCGGCCTTCCCACTGCTTGTCGGCCAGGGCTTCGTAGGTGGTCAGGTCGCCCGGCTTCACGCGATCAGTGGAGTAGGCGATGGTGCGCGCGCGCAGGCTCAAGCCGGTCCAGGCATGGGCCGAAGAGCGATATTGAAGGGGAATATTCTTGTCGATCACCGCGGAGGTGAACGGTTGCAGGATGCCCATCTGCTCGGCTTGCCACAGGTTGCCGGCGTCGACGGTGAGCAGCAGGTCGGCGGTGGCGTTTTCACCTTCGGCCTTGATGCGCTGCATCAGCGGCGCTTCCTTGTCGGTGATGAACTTGATCTGCACGCCGGTCTTCTTGGTGTAGGCGTCGAACACCGGCTTGATCAGTTCGTCGATACGCGAGGAGTAGACCACGACTTCGTCGGCCGCCTGCACGGTGGTGCTGCCGATAAGGGTGAGTGCCAGGGCAGTCAGGAGGCGCTTGGGTGCCAACATGGGTGCGGTCTCTCATTTGCAAAAAGAGGGCAAATGATAAGGACTCACATTTGGTAGCGCTCGGCGGAGGCGTTACCAGATGTTGCACTGCCCCCTCAGGCCTTGGCCAGCTCCGGTAAATCCCCGGTCAAACCCAATGCCTGGCGCACGAACAGCGCCTTGGCCTCGGGCATCTGCTCGACCACCTTCAACCCGGCATTGCGCAACCAGCGCAACGGCAGTTGATCGGCCTGGAACAACCGTTCAAAACCTTCCATCGCAGCCATCAGCGCCAGGTTGTGCGGCATGCGCCGACGCTCGTAACGGCTGAGCACCTTCACCTCCGCCAGGCGCTCGCCGCGCTCATTAGCGGCCAACAGCACCTCGGCCAGCACCGCCGCGTCGAGGAAACCCAGATTGACGCCCTGCCCCGCCAGCGGATGAATGACGTGGGCCGCATCGCCAATCAACGCCAGCCCCTCGGCCACGTAACGCTTGGCATGGCGCTGACGCAACGGCACGCACAGCCGTGGATCGGCGCTTAACACCGTGCCCAGGCGGCCTTCGAAGGCCAGCTCCAGCTCACGGCAGAAGCTTTCGTCGTCCAGCGCCATCAAACGCTCGGACTCACTCGGGGTGGTCGACCAGACGATCGAACACCAATCCTCCTGCCCGTCCCGCACCAGCGGCAAGAAGGCCAGCGGGCCGTTATCGGTAAAACGCTGCCAGGCCGTGCGCTGATGCGCCTGGCTGCTGCGCACGCTGGTGACGATGGCGTTGTGCAGATAATCCCACTCTCGGGTGGCGGTGCCCGTGAGGCGGCGCACGGCCGAGTTGGCACCGTCTGCTGCGACCACCAGCGGCGCGCGCAAGGTGCGGCCGTCGGCCAGGGTCAGCAGCCAGTCATCACCGGAGCGACGCATCTGCTCCAGGCGCGCATTGGCCAGCAGGCCCAGGTCGCAGTCATGCAGGCGATCGAGCAAGGCATCCTGGACCACACGGTTTTCGACGATATGCCCCAGCACCTCGGCATGCACGCTGGCCGCCGAGAAGTGGATCTGCCCGGTGCCGCTGCCGTCCCACACCTGCATCTCGGCGTACGGGCTGGCGCGTCGCTCGACGATCCCGTCCCACACGCCAAGGCGCTCGAGGATGCGCTGGCTGGCCGCCGACAAGGCGCTCACCCGCGGCTCGAACGCGGCTTGCGGGTCGAACGGCTTGACGCTGAGCGGGCTGCCATCGAGCAGCAGCACCTGCAGGCCACTGCCCTGCAACGCCAGCGCCAGGGCGCTTCCGACCATTCCGGCCCCGACAATCAGCACATCTGCGCGCATGTCCATGCTTTAAGCCTGTCTCGATTGCGGCTTGCGCCGCACGTAAAGGGTTTTGTCGACCCGCGCCACCAGGGTGCCGGAGCCGTCATGAATCTGCACCTTGAGCTGCGGCAGGTATTTGTCGCCGCTGGCGGTGTGCTGGCGAATCTCGTCCAGCAAGGCATCGTCGATGGAGAATTCGGCATACACCGGGCCCTTGCCCGGCGAGATGAAATCGATGCTCGCGGCCTTGTCCCAGACAATGTAGTCGCGGCCCAGGTTCTCCATCAGCAACAGCATGTAGAACGGGTCGACCATCGAATACAGGCTGCCGCCAAACTGCGTGCCCACGTAATTACGGTTGTACCAGCCCAGGCCCATGCGCACCTTGGCGTGACGGAAATCGGCGCTGAGGTGCTGCACCCGAACCCCGGCACCGAGGTACGGCGGGTACAGGGTCAGGAACCAGCGCAGCAGCCGCGCCTTGCCCAGGCGTTGGGTCAGCCACTCACGCATCGGGACGGGTGCCCAGGCCCATGGCCTGGCGGGCGAACCAGCGTTTGGCCGGCGGCAGCAAGTCCAGGCCCAGCAAGCCCATGTTGCGGCCCAGCGCTACCAACGGCTGGGCACTGCCAAACAATCGGGTCACCTGATCGGAGAAACCAACCGTGAGTTTCTGGTCCATGCGCTGACGCTCGCGGTACGCCTGCAGTGTCGCCAGGTCGCCCGGTACTGCCGGCCCGGCCAACAAGGCCTCGGCCAGGGCGTAGGCATCGCGCAGGGACAGGTTGAAGCCCTGGCCGGCAATCGGGTGCAGGCTGTGGGCGGCATTGCCGAGCACGGCCAGATGGGAGCGCACTTGCTCTTCCGCTTCCACGAGGGTCAACGGGTACAAGTAACGGGCACCGACCTGCTTCAGGGTGCCCAGGCGGTAGCCGAACACGCCCTGCAATTCACTGAGGAAGCTGCGCTCGTCCAGCTCGGCCAGACGCTGGGCGTCCATGCCGATGCGGGTCCACACCAGCGCGCAACGGTTGTCCGGCAACGGCAGCAAGGCCATCGGCCCTTCGTCGGTGAAACGCTCGAAGGCCTCGCCGTTGTGGGCTTCGCTCGGGGTGATGTTGGCGATCAGCGCGCTCTGGTTGTACGGGCGTTTTTTAACGCCGATACCCAGTTGTTCGCGCAAGCCGGAACGGCCGCCATCGGCCAGCACCGCAAGGTCGCACTCCAGCTCGGTTTCGTCATTCAGGGTCAGGCGGTAGCCATCGGCAAGCGGCTCCATGCGGGTGACTTCCGCCGGGCAGCGCCAACTGACCACCTCTTTGTCCAGGCCTTGCCACAGGCATTGGCCGAGCCAGGCGTTTTCCACCACGTAGCCGAGGGCGGGCACGCCTTCTTCCATGGCCGACAGGCGCGCAGTGGAGAAGCGGCCACGGTCCGACACATGAATCTGCTTGATCGGCTCGGCGCGGCGGGAAATCTCCTGCCACACGCCCAACCGTTGATAAATCTGCCGAGCGCCGAAGGACAGCGCCGAAGAGCGCGCGTCATAACTCGGCTGGTAACTGTCGCCGGGGGCGAACGGCTCGATCAGCACGATCTTCCAGCCACGGGCCTTGGCCCCCGCCTGCAACGCCAAGGCGAGGCTGGCGCCCACCAGGCCGCCGCCGATAATCGCCAGGTTGACCCGGCTCATCGGGCGCTTGCCATCAGTGCTTCGATCTCGGCAACGGACTTGGGCACGCCACCGGTCAGAATTTCACAGCCTTGCTTGGTCACCACCACGTCGTCCTCGATGCGTACGCCAATGCCACGCCATTTCTTCGCCACGTTCTGGTTGTCGGGCGAGATGTAAATCCCCGGCTCAACGGTCAGCGCCATGCCGACTTCCAGCACCCGCCACTCGCCGCCCACCTTGTATTCGCCCACATCGTGCACATCCATGCCCAGCCAGTGGCCGGCGCGGTGCATGTAGAAGGCTTTATAGGCTTCGCTGGCGATCAACTCGTCGACGTCACCCTGCAACAATCCCAGCTTGACCAGCCCGGCGGTGATCACTTGCACCGTCGCCTCGTGGGCCTGGTTCCAATGCTTGTTCGGGGCGATTTCGGCAAAGGCGGCTTCCTGGGAAGCCAGCACGATTTCGTAAATCGCCTTTTGCTCGGCGGAGAACTTGCCGCTCACCGGCCAGGTGCGGGTGATGTCGCTGGCGTAGCAGTCGATCTCACAACCGGCATCGATCAACACCAGGTCGCCGTCCTTGAGCACTGCGTCATTCTGCTGGTAATGCAGGATGCAACTGTTGCGCCCGGAGGCGACGATGGAGCCATAGGCCGGCATCTTCGCCCCGCCCTTGCGAAACTCGTAATCCAGCTCCGCTTCCAGGCTGAACTCATACAAACCCGCGCGACTGGCCTGCATCGCCCGCACATGGGCCGCGCAGGAAATCCGCGCGGCCTCGCGCATCACCTTCACTTCTGCCGCCGATTTATACAGGCGCATGTCGTGAAGCAGATGATCCAGGGCAACAAATTCGTTCGGTGGCTGGGCGCCGAGGTGCGCTTTAGAGCGGATCACGTTGATCCACTCCATCAGGTGCCGGTCGAACTCGGCGTTGCTGCCCATGGCCGAGTACACCCGGTCGCGGCCTTCGATCAGGCCGGGCAGGATGTCGTCGATATCGGTGATCGGAAACGCGTCGTCGGCGCCAAACTCGCGGATCGCGCCTTCGGTGCCGGCCCGCAGGCCGTCCCACAGTTCGCGCTCGGCATTGCGCTCACGACAGAACAGCACGTACTCGCCGTGCTGGCGGCCGGGCATCAGCACGATCACCGCTTCCGGTTCCGGGAAGCCGCTCAGGTACTGAAAGTCGCTGTCCTGACGGTAGACGTGCTCGACGTCACGGTTGCGGATAGCAACCGCGGCTGCCGGCAGGATGGCGATGCTGTTGGGTTCCATCTGCGCCATGAGCGCCTTGCGGCGCCGGGTGTATTCCGCTTTGGGGATATGGATCATGGGCAGATGGGCTTCCTTTCTTAGTGCAGCGACGGCTTGGGTGCAGCGGGCTCAGCCGATTTACGGGTCTCGGTGAACAGCAGCAGCGGCGCGACGCGCAGGTATTCCATGACTTCCATGTAGTCGCTTTCGCCGTCTTCGGACTCTTCCAGGGCGTCTTGCACCTGCGAGATGGCGGCCAGGTCTTGCAGCACTTCCTGGGCATCGGTGCTCAGGTCGAGGCCGCCGGCGTTCACGCCAAAGCCGTGGAGGAAGCCTTGGCACCATTGGCCCAGTGCTGCAGCGCGCTCGGTGAGCGGTGCGTCATCGGTAGGCAGCAGCAACACGACGGTGACGTCATCACCGGTCAGTTCGCCTTTGACCATCTCTTGCAGGCCGATAAGGGCGTTGCGCACGTTTTCGGTGGGCTCGGTTTCCAGCAGCTCGGCGACGTCGGCCAGCCAGTTGTCGGCATCAAAGCCGACACCGGTGCAACTGCGGCCCAACAGCACGCCGTGCAGCTCGGCAGGCGAGCAAGGATGACCGCTGGAGCTCAGCAGTTTGGAAAAAGCATCGTACGGGGAGTTCTGAATGGGCATGGTGAGCTAGGCGCCAGACGGCGCAATGTCTAGAATGAAGCGCTGTATCCTAGCATCGGCAGACGTACCAAGACTATCGAGGGCGTCAGATCGTTTATCCAGCAGTTGCCATTCATCAGACAAATCCAGTGGAACCCAATGGAAGACACCGACCTGCAAGCGCTGATGGCCAGACTCGAGCTGCTAATTAACCGGGTCGAGCAACTTAAGAGCCAAAACGGACTCCTATTAGCTCAGGAAAAGACCTGGCGCGAGGAACGCGCTCACCTCATTGAAAAAAACGAAATCGCCCGGCGTAAGGTCGAATCGATGATTTCGCGCCTGAAGGCCCTGGAGCAAGACTCATGAGTTCAAGCAATAGCGTCACCGTGCAGATTCTCGACAAAGAATATTCGATCATCTGCCCACAGGAAGAACGCAGCAATCTGGTGAGCGCTGCCCGCTACCTGGACGGCAAGATGCGTGAAATACGCAGCAGCGGCAAAGTCATCGGCGCCGATCGCATCGCCGTGATGGCCGCGCTGAACATTACCCACGATTTACTGCATAAGCAGGAACGGCCTGACGTGCAGGCCAGCGGCTCGACGCGTGAGCAGGTACGCGACCTGCTGGAGCGGGTCGATCTGGTACTTTCTACCGATCCAGAGCCACCCAAGGGCTGATTGCGGCGTCGGTTTCGGGTATACTCGCCCCACTCCCTGGCGTGCTTGCCAGTCGGCGATGTCCCTGAGCCGATTCGCACTACCCTGGAAGTTACACGTTGGGCTGGTGTGCATGTCCGCTAGACGGAAAGCCTTAAAGCCTACTGTTTCTTCCACCTTGAACTTTCGGGTTCAAGGGCTAAGTCGACAGCGGTTCTGTCGGGGAGCCTGATTCCCAAATCCAATGCCAGTCTCAGGACTGGCATTGTTTTATGAGCCGAAAACCATGACCGAACCTGCGCCGCTTTCCCGCCCGCAACTTCGACGCATGCTGCGCAAAGCCCGCCGCGCCCTCACGCCCAGCGAGCAACGCCAGGCCGCCCTTGGCCTGTATCGGCAACTGGCACAGCACCCGCTGTTTCGCCGGGCCAAACACATATCCTTATACCTGCCGACGGACGGTGAAATCGATCCGCGCCTGCTGCTGCGCGCTGCACAGCGCCGGGGCAAGGCGACGTACCTGCCGGTGCTCAGCGCGTGGCCGCGAACCAAGATGGTGTTCCAGCGGGTGCGCCCTGGCGAGAAGCTGAGCCCCAACCGTTTTCGCATCCTTGAGCCACAGGTGAATGTCAGCCGTCAACGCAAGGTCTGGGCGCTGGACCTGGTGCTGCTGCCTTTGGTGGGCTTCGATGATGTGGGTGGGCGACTGGGCATGGGCGGCGGCTTTTATGACCGCAGCCTCGCCTACACGGCCCGCCGCAAATCCTGGCGCAAGCCGACGCTGTTGGGCCTGGCTCATGAATGTCAGAAGGTCGAACGATTGGCGCAGGCAAGCTGGGATGTACCGCTTGAGGGCACAGTCACCGATAAGGATTGGTATAGGGCAGGGACGCTACTGGAATCAGCAGCGCCTTAAAGACGGGTCAGCGCTTGAACGGTTGCGGCTGTTGCTGTGCGAGTTCAATCGGTGCGTCAGTCTTGTTCGACCACAAGCTCTGCGCATAGCCGGTGGTCACAACGCCCAGGCCGAACAAAATAACCAAAATCCATAGTAAATCCGGTTTGCGTTTCATCGATTGCCCCCCTTCAGGCATCTTGCACACGATGACAGCAACGTTCCATTAGTAGTCCGTGCCAGCTGCGTCAAGCTCAAAACCCCGGCATTCTGCGGTAACGTGAACCAACACGCAAACCTTGACGCCAACCGACCGTCGGTTTGTCATAAAATTGCAGGACAACTTTCCCAATCGCCTTTTGAGGAGAAAAAACATGGCCTATTGGCTGATGAAATCCGAGCCCGATGAACTGTCGATCACCGGCCTGGAAAAGCTCGGAGAGGCCCGGTGGGATGGGGTTCGCAACTATCAGGCACGCAACTTCCTGAGGGCGATGGCAGTGGGTGACCACTTCTTTTTCTACCATTCCAGTTGCCCGGAACCGGGGATTGCCGGCATCGGCAAAATCGTCGAGGCGGCCTACCCGGACCCCACCGCACTGGAGGCTGACAGCCATTATTTCGACGCCAGGGCGACACCCGAAAAGAACCCGTGGAGCGCAATCAATGTCGCCCACGTCGAGACGTTCCCGAAGGTCCTGGGGCTGGGTTATCTGAAACAGCAAACCGCCCTCGCCGACTTGCACCTGGTACAAAAAGGCAGCCGCCTTTCGGTGATGCCCGTCACCGCCGAGCAGTGGGCCGCGGTGCTCGGCCTGCGCTAAAAGGCAGAACCCTGCGGTCACGCCCATGGCGCATGCATCTGCGCGTCAACCGGGTTAGGCTGGCGCTTCATTTGACCCGCATCAAGGGCCTTCGGGCAGGATCGGTCAAACTAGGACGCTAACGCCGCAGGATGCACCCATGTCGACGAACCACCGCACCTCCCATCTTTTCGCCATTCCATTGATTGTCTTGCTGCTGGCTGCCGGCGGCTTCGGCTATTGGCAATCCACCCAGGACCGCCTGCCCGAAGGCTTGAGCATGGGCAATGGCCGGCTGGAATCGACTGAAGTGCAGATCGCCACCAAGATCCCCGGGCGCCTGGCTGAAGTGCGGGTGGATGAAGGCGACAAGGTGCTCAAGGGCCAGTTGCTGGCGCGCATGGACACCCGCACCCTGGAAGCCCAGCGCGCCCAGGCCGAAGCCGAAGTGCTGCGGGCCAGGGAAAATTTCGCAGCCGCCGAAGCCAATGTGCAACTGCGCCAGAGCGAGCAACTGCTGGCCAGCCAGGAACTCAAGCGCACCCAGGAACTGTACAAACGCGGTTTCGCCAGCGGCCAGCTGATCGACCAGCAGCAGGCGCGGCAAAACACCGGCAACGCCGCCGTGGTCGCCGCGCAAGCGCAGGTCAATTCGGTAAAAGCCGCCATCGGCGCCGCCCAGGCCCAGGTCGCGCAACTCACCAGCGAAATCGAAGACAGCAGCCTGCGGGCGCCCATCGACGGCATCATCCAGCTACGCCTGGCCGAACCCGGCGAAGTGCTCGGCGCCGGCGGCCGCGTGTTGCTGCTGATCGACCCCAACGACCAATACATGAACCTCTACCTGCCCGCCTCAGTGACCGGTCGCCTGACCGTCGGCAGTGAGGCGCGGATCCTCCTCGACGCCCTGCCGAAGCAGCCGCTGCCGGCGAAAATCAGCTTTGTCGCGGCCAAATCGCAGTTCACCCCCAAGGAAGTGGAAACCCGTGACGAGCGCCAGAAGCTGGTGTTCCGGGTCAAACTGCGCCTGACCGAACCGAGCGCCGTGCCACAAGCCAAACCGGGCATGCCCGGCGCCGGCTATGTGCGCACCGCTGACCTGGACTGGCCGGCCAACCTGCAATGAACGGCCTGGCGCTGCACGCCACGGGGATCAACCATCGCTACGGCAAGCAACAGGCGCTGATCGAGATCGCCTTCAGCCTGCCCGCCGGCACCCGCTGCGGCCTGATCGGCCCGGACGGTGCCGGCAAGTCGAGCCTGCTGGGCTTGATCGCCGGGGTCAAAAAGCTTCAACAAGGCGAGCTGGAAGTACTCGGTGGCTCCATCGAAGACCGCCGTCACCGCAACAGCCTGTACCCGCGAATCGCCTTCATGCCTCAGGGCCTGGGCGGCAACCTGTACCCCGAACTGTCCATCAGCGAAAACATCCGGTTCTTCGCCACGCTGTTTGGCCTGTCGAAAGCCGACTGCGACCAGCGCATGCACAACCTGCTGCTGGCCACCGACCTCGCGCGCTTCGCAGACCGCCCTGCCGGCAAACTCTCCGGCGGCATGAAACAGAAACTCGGCCTGTGCTGCGCATTGATCCACGACCCTGATTTGTTGATCCTCGACGAACCCACCACCGGCGTCGATCCGCTGTCCCGTCGACGCTTCTGGGAACTGGTAGAAACCGTACGCAGCGAACGCCCACAACTGACGCTGCTGGTGGCCACGGCCTACATGGAAGAAGCCGAGCAGTTCGAACACTGCCTGATGCTCGACCGCGGCAAGCTGATCGCCGACGGCCTGAGTAGCGAACTGGCCGCCGCGACGCCCAGCGGCAAACTGGATGAAGCCTTCACCCATTTCCAGGGCGACAGCGCCCACAACAACCAGCCGCTGGTGATCCCGCCACGCCAAGGGGACAACACCGACATCGCCATCGAAGCCCACGACCTGACCCTGCGCTTCGGCGATTTCACGGCGGTGAACAAGGTCAGCTTTGCCATTGGCCGGGGCGAGATCTTTGGTTTCCTCGGCTCCAACGGCTGCGGCAAGACCACCACCATGAAAGTCCTCACCGGGCTGATGCCGGCCACCGAGGGCACGGCCACGCTGCTGGGCAACCCGGTAAACGCCAAGGACCTGGCCACCCGCAAGCGCGTGGGCTTCATGTCGCAAAGCTTCTCGCTGTATGGGGAACTCAGCGTGCGCCAAAACCTGGTGCTGCACGCACAGTTGTTCGACCTGCCCAAAGCCGAGAGCGGCCAGCGCATCGACGAGTTGATCAAGCGTTTTGACCTGGGCGACGTCGCCGAGCAGCCTTCCGGCGAGTTGCCCCTGGGTCTGCGCCAGCGCTTGTCCCTGGCGGTGGCGGTGCTGCACCGCCCGGAAGTGCTGATCCTCGATGAGCCGACCTCGGGCGTCGACCCGGCCGCCCGGGATGATTTCTGGCGGTTGCTGATCGAGCTGTCCCGGGAACAGGGCGTGACCATCTTCCTGTCCACCCACTTCATGAACGAGGCCCAGCGCTGCGACCGCATCTCGCTGATGCACGCGGGCAAGGTGCTGGCCTGCGACACGCCGGATGCGCTGCAACAGCAGTTCCACGGCGACACCCTGGAGGCGGCGTTTGTCACCTGCCTGGAGCAAGCCCAAGGCGCACCTGAAGCCGCAGCCGCCTCCACCGAAACCGTCAGCGAACCCATGGCCCCGCCCGTCAGCAAACGCGGATTCAGCGGCGCCCGCCTGTTGGCCGTCGCCAGCCGCGAAGGCAAGGAACTGCTGCGGGACAAGGTGCGCATGGCCTTCGCCCTGCTGGGTGCGATTTTCATGATGGTGATCTTCGGCTACGGCATTTCCCTGGACGTGGAAAAGCTCGCTTTCGCCGTCTACGACCAGGACCAGACGCCGCAAAGCCGCGCCTACCTGGAAGCCTTCCGCAGCTCGCGCTACTTCGCCGAACAGCCGCCGATCACCGACGCCAGCGAACTGCACAAACGCCTGCAACGCTCGGAAATCAAACTGGCGCTGGAGATTCCGCCGGGGTTCGGCCGTGACCTCTACGCTGGCCGCCAACCCGCCGTGGCCGCCTGGCTCGACGGTGGCATGCCGTTCCGTGCGGAAACCAGCCGCAACTATGTAGAAGCGGTGCACCAAGCCAATCTCCAGCAACTGGCCGAACTGAACAGCACACCGCTGAACCCGCAAGCCGCCGCCAAACTGGAAACCCGCTTTCGCTACAACCAGGACGTGGTCAGCGTGAACGCCATCGGCCCCGGCGTGATGGCCCTGATCCTCGCGTTTATCCCGGCGATGCTCACGGCCCTGGGAATCGTGCGGGAGAAGGAACTGGGCTCGATCACCAACTTCTACGCCACACCGCTCACCCGCCTGGAATTCCTGCTGGGCAAGCAGGCGCCGTACCTGGCCGTGAGCCTGATCAACCTGGGGCTGCTGGTGGCGATGAACCGCTGGCTGTTCGGCGTGCCGTTCAAGGGCAGCGGCGTGACCCTGGCCTTTGGCGGCCTGCTGTACGTGCTGGCCACCACCAGCATGGGCCTGTTGATTTCCGCGTTCACCCGCACCCAGATCGCAGCGATCCTCGGCACCATGATCATCACCAGCCTGCCGACCATCCAGTTCTCCGGGCTGATCGTACCGCGCTCGTCCCTGGAAGGCGCCGCCGCGTTGATGGGCATGCTGTTCCCGGCGGGGTACTTCCTCGACATTGCGGTGGGCACCTTTACCAAGGCCCTGGACCTGCGCCAGTTATGGCCGCAGTGCCTGGCGCTGTTCGGGTTTTTCCTGGGGTTCACCGGGCTTAGCCTGATCATGCTCAAGAAGCAGGAGGCCTGATGCACACGTTCGCCCATATCCTGCGCCTTGGCATCAAGGAACTGACCAGCCTGCGCCATGACAGCGTGTTGCTGCTGTTCCTGTTCTACGCGTTTACCGTCGCCATCTATATGCCCGCGGCCGGCTCGGTGATCGGCGTGCACAACGCCAGCGTGGCCTTTGTGGATGAAGACCACAGCGCGCTGTCCCGCCAACTGGCCGAAGCGCTGCAACCGCCGGAGTTCCAGCCAGCGGTACCGCTGCCCTATGACCAACTGGACAACGTGATGGACAGCGGCCAGTACACCTTTGTAATCAACGTGCCGGCGAATTTCCAGGCCGACCTGTTGGCCGGGCGCCAGCCGGGGGTGCAGGTCAACGTCGACGCCACGGCCATGAGCCAGGCGTTCATGGGCGCCGGGTACATCGGGCGGATTTTCCAGCGTGAGTTGCTGACCTATGGCGGCCAGTCCGATGCCGCTCAAAAGGCCCCGGCGCTGCTGACCACCCGGGCACTGTTCAATACCAACCTGGAAGGCGGCTGGTTTTTGGCGGTGATTCAGATCGTCAACAACATCACCATCCTCGCCATCGTGCTGACCGGTACCGCACTGCTGCGTGAACGCGAACACGGCACCCTCGACCATTTGCTGGTGCTGCCCCTGACGGCGCTGGAAATCATGCTGGCGAAAATCTGGAGCAACATGCTGGTGGTGGTGCTGTGCACCTTGCTGTCGCTGGAAGTGGTGGTGAAAGGTTTGCTCGGCGTGCCGCTGGCCGGGTCGCTGACCTTGTTTTTGCTGGTCACCGCGCTGTACCTGTTTGCCAGTACCGCCCTGGGTATCTTCCTCGCCACCCTCGCCCGCTCGACGCCGCAGTTCGGCCTGCTGGCGATCCCGGTGATTATCCCGATGCTGTTGTTGTCTGGCGGCAGCACACCGCTGGACAGCATGCCGCAGTGGTTGCAATGGGTGATGCAGGGCTCGCCGTCGACGCACTTTGTGAGCCTGAGCGCGGCGATTCTGTTCAGGGATGCGGGGGTGAGCGTGGTGTGGCCGGACTTGCTGGCACTGGCGGCGATTGGGTTGCTGTTTTTTGCGGTGGCGTTGGCGCGGTTCAGGAAGAGCCTTGCCTCCTGAGGTGCCTGTCAGGGCCTCTTCGCGAGCAAGCCCGCTCCCACATTCAACCGCATTCTCATGTTAGAACTCGGTCAAGTGTGGGAGCGGGCTTGCTCGCGAAGGGCGCGCAGCGACCGGCTTACTGGATGATCAGGTTGTTGAACAACAAATCCTCAACCTGCGGTTTGCCGGTCTCGTCGTTCATCACTTGCTGGGTTTGCTTCAGGGCTTCCTGACGCAGTTTTTCCTTGCCGTCGACGCTGCTCATGGTGTCGTTGGTTTGCTGGGTAAACAGCGCCACCAGTTGGTTGCGAATCAACGCATCGTTGGCTTTGACGGCAGCCGCCGCCTCGGGGCCGGTCACGCGCAACGCGATATCCGCCTTGAATACCCGCAGCTTCGCGGTGCCATCCAGGCCGTAATTGCCGACGAACGGCGGGCTCAGGCTGATATAGCTGACCTTCGGCGCGTCGCCTTCTTTGGCTTCTTCGGCCAGGACTGCCGTCGGCAGTGTCAGGGCCAGCATCAACAGGATCCACGCTTTCACAGTTCATTCCTCAATTCGGTTGCCCAGTAGCATAACGCTAGCAGCCCTGAGCACAAGCTTATGGCGACTTATCAGGCCGGGGCATGCTCGTTGACCCGTCGCCCTGCCCACCTACACTTATCGGCCAACACGCCAAAAGGAATAGTCCGATGAAAGCTGTGCTGTGCAAAGCCTTCGGCCCCGCCGAAAACCTGGTGCTGGAAGACGTCGAAAGCCCGGCGATCAAGAAGAACGAAATCCTGTTGGACGTGCATGCCGCCGGGGTCAATTTCCCGGACACCCTGATCATCGAGGGCAAGTACCAGTTCAAGCCGCCGTTCCCGTTTTCACCGGGCGGTGAGGCGGCGGGCGTAGTCAGCGAGATCGGCGAAAAGGTCAGCCACCTGAAAGTCGGCGACCGGGTGATGGCGCTGACCGGCTGGGGCAGCTTCGCCGAGCAGGTCGCCGTGCCGGGCTACAACGTGCTGCCGATCCCGCCGAGCATGGACTTCAACACCGCCGCCGCCTTCAGCATGACCTACGGCACCTCGATGCACGCCCTCAAGCAGCGCGCCAACCTGCAACCCGGGGAAACCCTGCTGGTGCTCGGTGCTTCCGGCGGCGTCGGCCTGGCCGCGGTGGAAATCGGCAAGGCCATGGGCGCCCGGGTGATCGCCGCGGCCAGCAGCGCCGACAAGCTGGCGGTGGCCAAGGCCGCCGGTGCCGATGAGTTGATCAACTACAGCGAAGCCAGCCTCAAGGACGAGATCAAACGCCTCACCGGCGGCAACGGTGTGGATGTGATCTACGACCCGGTAGGCGGCGACCTGTTTGACCAGGCCATCCGCGGCATCGCCTGGAATGGCCGGCTGCTGGTGGTGGGTTTTGCCAGCGGGCGCATTCCCGAGCTGCCGGTCAACCTGGCGCTGCTCAAGGGAGCGGCGGTGGTCGGGGTGTTCTGGGGCTCGTTTGCCCAGCGCCAGCCGCAGGACAACGCGGCCAACTTCCAGCAACTGTTCGGCTGGTTTGCCGAGGGCAAGCTCAAGCCGCTGGTGTCTCAGGTGTACCCGCTGGAGCAGGCCGCGCAGGCGATCAATGACCTGGGCCAGCGCAAGGCTGTCGGCAAGGTCGTGGTGCAGCTACGCTGACGATTGTTTCATTTTGTCCACGAGGTGCCTGGGCCCATGATCGGCCGAGGCACTTACTCATTGGCAGGAAGAATAATGGTCACACGGTTGCGCGCGCTGTTCCTGGGGGTATTGATGGTGGTGTCGGCCCAAGCCCTTGCCCATAAAGAGGACAAGGATGTACGTGGGCTGAACAACGTGACGGTGCTGATCGTGCGCCATGCGGAAAAACCCGATGAGGGCCCGCTGCTGAGCCCCAAGGGCGAACAACGGGCGGCGGCCTATGCCAGCTATTTCGACCCGCTGCTGTTGAATGGCATCTCGGTGGTGCCCCAGCGGCTGATCGCCACCAGCGACAGTAAGGAGAGCTCCCGTCCTCGCCTGACCCTGACACCCTTGGCTCAGCGCCTGCAGCTCCCGCTTGAAACCCCCTACTCAGACGATCAAGTCGGCAAGCTGGTGAAGTCCCTGCGCAAGTCCAACCAGGCGCAAACCGTGCTGATCGCCTGGCATCACGGGCATATCGACAAGCTGATCGAAGCTTTCGGCGGCGACGGCCCGGCGCTGACCGGCATGAAGAAATGGCCGGAAAATGTGTATGACTGGCTGATCGTGTTGCGCTTCGACGATCAGGGCCAACTGGTGGAATCCCGCAGCCAGAAGGTCCAGGAGCACCTGCTTCCGGGTGATATCGCAGCCGCTAACGGCAGCTGAGCCGGATCGCTGTCTGTGGCGAGGGAGCTTGCTCCCGCTGGGTCGCGAAGCGGCCCCAGAAGATGGGCCTGCTGCGCAGTCCAGCGGGAGCAAGCTCCCTCGCCACACGTTCGTGATACCCCGCCTGAAAACGCCCCTCACTTGCCTCTAAGCGACATGTTCGTAAAAGAACATGCAATTGCACTCAATTCCTATGCCCGCAGATAAGAGGCGGTGCTATTTTCGGTAACGAAACTGTAACATTCGCATCCGCAGTCAAAACAAGAAATCTGGAGCTCTTGAATGTTTGCTTTCTTCCGTCCTGCCGCACATCAGGCGCCCCTGCCTGAAGAAAAAATAGACAGCACGTATCGACGCCTGCGCTGGCAGATCTTCGCCGGTATTTTCTTCGGTTACGCCGGGTACTACCTGCTGCGCAAAAACTTCTCCCTGGCCATGCCCTACCTGATTGACGAGGGTTACACCCGTGGCCAGCTGGGCCTGGCGATGTCGGCGATTGCGATTGCCTACGGCCTGTCCAAGTTCCTCATGGGCCTGGTGTCCGACCGCTCCAACCCGCGCTACTTCCTGCCCTTCGGCCTGCTGGTGTCCGCCGGGGTGATGTTCATTTTCGGTTTCGCACCCTGGGCAACGTCCAGCGTGACCATGATGTTCATTTTGCTGTTCATCAACGGCTGGGCCCAGGGCATGGGCTGGCCGCCAAGTGGGCGGACCATGGTGCACTGGTGGTCGCAGAAGGAACGCGGCGGCGTGGTTTCCGTCTGGAACGTGGCGCATAACGTGGGCGGTGGCTTGATCGGCCCGCTGTTCCTGCTGGGCATGGCCTGGTTCAACGACTGGCACGCGGCGTTCTACGTCCCGGCCACCGTGGCCCTGCTGGTGGCGGCGTTTGCCTTCATCACCATGCGTGACACCCCGCAATCGGTGGGCCTGCCGCCTATCGAGCAATACAAGAACGACTACCCGGAAGGCTACGACGCCAGCCACGAAGACGAATTCAGCGCCAAGGAAATCTTCGTCAAGTACGTGCTGCGCAACAAAATGCTCTGGTACATCGCCTTCGCCAACGTCTTCGTCTACCTGCTGCGCTACGGCGTGCTGGACTGGGCACCGACGTACCTCAAGGAAGCCAAACACTTCGACGTGGATAAAACCTCGTGGGCGTACTTCTTCTACGAGTGGGCGGGCATTCCGGGCACGCTGCTGTGCGGCTGGATGTCGGACAAGATCTTCCGTGGCAACCGTGGCCTGACCGGCATTGTGTTCATGGGCCTGGTGACCGTGGCGACCCTGGTTTACTGGCTCAACCCGCCGGGCAACCCGATGATCGACATGATCGCGCTGTTCTCCATCGGCTTCCTGATCTACGGCCCGGTGATGCTGATCGGCCTGCAGGCGCTGGAACTGGCACCGAAGAAAGCCGCTGGTACCGCAGCGGGCTTTACAGGCTTGTTCGGTTACCTGGGTGGCTCAGTGGCAGCGAGTGCGGCCATGGGCTACACCGTTGACCATTTCGGCTGGGACGGTGGCTTTGTGCTGCTGATCGGCGCGTGCCTGCTGGCGATCGCGTTCCTGATCCCCACCTTGTGGCACACCAATAGCGTCAGTACCGCACGTTAATCGTCGGAACAGCCTTTGGAACAACGCTTGAGCCGCGCCTCCAGATTCTTGTCTGGCATGGCGTGGCTACGCAGGGCGTTGACGGTCTGCTCGACATAATCGCGCGTAGTGCCGTAACGCCCGCAAGCGCTTTGCAACACGTGATTCAGCACAATGTCGGGCAAGTTACCGGCATAACTGGGCAGGTGCCGCTCCAGCACAAATCCCAATGCCTGCACCTGGCTGCCATCTTCAAGACGGCAGGTAAGCCAATGTGGCCGGTAGGAGGGGTAAGGCATCTCGCGCTGCCACAGGGCATACAGCGAGGCCTCCAGTTGATCTTCCGGCAGGCGATAAGCGAACCCGCTGCACGAGCCACCGCGATCCAGGCCAAACACCAACCCCGGTATTTCCGGCGTGCCCCGATGCTCATGGGACCACAGGTACAAGCCCCGGTGATAACCGTAGACCCGTGCCCGCATCCGTTGTGTCGACGAACATTCAGGTCGCCAGATCAGCGAACCGTAAGCGAACAGCCAGACCGGTCCCCCCTTATGCCGGGCCATGGTGGCCTGCATCGAACTCATCAACTGTTCGTGAGTGAGTTGCGGCCCCAGATCGAGCCGCGGAGGGTAAGCCAATTGCAAAAGATCAGATTCAATGGCGGTCATGGCAGATCGCTTAGGTCTCCTTTGTTGTTACGAGAAGCTGTTACCAGTTGTAAGCAACTTTACCGTAATAGAACGCGCCGCTGTAACCGTACGGCGAAAAAGTGCTATAGGCCAAATTGCCACCACTGCTGGCGTAGGCATTGAGTTTTTCCGGGTACTTGTCGGTGACGTTGTCGCCGCCGACGGTGAAGGTCCAGTTTTTCAGCTTGTAGTCGGCCGACAGGTCCAATAGCCAGGCTGCCTTGAAGCTCTGGTCGTTGGTGGGGTCTGCCTGATAGCTGGTGAATGAACCATAGCGCACCAAATTACTGTGCAGCGCCCAATTGCCGAAACTCAGGTCGTTGCCCAGGCTCAGCTTGTGTTGGGGCGTGGTGTCGCCCAACAGGCCGATGCGCTCGCGACGGTCCACCCGCACCAGGCTCGCCCCCAGGCTATCCAATACCGACGGGTTGGCTTTTACGTCGGTGACCTTGGTGTGGTTGTAGTTGTAGCCCACGGTGCTGTTCCAGCGCACACCGTTATCCAGTTGGTAGCGATAGTTGGCCACCAGGTCGATGCCATTGGTGGTGGTGTCGGTGGCGTTGGTGAAGTAGCGCACGGTGGTGTAATTGATGTTGCCGACGCCGTTGGCCTGCAGATACGCGAGCGCCGCCGGGTTCTTGCTCAGGTCCAGGTTGGAGGACAGGCTGATGCGGTCGCTGATGTCGATACGGTAGACGTCGGCGGTCACCGTCAGGTTGTCGGTCGGCTCCAGCACCAGGCCGAGGCTGTAGTTGCGTGACTTCTCGGCTTTCAGGTCTTCAGCGCCGAGCAGGCGCGCCACCTGGCTGTTGGCAGGGAAGGTGCCGGCTTCCTGGATGGTGTTGCCGATCAGTTGCGACGAGGTGTAAGCGAAGTTTTGCTGTGCCAGGGATGGCGCGCGGAAGCCGTTGGAAACACTACCGCGCAAGGCCACTTGCGGGGTGAAGTCGTAACGGGCCGAGAGCGAGCCGCTGACGTTGGAGCCAAAATCACTGTAATCCTCGTGACGCACGGCAGCCGAGGCGCTGAGTTTTTCGGTGAAGTTGGTTTCCAGGTCCAGGTACTGCGCCCAGTTATGCCGCGTGCTGGTACCGGCGTCGGAATCACGGAAGCCGCCCAGGCCCGAACTGCCGGTCTGGTAGTAGGACGCCGGATCACCCGCCTTGATTTGGTAACCCTGGTCCAGGTACTCGCCACCAAACGCGACCGACACCGGGTACGGCAACCAGCCCAGGCTGAATTCCCGCGACAGGTCCAGGCTGAGTTGCTTCTGGTCATTGACCAGGGTGCCGTTGTCGAACTTGCGCGGCGTGGCCAGGCCCAGCGAGGTGTTAATGGTTTCGGTGCCGATCTGGTACTGGTTCTTGCCGTAGTTGACCGACACATCGTAGTGCCAGTCATAGGCCAACAACCCGCGCAGGCCCACCGCCAGGGACGTGTCTTCCACGTCACCGCGAATCAGCGGCAGGTAACCGTTGGGGTTGAGCGCAGGAATGTTGTTGCTCGCGTTGCTGGCCCGGTAGAACGCTGCGGTCTCGCCACGGGTCTTGCTGTAGCCGCCAAACGCGTAGAACTCAGCCGCGTCGCTGAAGGAATATTCCGAATTGAGAAACAGCTTGCCCTGATCGGTGGCCGGTTCGCCCTGGCGGAATACGCGCTGGCCATAGGTCGTCGAACCGACGCTGCCCGGCCGGAAATCCTTGCCGGCGCGGTTGGTGTAATCGTTGTCGGCACCTTCGGCCGAGAGGTTGATAAAACCGTTATCCCCCAGCGCCACGCCGGTGTTGCCGCTGAGATTGCGCTGGATACCGTCGCCCTTTTTGTATTCACCGAACTTGCTGGTGATCGAGCCGCCGTGGTCGTCATGCTTGAGGATCACGTTGATCACCCCGGCAATCGCATCCGAGCCATAGCGGGCGGAGGCGCCGTCACGCAGCACTTCGATATGGTCCACCGCCGCCAGCGGGATCGCATTCAGATCCGCCGGGGCCGAGCCGCGCCCAACTGCACCACCGAGGTTGACGAAGGCGCTGGTGTGGCGACGCTTACCGTTGACCAGCACCAATACCTGGTCCGGTGACAAGCCGCGCAATTGCGCCGGGCGCACCAGTTCGGCGCCGTCCACCAGGCTTGGGCGTGGGAAGTTGATGGAAGGAATCAAACGGGCCAATACCGCGCCCAGTTCGTCAGAACCGGTGCTGCGCAGGGTGTCGCCGGAAATCACATCGATGGGTGACAGCGAAGCACTGGCGGTGCGCTCTTGGGCGCGGGTGCCGGTGACGATGACTGTGTCGAGTTTGGGTACATCGGCAGTGGCCGTTTCGGCGGCTGCCACTGGATTGAATCCCACAGCGGTCAGCAAATTAGCCGACAAAATCGCCGTGTACAGCAGGTGCTGCTTGTTGCTCCCCATACCGCTCCCCTTGGAATCAAAGGCCAGAACGTCAATGCTCTGAGCTCGTACGATCGATCCGTGTGGCGGACGGTGGCGGTCATTTATTGGTTATTGGCAGAAAGTCGGTAGTCCGTTGTCATATAGCTTAATGATATTTATGTAACAAATTAAATACCTTTAAAGAATAAGCGAATGCATAAGCACCGCCCGTCCGCTCATCAGGATTGAGCCGTGCACGCCCGGTACCTTCAGCGCGCGTTCAGCCTTTATGGGGCCTGAGCCTTCAAAATGGCCACCTGTCACGACCCACTTAGCCGCCCAATCACCGACTATCGAGGTCGCACCATGAAATATCGACTTTCCAGCCTGCTGTTCCTGGCACAGGCCACCACCGCCCTGGCGGTCGAAGCACCAAGCCAGGACGAAAAAGGCTTCTGGTACGCCCAGACAAGCGTCTACACCCGGCACTTTGCGCCGGACAAGGACCACAACAATCATCAGGATTTGATCGGCCTGGAGCGCAATGAAGCGTCAGGCCTGGTGTATGGCGGGGCAACGTTTCGCAACTCGTTCAGCCAGCGCTCGTACTACGTCTACGCCGGCAAGCGCTACGACATGACCGATTATCCGGTGTACCTGAAGCTGACGGGCGGCGTGATCCAGGGCTATCGCGGCAAGTACCGCGACAAGATTCCACTGAATGGGCTGGGCGTAGCGCCGGTGATCATCCCGTCGGTGGGCACTCACTACGGGCCGGTCGCCGCCGAGCTGGTGTTGCTCGGGTTCAATGCGGCGATGGTGACGACAGGCGTTCGGTTCTGATTGGGCCGCTGAAGGGCTTCTGTGGTGAGGGAGCTTGCTCCCTCACCACATGTTACGGACGGGGCGCGTAGGCAAATACATCGGCGCGCATCTGGTGCGCATCCATGCCGGCGTCGACCAACGCATCCAGCGTGCCATAGATCATTGCCGGTGAACCGCTGGCGTAGACGTGCACGGCCTTGAGGTCGCTGATGTCTTCGCAGACCGCTTCATGCAACAACCCGCAACGCCCTTCCCAGCCGCACAGGTCGCTGACCACTTTGTGCAGGAACAGGTTGGGCAATTGCAGCCACTGGTCCCAGTGCTCGATGTCGTAGAAGTCTTCCGGCCGGCGTACACCCCAATACAGATGCACCGGGTGCTTGAAGCCGCTGGCGCGGCAGTGTTCGATCAGGCTGTGCATCTGCGCCATGCCGGTACCGGCGGCGATCAGCACCAGCGGCCCGTCAGGCAGTTCCGCCAGGTGGGTGTCGCCAAACGGCAGCTCGATACGCGCCATCTGGTTGCGCTGCAACTGCTCCAGCAGGCTGCGCGCACTGTCTTCCCGAGCCAGCACATGCAATTCCAGCTCGCGCCCGGCGTGGGGCGCCGAGGCCAGGGAGAACGCCGACTTCTCGCCGTTTTCCCGCTCGATCATCAAGTATTGCCCGGCGTGGTAACGCACCGGCTTGCCCGCCGGGGCCCGCAGGCGCACGCGCCATACGTCACCGCCCACTTCAACGCATTCACTCAGTTGGCAAGACAATTTGCGCACCGGCAACTCTCCCGGCGCCAGCACGCCATCCCACAAGACGATGCAATCTTCCAGCGGTTCGGCAATGCAGGTATAGAACTCGCCATGGTCACGCACCTCACCGGCTTGCTGCACCCGGCCTTCCACCAACAGCGCCGCACACACGTGACACACGCCATTGCGGCACGCCTGAGGGCAATCGTAGCCCAGGCGTCGCGCGCCCTCGAGGATCCGCTCGCCGGGGGTCAACTCAAGTACCGCACCGGAAGGCTGCAGGGTTACACGCATCAATCTATTCCTAATTCTTTCCAGAGCGCATCGACACGAGCAGTTACCGCTTCGTCCTTGACGATCACGCGGCCCCATTCGCGGGTGGTTTCACCCGGCCATTTATGGGTGGCATCCAGGCCCATTTTCGAGCCGAGGCCCGATACCGGCGAGGCGAAGTCGAGGTAGTCGATCGGCGTGTTATCGATCATCACGGTGTCGCGCTTGGGGTCCATGCGCGTGGTGATGGCCCAGATCACGTCGTTCCAGTCCCGGGCGTTGATGTCGTCGTCGGTGACAATAACGAACTTGGTGTACATGAACTGTCGCAAAAACGACCACACACCCAGCATTACCCGCTTGGCGTGGCCCGGGTACGACTTCTTCATCGTCACAATGGCCATGCGGTACGAGCAGCCTTCCGGCGGCAGGTAGAAGTCGGTGATTTCCGGAAACTGTTTTTGCAGGATCGGCACAAACACTTCGTTCAACGCCACGCCGAGGATCGCCGGCTCATCCGGTGGACGGCCGGTGTAGGTGCTGTGGTAGATCGGTTTGATGCGATGGGTGATGCGCTCGACGGTGAACACCGGGAAGCTGTCCACTTCGTTGTAGTAGCCAGTGTGGTCGCCGTACGGGCCTTCATCGGCCATCTCGCCCGGGTGAATCACCCCTTCAAGGATGATTTCGGCGGTGGCCGGCACTTGCAGGTCGTTGCCACGGCATTTCACCAGCTCGGTGCGGTTACCACGCAACAGGCCGGCGAAGGCGTACTCGGACAGGCTGTCGGGCACCGGCGTCACAGCGCCGAGAATGGTCGCCGGGTCTGCGCCCAGGGCCACGGACACCGGGAAGGGCTGGCCGGGATGCTTTTCGCACCACTCACGGAAATCCAGCGCGCCGCCACGGTGGCTCAACCAGCGCATGATGACCTTGTTGCGGCCGATCACTTGCTGACGGTAGATACCGAGGTTCTGGCGGTCCTTGTTCGGGCCCTTGGTGACGGTCAGGCCCCAGGTGATCAGCGGGCCGACGTCGCCGGGCCAGCAGGTTTGCACGGGCAGCATGCCGAGGTCGACGTCATCGCCTTCGATGACCACCTCCTGGCATACCGCGTCTTTCACGACCTTGGGGGCCATGGCAATGATCTTGCGGAAGATCGGCAGCTTGGACCAGGCATCCTTCAGGCCCTTGGGTGGCTCGGGCTCCTTGAGGAAGGCCAGCAGCTTGCCGATCTCGCGCAGTTCGCTGACGGACTCGGCGCCCATGCCAAACGCCACGCGATCGGGGGTGCCGAACAGGTTGCCAAGTACCGGGATATCAAAGCCCACCGGGTTTTCGAACAGCAGCGCCGGGCCCTTGTTGCGCAGGGTACGGTCGCAAATCTCAGTCATTTCCAGCACCGGGGAAATCGGCACCTGGATACGTTTCAACTCTCCGCGCTGCTCAAGTTGCTGCACGAAATCCCGAAGATCCTTGAATTTCATTAACCATGCCACCCGTAAAATAGGCGTACATCCTACCTGCTCTTAAGGTCGCTGGCAGCTTATTGAGCAGTATTGCCGACGACACCGACTCAACGAGCCGACGCCTGGCTTTGATTGCGCAAGGCCTTGAACAACGGCTCAAGGAACCCTTCGACATACCGCGAACCGACCGCCGAGAGGTGATTGTCATCGGTGTACAGCGACTGGCCCTCCAATTCCACACGGCACCAATCATTCACATTGCATAGCTTTGGCGCCGGATCCAGCACCTTCACCCCCGGATCAGCAGCCGCGATTTGCTCGAATACGTGGCTGATATAGGCCTGGCGCTGGAGGTGGTCGGCCAGGGGCATTCCCTCCTTGTCGGTGGGCCGGCCGAGCATCGCCAGGCGACTGAGGCGATAAGGCGCACTGAATTCCTGCAGGGGGACTTCCTTGACCAGCCACACCCGATGGCCGCCGGCACGCAATTGCTGCACAAGGGCACGCATGCTTTCATCAAAACGCTGCTCGGCGAAGGCACGGTCATAGGTTCCGGTCTTCGGGTCCAGCAGCGAGAACTCGGTGTCGCCATCACGCTGCCCATAAACGTAGAGGCTCCAGCGCGCTACCAGCACCACGTCGCTAAAGGTTTCCTGGCCCAGCAGTTGGGTGACCTTCTGGTTAAAGCTCAAGCAACCTGGAACGCTTTCTTTGCGATTAAACGGCAGGCAACCGGCATAACCCGCCTGGGTGACACCGACACCATACTTGCTCGCGCCGTCTTGTAACGCCGGAACCAGGGACGTGGCATGGCTGTCGCCCCACACCAACGCGCGTGTCGGGCCCGACTGAGGGCCGAAATGACAAAATCCATGGTGGCGATTTTTCCCCCCATCCACCAGGCAGGCCATCAGGTCCGGGCTCCACGTGCGCGCCTGGGCAAATCGCAAGGCCTCCGGCGACAGGCGCCAAGGCAAGCCCTGCGTCCAGACCAGTCCTTTGCCGAGCAGGCCCACCCCAAGCAGCGCGATACCTGCCGCCACCAGGATTTGCCGACGGCCGGCCAACAACCGACGCTCGCGAAAGGGTGCCTCGATGAACCGCCAGGATCCATAACCCAACAGCAGGCTCAACACAAACAGCGCGCCGAGCTCCCACGGAGTCAGGCCTTCGACACTGGCGTACTTGCCGAACACATACACCGGCCAATGCCACAGGTACCAGGAGTAGGAGATCAGGCCAATCCCTACCAACACACGGCTGCCCAGCAACTTGCCCGCCAGGGTGGCCTGTTGGCCGTTGGCCCAGATCAGGCACACCACGCCCAGCACCGGCAACAACGCTGCAGCGCCAGGAAACGGAGTGCTCGGATCATAGGCAAAGACCGCCAACAAGATCAGGCCAAGGCCGGCAAGGCTGACGGCCTGCGCCAACGCCGGGATTGCGCGGTACTCTCGTACCGGCATCACGGCCAGCATTGCGCCCGCCAACAGCTCCCAAGCACGCATCTGCAGCAGGAAAAAGGCTCTTTCCGGAGCGTGGGCGACCGCCCAGGTGCTCATCCCGAAAGACACCAGCAACAACACGAACAGCGCTGTACGCCAGTGTTTGAGCCGGCTCGACAACAACGTCAGCAGCAGCGGGAAAACAATGTAGAACTGCTCTTCAACCGACAACGACCAGGTATGCAGCAATGGCTTGAGGTCGGACGCCACGTCAAAATAGCCGTCCTGGCGCATGAAAAACAGGTTGGAGATAAACACCACCTGATTGTGCACCGAGCGCCCCAACTCGCTGTAATCCTTGGGCGCCAGCAGAAACCATCCCACCGCCAGCGTGCCGAGCATCATCACAAACAGTGCCGGCAGGATACGCCGGGCGCGCCGGGCCCAAAAACCGATGAAACTGAAACGACCGGCCTCACGTTCCCGCCAAATGATCGAGGTGATCAAATAACCGGAGATCACGAAAAAGACGTCCACACCGACAAAACCGCCGGTAAAGCCCGGTACACCAAAATGAAACAGCACAACCGCGATAACAGCTATGGCACGCAGGCCGTCAATGTCCCTGCGATAAGCGAGAGTGGTCATAAATCTTGTTATTAGCCCGGTCAGATTGACAGCAAGCGGAGTCACGCTCGCCTTTTGTCTCTAAACAGACACACGCCTGCGCCAAACCTCCCTTTTTTGACACAAAAAAATGACGCCCCGTGGGGCGCCATTCTTTTGGACCTGAAGCGGTCGTGTTACTTGCGCTTCATCGACAAGAAGAACTCGTCGTTGGTCTTGGTGGTTTTCAGCTTGTCGATCAGGAACTCGATGGCGGCAACTTCATCCATCGGGTGCAGCAGCTTGCGCAGGATCCACATGCGCTGCAGTTCGTCGTCGGCGGTCAGCAACTCTTCGCGGCGTGTGCCGGAGCGGTTGATGTTGATGGCCGGGAACACACGCTTCTCTGCGATACGACGGTCCAAAGGCAGTTCCATGTTACCGGTACCTTTAAACTCTTCGTAGATCACTTCATCCATCTTCGAGCCGGTTTCAACCAGCGCGGTGGCGATGATGGTCAGCGAGCCGCCTTCTTCGATGTTCCGCGCGGCGCCGAAGAAACGTTTCGGTTTCTCCAGGGCGTGGGCATCGACACCACCGGTGAGCACTTTGCCGGAGCTCGGGATCACGGTGTTGTAGGCACGGGCCAGACGGGTGATGGAGTCGAGCAGAATCACCACGTCTTTCTTGTGTTCGACCAGGCGCTTGGCCTTCTCGATCACCATTTCGGCAACCTGCACGTGGCGGGTTGGCGGTTCATCGAACGTCGAGGCAACCACTTCGCCGCGCACGGTGCGCTGCATTTCGGTCACTTCTTCCGGACGCTCATCGATCAGCAATACGATCAGGTGAACTTCAGGATTGTTACGGGCGATGTTCGCTGCGATGTTCTGCAGCATGATGGTCTTACCGGCTTTCGGCGGAGCGACGATCAGGCCGCGCTGGCCTTTGCCGATCGGGGCGCACAGGTCGATAACGCGACCGGTCAAGTCTTCGGTGGAACCGTTACCGGCTTCCATCTTCATGCGCACAGTCGGGAACAGCGGGGTCAGGTTCTCGAAGAGAATCTTGTTTTTCGCGTTCTCGGGACGATCGTAGTTGATCGTGTCGACCTTGAGCAGGGCGAAATAACGCTCGCCTTCCTTTGGAGGGCGGATCTTGCCAACGATGGTGTCACCGGTGCGCAAGTTGAAGCGACGGATCTGGCTCGGCGAGACGTAGATATCGTCTGGGCCGGCAAGATAGGAGGCGTCTGCAGAGCGGAGGAAGCCGAAGCCGTCCTGGAGAATCTCCAGCACGCCATCACCGGAGATTTCCTCGCCGCTTTTCGCGTGCTTTTTCAGCAGGGAGAAAATCACGTCCTGCTTGCGCGAACGGGCCATATTTTCTATGCCCATCTGTTCGGCCAATTCGAGCAGTTCGGTAATCGGCTTTTGCTTGAGTTCAGTCAGATTCATATAGGAATGACGTAATCATTTATGGAGGGGGGGAAATTAAGCTTTTGGCTTAATGAGGCCGCGCCGCAGAGAAGGCGACAGGATCGCGTACTAATCGAAAAGGAGAGCGTCGGCGACGGCTTGCAGGGGGCAGTGGAGAAACCAGTGCGGGGCCGAATGTACCACCTGAGTTTCGGAGCGTCTAGCCCTGTATCACGAAAAAGCCCCGCTATTTGCGGGGCTTTTTGAGGACGCTTAGATGTTAGCGTCGAGGAAAGCTTGCAGCTGGGACTTCGACAGCGCGCCGACCTTGGTGGCCTCGACATTGCCGTTCTTGAACAGCATCAGGGTCGGGATACCACGCACGCCGTGCTTGGCCGGGGTTTCCTGGTTGTCGTCGATGTTCAGCTTGGCAATGGTCAGTTTGCCTTCGTAAGTAGTAGCAATGTCGTCCAGGACCGGAGCGATCATTTTGCAAGGACCGCACCACTCAGCCCAGTAGTCAACCAGCACCGGGCCCTGGGCCTTCAGTACTTCGGCCTCAAAGGTCGCGTCGGTGACGTGCTTGATAAGATCGTTGCTCATGGATGTCTCCGGGTTGTAAGCAAAAAAAACGTTGCCCATCATAGCCGCCCTTCCCGCGTTCAGGAAGCCGCAGCTGATTGACTCTTGCTATGGTGGTGCATGAGTTTGGGTATAGCCCAACTCAAGGGGTCACGGGAGTGATGAACGCAATGCCCGTACGCAGCGCCGCGTTACGTACGTGTTCCTGCATGCTTTTCTGCGCCGCCCCGCTGGCGCGCCGAGCCAGTGCACGGAGGATCTTGCGGTGTTCCTGCCAGGTCTCCATGGCCCGCTCTGGCCGGATGAACGGTAGCTTCTGGCTCTCCAGAAACACCTCCGCACTGGCGCTGAGGATGCTCACCATCGCCTGATTGCCGCTGGCCAGCAGGATGCGACGGTGGAATTCGAAGTCCAGCCGCGCTGCCGCTTCAAAGTCGCCAGCCTTTAATTCCTTGCGCATCCCCTCGACATTGTCTTCCAGAACGTCCAGCTCATCGGTGGTCAACGTCACTGCCGCCAGCCCCGCCGCAAAGCCTTCCAGGGCGTAGCGCAACTGAAAGATATCCAGCGGCGTTGCCTGTGCCGTAAATGGCCAGGCCAACCCCGGGAGGTCTTCGGCAGCTTGCACGAATACGCCTTTGCCCGGCTGCACACTGACCACGCCCAAGGCACTGAGCGATGACAAGGCTTCACGCAACGAGGCCCGGCTCACGCCCAATTGCAGCGCCAAATCACGCTGGGAGGGCAATGCATCGCCCGGCCCGAAGCCCTCATCGGCGATCAATTTGCGGATGGCCTGTAGCGCCACTTCCGGTACGGCTTGGGCGATGGAATTCATAAAAACTCAAATTTCCCGTCAACTGAGCGGCTAGTTGTAAAGCTATTCTCGACGCCCGGCAAGCCACGCCCCAAAGGGGCTCGTGCGGTTTTGGCGGCGCTCGAAAAGGGTGCAGAAAGCGCATCAACTGTTCAGACCAGTAAGACCGCCAGAACTCAACGGCTACCGGCCTTTGCGCGAATAAGAGCAGTACTGGCATGGGCTGTGCACTGGCAACACTCAGAAAATCCTTTCGTCCTTTTCGGAGAGTTGCCATGACCAAGCGTTGCAGCGCCCTGCTCACTGCCCTGTTTGCCAGCCTGATGCTGAGCCAGGCGCCCGCCCAGGCCAACGGTCTGGACGATATCGTCGCCCGCGGCACCCTCAAGGTGGCCGTGCCTCAGGATTTCCCGCCGTTCGGCTCGGTCGGCCCCGACATGAAGCCCCGTGGCCTGGACATCGACACCGCAAAACTGCTGGCCGACCAGCTCAAGGTCAAACTTGAACTGACCCCGGTCAACAGCACCAACCGCATTCCGTTCCTCACCACCGGCAAGGTCGACCTGGTGATATCAAGCCTGGGCAAGAACGCCGAGCGGGAGAAGGTCATCGACTTCTCCAAGGCCTACGCGCCGTTCTACCTCGCCGTGTTCGGCCCGCCTGATGCGCCGATCAGCACCGTTGACGACCTCAAGGGCAAAACCATCAGCGTGACCCGTGGCGCCATCGAGGACATCGAGCTGACCGCCGTCGCGCCTAAGGAAGCCACGATCAAGCGCTTTGAAGACAACAACTCGACCATCGCCGCTTACCTGGCCGGCCAAGTGGACCTGATCGCCAGCGGCAACGTGGTGATGGTGGCTATCAGCGAGCGCAACCCCAAGCGCGTGCCGGCACTGAAAGTGAAGCTCAAGGACTCGCCGGTATACGTAGGCGTGAACAAGAACGAGCCGGCGTTGCTGGGCAAGGTCAACCAGATCCTGGTGGCGGCCAAGGCCGACGGCAGCCTGGAAAAGAACGCAATGCAGTGGCTTAAAGAGCCGCTGCCGGCTGATCTCTGATCGCGGTAACGAGGGTTAGCTATGGCCTATCAATTCGACTTTGTGCCGGTTCTGGCCAATACCGATCTGTTGCTGCGCGGCGCGCTGTTCACCCTTGAGCTGACCGCCATCGGCGCGGTGCTGGGCGTGGCGCTGGGAATCGTCGGCGCCGTGGTGCGGGCGTGGAAAATCCAGCCGTTTAGTTGGATCTTCGGGGTGTATGTCGAGTTGATCCGCAACACGCCGTTCCTCGTGCAGTTGTTTTTCATCTTCTTCGGCCTGCCGTCCCTGGGCCTGAAAATCACCGAATGGCAGGCGGCGGTGCTGGCAATGGTGATCAACCTCGGGGCGTACTCCACGGAGATCATCCGCGCCGGGATCCAGGCGATCCCTCGCGGGCAACTGGAAGCGGCGGCCGCACTGGCGATGACGCGCTTCGAAGCGTTCCGCCACGTGGTGCTGCTGCCGGCGTTGGGGAAGGTCTGGCCGGCCCTGAGCAGCCAGATCATCATCGTGATGCTCGGTTCGGCGGTCTGCTCGCAGATCGCCACTGAAGAGCTGAGCTTTGCCGCCAACTTTATCCAGTCGCGCAACTTCCGTGCGTTTGAAACCTACGCACTGACCACCCTGGTCTACCTGTGCATGGCATTGATGATCCGCCAATTGCTCAACTGGATCGGCCGGCGCTATGTGATGAGGAACGCCCGATGAGTGATTTTTCCTTCTGGGACATCGTGCGTAACCTGGCCACCGGCTTGCAGTGGACCTTGCTGTTGTCGCTGGTGGCGTTTATCGGCGGCGGCGTGATCGGCTTGCTGGTGATGACCCTGCGTATCAGCAACAAGGCCTTCCCGCGCAACGTCGCCCGCACCTACATCGAACTGTTCCAGGGCACGCCGCTGCTGATGCAGCTGTTCCTGGTGTTCTTCGGCATCGCCTTGCTTGGCGTGGACATTTCGCCCTGGCTGGCAGCGGCGATTGCCTTGACACTGTTCACCAGCGCCTACCTGGCCGAGATCTGGCGGGGCTGCGTCGACTCCATCGCCCACGGACAATGGGCGGCGTCCGCGAGCCTGGCCCTGAATCCGCTTGAGCAATTGCGCTACGTGATCCTGCCCCAGGCCCTGCGCATTGCCGTGGCGCCGACCGTGGGTTTCTCGGTGCAAGTGGTCAAAGGCACGGCCGTGACCTCGATCATCGGCTTTACCGAGCTGACCAAAACCGGCGGCATGCTCGCCAACGCTACCTTCGAACCCTTCATGGTCTATGGCCTGGTGGCGCTGGGTTACTTCCTGCTCTGCTACCCCTTGTCCCTCAGTGCGCGCTACCTGGAAAGGAGACTGCATGCCTCTGCTTAGAATTTCCGCCCTACATAAGTATTACGGCGATCACCATGTACTCAAGGGCATCGACCTGAGTGTCGAAGAAGGCCAGGTGGTGGCAATCATCGGCCGCAGCGGCTCGGGTAAATCCACCTTGCTGCGTACCCTCAATGGCCTGGAGTCAATCAACGACGGGGTGATCGAAGTCGACGGCGAATACCTCGACGCCGCCCGCGCCGACCTGCGCAGCTTGCGGCAGAAAGTCGGCATGGTGTTCCAGCAGTTCAACCTGTTCCCGCACCTGACTGTGGGGGAAAACGTCATGCTCGCCCCTCAGGTGGTGCAGAAAGTACCCAAGGCCAAGGCCGCGCAGCTGGCGCGACAGATGCTCGAACGGGTTGGGCTGGGGGAGAAGTTCGACGCCTTCCCCGATCGCTTGTCCGGCGGCCAGCAACAGCGGGTAGCCATCGCCCGGGCGCTGGCGATGTCGCCCAAGGTGTTGCTGTGCGATGAAATCACCTCGGCCCTGGACCCGGAACTGGTCAACGAAGTGCTCAGCGTGGTGCGCCAACTGGCCAAGGATGGGATGACGCTGATCATGGTCACCCATGAAATGCGTTTTGCCCGGGAAGTGGGCGACAAGCTGGTGTTCATGCACCAGGGCAAGGTGCACGAAGTCGGCGACCCGAAAATCCTGTTTGCCAACCCGCAGACCGCCGAGCTGGCCAATTTCATCGGCTCGGTGGAGCGGGCGGACTGACGCATCAGGCCCCGGGAGCCCACTCAAAACCGCCCTGCCCCTCAAATATCGTTTCATCCCTTACGGCCAGTAACGCGATGGGCAGGAAGGTCTCGACGTTGACCAAGGCGGTAAAGCGGCGCCCATGCGCCGGTACCCCCGCTACCTGTGCAACGAGCGTATGGCCCGGCAGCAATCGTCCGGTGGCCGGCTCGTCAGACAAGCGCGGCCTCATCAGCTCAACGGGTTTTCCATCGACCTGAGCCGATTGCAGACTCAAGGTGAAATGCCCCTGGCGCCCAAACCGAAACCCCTGCGCGCCAGCGGGTACACCCGTGAAACGCAGTGCCATGGACACCGGCGCTTCACAGGCAACGCTCAGGCGAAGCGTGCGCGTGCCCAACGGAATATGTGGCTGACCCCGCCCGGCGTGGCGAATCACACCGTAATCAACCCGAGGTTGGCTCAAGGACACACGACAGTTATCCGCCCGAGCCTCGTTGGCCAACATCACCACAAAAAGCAGCAGATAGAGGAACAGTCCGTAACGCAAGCGTCCACATTCAAAATGCTCCGCTGGCTCATAGGGTGCGGCAGACCGCTGAAGCTGTTTCATAGAATTTGTCGTCATTGGATTCTGGCTCAAGGTTCAGTTGCAGCAGGCAGTTGGTTGAGTCTGGCAAGGAAATACTCAACGCTCGCGACTCATCCGGGCTGTTCAGGAAAACCATGCCCTCACCCACTACGCTGGTCAGGAATGCATTGTTGCTGTCGAATACCGAGGCCCCTTGCGGCAAGGGTTGTCCCTGAACGTCCCGAACCTCAAGTAGTAAACGGCGAACCTTCACGACCTCAAAATCGATCGTGTTGAAAGAGCCGCGTCCGGCAGCAACGACCTTGGTACCGTTTTTCAGGTCGATGCGCCTGGGCAGGGATTGGGTTTGCACCTCAACATTGCTGATGTGGTAGGCAGGCAGGCTTGCGATCACCGCCTGCCCCCGATAATCAGTCCAGACAGGCCCCTGCGGGGTCGAGACCTTGGCTGCCCCAACATCGCCCACGGAGACAATTCCAAAGGTGTCCTGGATCGCATAGGGCGAGAACGTCATGCCTCTCTCATGAGCCACCACGCCACCTTGCAATTGGCCGGTATAGCCTGTGCCCAATGAATCGCGCCGTACGCCCAGCCCTATCTGGGTGTAACGCGGTATGGCATTCACACGCGCTTGAACAGACTGTGTACGGCTCGCCTGCTCACGGGCAACCCCCACTTCATAGTTCACATAGTCGTTGACCCGATCACTGAACGCGGTCCCAAGATCGACCCTGTCTCCGCGCCGACTGGCATACGAGGTGACACGGCGATCCCCGCCAAACGGCACAGTGACCTGCAACCGAAGCGAAAGCCCCTTGTCCGACACATCCCCGCGCGTCTCTCGAAGGGTGTTTTTGATCTTGCGCGATCGAGAACCGCCCACCCGGGAGTCCGCAATCACTGCCACCTGAGTGCCATTGAACTGCTGATTCCATGCAGCAAATACGTGTTCGGCCGATTGCCCATCAAATTGCGAACTGCGGGAATAACTGACCGAGAAGCCACCCAGGGATTGATCTGCCCAGCTCAAACCCAACGTGTATTGATTCTTGAACCGGGCATCCAGTTCGTCATGACGCGTCGACGGCCCCGCTTCCAGTACTTCACGATAGCCCCGCGTCTGGGTAGTGGCGCTCACATTCATTTCAATGCCGGCAAACAATGGGCTTCCCAGGGAAACGGAGCTGCGGGCCCCGCTGACGTCATCCTGGCCATCGCGGGACAGGTTCTGACGCACGCCAACCGAAAGACGCTGGAAAAAAATACTGCTCAATACGCCACCCGCCGCCTGGTATTCGTCGGTACTCAACAAGCCAAACCCCAGTGAAGAATCCCGCCCCAACCCCCAAGTGCCACTTCCCATCGCCACGACCGGGGAACTCCCTGCATCCAGCTTTGCGCCACGCACTTTGCCCAGGGAGAAGTAATAACCAGGCACTACCGGTACCGCCCCCGCAAAGGACGCGGCGGGTACGGTGAAACTGTGCCTGCCGCCGCGGGTACCCACGACACTGACCTCAAGATCGCTGGCGCCATTGAGCAATGGCAAGCCCGTCAATGTGAACGGACCTTCCGGTACCAGTGTTGTATGGATCAGCACCCCAGCCTGGCGCACCTCAACCCGGGATGGGCTTTGGGCCAAGCCTTCAACCACCACGCGGCTGCCGCCACCCGGGCTGCGCGACTGACCATCGGGTGAGAGCTGGAAACCAGACATCTGTAACCCACCGAACACCGGATTGTTGCTGGAAATCTGCCCGACCTGGAAGGTCGACTTCAGGGGCGCAAAATCGCGTTGGGCGTACGCATTCACATGTTCGCTGCTGCTGTTGCCGTTGTCGGAGACATAGAATTGGCGACTGCGAACAATCCAGTTCCCAATGTTGAATCCCACTTCGGTATAGGCGGAAACGGAGCGGGAAGAGCCACTGCTGTAGCGCTCCTCGGCCCCCTGCACATCGTAATTCAACAAGGCTGCCGATCCGCCTTGGGAAAAACTCCCGGCATCCCACTCGGGCTCGCGCATTGACGGAGTGGGCACGACCAGCGATACCTCATCGCTGCCAGGACGCAGCTTGACGATCGTCGCGGGATATTCGCCGAGAAAGTCATGACACGCCTGATCGGGAGCAATGCCCTGTCGAATAACGGCCGATGGCACCCTTAACCCGGCCTTATCCAGCAGAGTCGGGGTAAAACACAACTGCCCCTGGTAGTCGAAGCGCGCCTCAACCAAGCCCAATGAGTTGCCGTTGACCTGCAACCCCACCACATGAGCGCCCTCGCGGAATCGCGCCGCGCTGCGAAAATAATGGGCAACCTTCGGGTCAATTCCGTTCGCCGACAAGACGGCGAGATCAAAGCCCTCCCCCAATTCAAGTGCGTGTGCGGGAAGGCTCCACAGCGTTGCCAGGCCGATACACGCCCGGGAAACCGAGGTTCGCATGGGCGGTGCGGACAGGGTCCAATGGTTTGCATGGGTAACATTTCTCATAGCCCGATCACCCCGCCTCGACAACCACGGAGGCTTCGTAGGCGGTCGCCGAATACCCGTAAACCGTCGCCGGTTGAATCTCGATACCGCTGACCCGGGCCACCCCCTCTTCGACGCGGGTCGATAACACCTCGCCAGGCAGGATATAGGTACGAGGCAATATCGCCGGGCTCCTTGACGGCAGCAGGTGCACCTCCAGTCCCATCCGCACAACGTAAGCACTGTCGTTGTGAACCGTCAGCCGACTGCCCCGCAGCGTCCACTTCAGCAACTTCCATGGCTCTTGATGGCGTGGCAAACCTTGTGGGTGCAGGATCAGCGGCAAATCCTGTCGAATGGTAATGCCGATGGTCGCGCGCCCTTCGGCGCGGGCCTGCGGGATACCTTCAAAGGTGACGCGCTTCAAACGCTGAGTCTTGAGCGGCTCCTTCAAGGTGCTGATAAACCGCACCAGCTGTGTCTCACCCGGCTCGACACGGGCGATAGGTGGCGTAACGATCAATAGTGGCTCGGGATCCTCCGGAAGGTTTTGAATGACCGAGTGAAGTAACGCCGGACCAGCGTCGGTATTTTTTACGTTGATCGTCGCCTCACCGTTCTCTTCATAAAGAATAACGACGGATGTTTCTGGCTCCATGCCATCCGCCATTACATAGCCACCCAGCAAAAAAGAAAGATTCGCACACCACAACAGGGTAATAACCGCGTTTAAAAGACGACCCATCGAGTTCTACCCGCAAACAAATAAAGTGCCATTAATCAGCAGAAAATACAGATACGCATATAAACAGCCAGCACGAAGCCACGGCGCATGACCGCCTGCCTAATGCTGGCCGGGTTTATATAGTTAGATCCGAGTGACGACCAACGTGGCAAGTCCGTTCAACGGAATGTCCTTGCTAAGATCCAACGCACTGCCACGATTGATAACGGCCCTGACCACAAGAGTGCCGGTGACTGAAGTCACCATGGCTGGAGTCGGGCTGGTATTACGGCTCCAGGAGTGCTGGTAAGGATGCTTGTCTACGCGGCCGTCACTGCTGTACATCCAGGCACCGGCGGAGCTTGTCCTTTTAAGCGGGTACAGCGCAGTGCCAGCACTGGTCAAGCTGGAGAGCCTGACCGAATAGCCACCGGTACGGTTGGTCCCGACCATGCCCAGGCCAAAATTCTGGCTCTCCGGGAAGCCGGTTCCCAGGATACCCGCCACGGTACTGGTTGCCTGCGAGTCCGTAACGGACAGTGCCATCTGAGCCGCAGCGGTTCCACAGTTGACGGTCAGGGGTAGCGTCTTTTCTTGCAGGGGAAGAAAAGAGGATGGCGGGATGCTCGACGCATTGATCGTATCGTAATCGACAGTGCCGCCGCTGGCGCCAAGACCTACCGTGCAGGCCGCTGGCTTAATGGTGCCGATAACCCTCAGGTTCCCGGAGCCACTTGTATCTGCTTGAGCACCCATACTGGCTGCCAGACACGCAATACCTATTGCCAAACCAAATTTTTTTTTCATGTTCATCCTGTCACTGAAAGTTATCAGGTGCACTTGGCTCACCGGGCAACTCCATGCCCAACAACTATCGACCTTGATAAGCGAGCTACAAATAAATAACACCACGGCACAATCGCCGAGTGACAGTCTCTCTCGTTAGTGCCGAAAGAAAGAATGAGACGACGCCTGATCTAATGTAAGAGCCGTAAAAAAATAATGCCCCTTTAAGTCATCCCGACAGTAGTCCTGACTTAATTATCCGCCTAAACAAATAACCCACGCGTGTAGGGATATTCGCCTTTCCTATTAAAATTAGAAATTTCCGTTATTCCTCTTGCCCTACAGACCAATCGTCAGCCATATCGAGAATCGTCCTACACATCCCGCAAATTTTGCTCAAAGACGCCCATGGGAAAATTCCCCAAGCACTTCGCGTTGGCGTCAGCGGTTGATCGTGGCACGATGGCGAGGTTATCGACCGAGACCCCTTAACCATGCCGCAATCCCAAGCCAAGAATCTGTCCCTGATCGCCGCCATCGACCTGGGCTCCAACAGCTTTCACATGGTCGTGGCCAAGGCCCAGAACGGTGAAATCCGCATCCTTGAGCGGCTCGGCGAGAAAGTGCAACTGGCTGCCGGGATCGACGACGAGCGTCAGCTCAATGAAGAATCCATGCAGCGCGGGCTCGATTGCCTGAAGCGCTTTGCCCAACTGATCAACGGCATGCCCCCGGGCGCCGTGCGGATCGTCGGCACCAACGCCCTGCGGGAAGCCCGCAACCGTGGCGAATTCATCCGCCGCGCCGAGGAGATTCTCGGGCACCCCGTAGAGGTCATCTCCGGCCGCGAGGAAGCGCGCCTGATCTACCTCGGCGTGTCCCACACACTCGCCGACACACCGGGCAAGCGCCTGGTGGCCGACATCGGCGGTGGCAGTACCGAATTCATCATTGGCCAGCGTTTTGAGCCGCTGCTGCGCGAAAGCCTGCAGATGGGTTGCGTGAGCTACACCCAACGCTATTTCAAGGACGGCAAGATCACCCCGGCCCGCTACGCCCAGGCGTACACGGCCGCGCGGCTGGAGATCATGAGCATCGAGCACGCCCTGCACCGCCTGACGTGGGATGAGGCGATCGGTTCGTCCGGCACCATCCGCGCCATCGGCCTGGCGCTCAAGGCCGGCGGCCACGGTACCGGCGAGGTCAACGCCGAAGGCCTGGCCTGGCTCAAGCGCAAGCTGTTCAAGCTGGGGGATGCCGAGAAGATCGACTTCGATGGCATCAAGCCTGACCGCCGCACCATTTTCCCGGCGGGCCTGGCGATTCTCGAAGCAATTTTCGATGCCCTCGAACTGCAACGCATGGACCACTGTGACGGCGCCCTGCGTGAAGGCGTGCTGTACGACCTGCTGGGCCGCCATCACCACGAGGACGTCCGTGAGCGCACCCTCAGCTCGCTGATGGAGCGTTACCACGTCGACCTGGAACAGGCGGCGCGGGTTGAACGCAAGGCGCTGCATGCCTTCGACCAGGTAGCAGCGGATTGGGACCTGGCAGACGGCGTCTGGCGCGAACTGCTGGGCTGGGCCGCGAAGGTCCATGAAGTGGGGCTGGACATCGCCCACTACCATTACCACAAGCACGGCGCCTACCTGATCGAACACTCGGACCTGGCGGGCTTCTCCCGGGAAGACCAGCAGATGCTCGCACTGCTGGTACGCGGCCACCGTCGCAATATTCCGAAGGACAAGTTTGCCGAGTTCGGTGACGAAGGCATCAAGCTGATTCGCCTGTGCGCGTTGCTGCGCTTTGCGATCCTGTTCCACCACATCCGTGGTACCCAGGAAATGCCGCAAGTGGTGCTGCGCGCCAATGCCGACAGCCTCGACGTGGTGTTCCCGAAGAACTGGCTGGATGAAAACCAACTGACCCAGGCGGATTTCGCCCAGGAAGCGGAGTGGCTGACGCGGGTTGGGTTTACGCTGAACGTTCGCTAAAACGATCTACTGTGGCGAGGGGGCTTGTCCCCCGTTGGGCTGCGAAGCAGCCCCAAAACCTGCAAAACTAATCTGACAGACAGGGCGATGTAGCGTTATCAGGGGCTGCTGCGCAGCCCAACGGGGGACAAGCCCCCTCACCACAAAAGCATCCCCTGCTCTGTTGATGCCTATGCGCCCCCAAAAAAACGGCCCTCGAAAGGGCCGTTTTTTTATGCCGCCAAATCCAGCCTCAATTCACCGTCAGAATCGGACTGCCCAGCTTCTCCAGCAACGTCGCCTGGGCGCTGCGCGGGTTCTGGTTGCCGGTCGGGGTGTTGCGCACGTAGCGTCCGTCCGACTGCAGGCTCCAGCTGTGGGTGTTGTCGGTGAGGTAACTCTCCAGCTCCTTCTTGACCCGCATGATCAGCTTCTTGCCTTCCACCGGGAAGCACGTCTCCACACGCTTGTCGAGGTTGCGCTCCATCCAGTCGGCGCTGGAGAGGAACATCTGCTCCTCGCCGCCGTTGAGGAAGTAGAACACCCGCGTGTGCTCCAGGAAGCGCCCGATGATCGAACGCACGTGGATGTTATGGGAAACCCCGGCGATGCCCGGACGCAGGCAGCACATGCCACGCACCACCAGGTCGATACGTACGCCCGACTGGCTGGCCTTGTACAGCGCACGGATGATCTTCGGATCGGTCAGCGAGTTGAACTTGGCGATGATGTGCGCCGGCTTGCCGTCGAGGGCGAACTGGGTCTCGCGGGCAATCATGTCGAGCATGCCCTTCTTCAGGGTGAACGGCGCGTGCAGCAGCTTCTTCATGCGCAACGTCTTGCCCATGCCGATCAACTGGCTGAACAGTTTGCCAACGTCTTCACACAAGGCGTCATCGGAAGTCAGCAGGCTGTAGTCGGTGTAGAGCTTGGCGTTGCCGGCGTGGTAGTTGCCGGTCCCCAAGTGGGCGTAACGCACGATCTCACCGGCTTCACGGCGCAGGATCAGCATCATCTTGGCGTGGGTCTTGAAGCCGACCACGCCGTAGATCACCACCGCGCCGGCCGCTTGCAGCCGGCTGGCCAGTTGCAGGTTGGATTCCTCGTCGAACCGCGCGCGCAGTTCGATCACCGCCGTCACTTCCTTGCCGTTACGCGCGGCATCCACCAGCGCATCGACGATTTCCGAGTTGGCGCCGGAGCGGTACAGGGTCTGGCGCACGGCCAGCACATGCGGGTCCTTGGCGGCCTGGCGCAGCAGGTCGACCACCGGGGTGAAGGACTCGAACGGGTGCAGCAGCAGAATGTCCTGCTTGCTCACCACGCTGAAGATGTTCTCGCTGTTTTGCAGCAGTTTCGGGATCTGCGGGGTGAACGGCTTGTATTGCAGCTCCGGGTGACTGTCCAGGCCGGTGATGCTGAACAGGCGCGTGAGGTTCACCGGACCGTTGACCTGATACAGCTCGCTCTCGCTCAGGTTGAACTGCTTGAGCAAGTAGTCGGACAGGTGTTTCGGGCAGGTGTCCGCCACTTCAAGACGTACTGCGTCACCGTAGCGACGGGAGAACAGCTCGCCGCGCAGGGCACGGGCCAAGTCTTCGACGTCTTCGGAGTCCAGCGCGAGGTCGGCGTTACGGGTCAGGCGGAACTGGTAGCAGCCCTTGACCTTCATGCCCTGGAACAGGTCGTCGGCGTGAGCGTGGATCATCGACGAAAGGAATACATAGTTATCGCCAGGCCCCCCCACCTCTTCCGGTACCTTGATGATCCGTGGCAGCAACCGCGGCGCCGGGATAATCGCAAGGCCCGAGTCGCGACCGAAAGCGTCGATACCTTCCAGCTCGACGATGAAGTTCAGGCTCTTGTTCACCAGCAACGGGAACGGGTGCGTCGGGTCGAGGCCGATCGGGGTGATGATCGGCGAGATTTCGTCGCGGAAGAAGCGGCGTACCCAAGTCTTGAGCTTGGTGGTCCAGTAGCGGCGACGGATGAAGCGGACCTGATGTTTTTCCAGTTCCGGCAACAGGATGTCGTTGAGGATCGCGTATTGGCGGTCCACGTGGCCGTGCACCAGCTCGCTGATACGGGCCAGGGCCTGATGCGGTTGCAGGCCGTCGGCGCCGGCTTGTTCACGGGCGAAGGTGATCTGCTTTTTAAGGCCGGCGACGCGAATCTCGAAGAACTCGTCCAGGTTGCTGGAGAAAATCAGCAAAAACTTCAGCCGTTCCAGCAAGGGGTAGGACTCATCCAGTGCCTGTTCCAGCACGCGGATGTTGAATTGCAGTTGTGACAGCTCGCGATGGATGTACAGGCTGCTGTCATCCAGGTTGGTAATCGCAACCACCGGCGCCGGCGCGGCAGCTGGCGTTTCGGCTGCCGCAACGGGTGGAGCCGGCTCCAGCTCCGGCGGGGTCTCGGTGACTTGTTCGACCACCGGGTGAGCGTCTTTTACGGCAACTTCTGTGAGTCCTTCGGTATTCATCGAGTGTTCCTGTGAGGGCTATTGTTGCTCTCTAAGCAATTGGGCGGCGCGGGCGGCGAAGTAAGTCAGGATGCCATCAGCACCCGCGCGTTTAAAGGCAGTCAGGGATTCAAGAATCACCCCTTCACTCAACCAACCATTCTGGATCGCGGCCATGTGCATGGCGTATTCACCGCTCACCTGATAGACAAAGGTCGGCACCTTGAATTCCTCTTTGACCCGATAAAGGATGTCGAGGTACGGCATCCCGGGCTTGACCATGACCATGTCGGCGCCTTCGGCCAGGTCTGCCGCCACTTCGTGCAGGGCTTCGTGGCTGTTGGCCGGGTCCATCTGGTACGAGGCCTTGTTGGCCTTGCCCAGGTTCAGCGCCGAGCCCACCGCATCGCGGAACGGGCCGTAGTAGGCGCTGGCGTATTTGGCCGAGTAGGCCATGATTCGTACGTTGACGTGGCCGGCCAGCTCGAGCGCTTCGCGAATCGCCTGGATACGGCCGTCCATCATGTCTGACGGCGCCACCACCTGGGCACCCGCCGCCGCATGGGACAAGGCCTGCTTGACCAGCGCATCAACGGTGATGTCGTTCTGAACATAGCCTTCTTCGTCGAGAATGCCATCCTGACCGTGGGTGGTGAACGGGTCCAGGGCCACGTCGGTGATCACCCCCAGTTCCGGAAAGCGTTCACGCAAGGCACGGGTGGCGCGCTGGGCGATACCGTCCGGGTTCCAGGCTTCGGCGGCGTCCAGGGACTTGAGCCCGGACGGCGTGACCGGGAACAGCGCCAGCGCCGGAATCCCCAGTTCGACCCAGTTCGCCGCCTCTTCGAGCAGCAAATCAATGGTCAAGCGCTCCACACCCGGCATCGACGCCACCGCTTCCCGACGATTTTCACCGTCCAGCACAAACACCGGCAGGATCAGATCATTCACCGTCAGGACGTTTTCACGCACCAGACGACGTGAAAAATCATCACGACGGTTGCGACGCAGACGGGTGGCGGGAAACAAACGGTTGGCGGGGGTAAAGCTCACGGCAGACTCCTGAGCCCGGCTTGACGGGCGAGCGTGACAGTTATAAGCGGCCATTATGACGAAGGAATTACAGTTGTGGTTAGCTCATACACCGTAAGGCAACAGCCGTGCGACCTGTAGTCGCATTCGTCGTTTATGTAGGAATTGTTCACTTCGTGACACATCTCGATACTTTCATGAATGTTCACGAAGGCGTAGGCTGCGCGTTCATTTCGCCAGCACCCAGACCATGCTTCAACAATTTCTGCATGACTTCGGCTACTTTGCGCTGTTCCTAGGCACCTTCTTCGAAGGCGAAACCATTCTGGTTCTCGCAGGCTTCCTGGCGTTCCGTGGATACATGGATATCAACCTGGTGGTGGTCGTTGCCTTTTTCGGCAGCTACGCCGGCGACCAGTTGTGGTACTTCCTGGGGCGCAAGCACGGCCGCAAGCTGTTGGCACGCAAACCGCGCTGGCAATTGCTGGGCGATCGCGCGCTGGAACATATCCGCAAGCACCCGGACATCTGGGTGCTGAGCTTCCGCTTTGTCTACGGTTTGCGCACCGTGATGCCGGTGGCCATTGGCTTGTCGGGCTACCCGCCGGGGCGCTACCTGTTGCTCAACGGGATCGGCGCCGCCGTATGGGCCGCGGCACTTGGGGCTGCGGCTTACCATTTCGGCGCGGTATTGGAAGGCATGCTGGGCAGCGTCAAGAAGTATGAGCTGTGGGTACTGGGCGCACTGCTGGTGCTGGGCCTGGGCCTGTGGCTACGCCGGCGCATCAAGAACGCCCGCCTGACCCGTGAAGCCTGCGCCGCTGAAAAGGTTCGCCTGGCGGCAGGCGAACCGGAAAAAGCCGAAAAGCCTACGACGCCAGTCGAGTAAGCCGGTCTCTGCAACAGTAGAGGCCGATGCCGCTGAGCAAGCTGTAACTGACCAGGCCCAGCCAGCCCAAAGAGCTGGCCGGCCACAGCCCCACCAGCGGCGCCAACCACACCAATGGCACATTCAACGCCAGGCGCACCAGCTCGGCCTTCAGCGCCCACGGGCGATTCTCCAAAGCAACGCCAAGAGTGAACAACCCCAACGCCATCGCACTCCAGCCCAACACCAGGGCGGCGGTCGGCAAGCCCTCGCCAAAATTCATCAGATAGCTGCCAAACCCCACGTACGCGGCAAACTGCAGGGCGATATATATCTGTTGGCGCCCATCCAGCGGCACCTCGAATTTGCGGAACTGGCTCAAGTCCGGCTTGGCCATCGGGTACTTCGCCGCCACATCCGCCGGGCGCCAGCCGGTGCGCATGAACCAGATACGCAGCTTGTCCCACCTGCTTTCAGTACGCCGCGCGTCACTCCACAGCTGTGCATAAAACTGCAGGTTGGCCCACAGCGGGTTCCAGCTGGCCAACGGCGCGGTCACGCCAAAGATCACCGGCTCGTTGTCGTCTTCTTCCTGGAAGGAGCCGAACAGGCGGTCCCAAATAATGAACACCCCGCCGTAGTTGCGATCCATGTAGAGAGCGTTCTGTGCGTGGTGGGCCCGATGATTGGATGGCGTGACGAAGAACCACTCGTACCAGCCGAGCTTGGGCACATGACGCGTATGCACCCAGAATTGATACAGCAGGTTGAGGGAAGCCACGCTGATAAACACCACCAGCGGCACGCCGAGTACGGCCAGCGGCAGGTAGAAGATCCAGCTCAGCAGGAAGCCGGTGCTGGTCTGGCGCAAGGCGGTGCTGAGGTTGTAGTCCTCGCTCTGGTGATGCACAGAATGGGCGGCCCAGAGGATGTTGCGCTCATGGCCCATGCGATGCAGCCAGTAGTAGCAGAAGTCGTAGAACACGAAGGCGAACACCCAGGTCCAGACGCTCTGGGCCGACAGTTCGATGATCGCCAGGTGCTTGAGGGCGAAGGCATAGGTGAGGATGCCCACCCCTTTGGTCAGCAGCCCTGTGGTGGTGGACAACACGCCGGTGCTGAGGCTGTTGATGGCGTCGGCCACCCGGTAGTTGCGCTGGCCGCGCCGGTAGTCGGCCAGCAGCTCGACCACAATCAAGGCAATGAAAAACGGTACCGCGTAAGGGACGAAGTCCATGGGCAAGTCCGGTCAATTATTGTTACATCTAGAGTAGGTGTAGCGGCTGGATATCCCATTGGCAATGAGTGACAAATGAGTAGACATTTAACGCCATGAATCAGGAGAAATGCCCATGAGCAAAAAGATTGCAGTGATCCTTTCCGGCTGTGGCGTGTACGACGGGGCCGAGGTTCATGAAAGCGTGATCACCCTGCTGCGCCTGGACCAGCGCGGTGCCGAGGTGCAGTGTTTTGCACCGAACATTGCCCAGTTGCATGTGATCAACCACCTGACGGGCGAGGAAATGCCCGAGTCGCGCAACGTGCTGGTGGAGTCGGCGCGCATTGCCCGAGGCGACGTGAAGGACATCCGTGACGCCAACGCCGAGGATTTCGACGCGCTGATCGTGCCCGGCGGGTTTGGTGCGGCAAAAAACCTGTCGAACTTTGCCGTGGAAGGCGCCGGCTGCAGCGTCAACCCGCAGGTGCTGGAACTGGCTGAGGCGTTTGCCGAAGCGGGCAAGCCAGTCGGGCTGATCTGCATCTCGCCGGCCCTGGCAGCGAAGATCTATGGGCCGGGCGTGACCTGCACCATCGGCAACGATGCCGACACCGCGGCCGCCATGGACAAGATGGGCGCTACCCACCAGGAGTGCGCGGTGGACGACATCGTCGAAGACAAGGCGCGCAAGCTGGTGAGCACCCCAGCCTACATGCTGGGCAAGCGCATCAGCGAAGTGGCGTCAGGCATCAACAAGCTGGTGGACCGGGTGCTGGAGCTGACCCACGAGAACGACTAAGCCTTCATCAACCGGGTCAGGATCCGATCCAGTGAGTTGGCAAACGCCTGCTTCTCCTTGTCCCCATGGGGCGGCGGGCCACCGCCCATCTGGCCCTGCTCGCGCAGGTCGGTGAACAGGTTACGCACCGCCAGCCGCTCGCTCATGTTTTGCGGGCTGAACTCCTTGCCTCGCGGGTCCAGCGCCGTCACGCCCTTCTTCACCAGGCGGTCGGCCAGCGGCACATCGCTGCAGATCACCAACTCGCCGGGCACCGCGTGCTCCACCAGGTAGTCATCGGCCGCGTCCGGGCCGCTGGGCACCACGATCAGCTTCACACACGCGAAGCTCGGCTTGATCTGGCTCTGCCCGGCCACCAGCACCACTTCAAACTGGCGCTTGAGGGCGAACTTCACCACCTGATCCTTGGCCGCCCGCGGGCAGGCGTCGGCATCGATCCACACGCGCATGGCTAGGCCACCACGCGGCGTTTTTCAGCCAGGCGGCTGCGGCCGTACAGCACCACAATCGCCAGGATGGCCACCGCCTGGGCACCCAACGAATACGCATCGGCGTGGATTCCCAGCCAGTCGAAGTCAAAGAACGCCACCGGCCGGGTACCGAAGATCCCTGCTTCTTGCAATGCCTTGACGCCATGCCCGGCGAACACCACCGACAGCGCGCACAGCAACGCCGCGTTGATGCCGAAGAACAGCGCCAGCGGCAGTTTCGCCGAGCCCCGCAGAATCACCCAGGCCAGGCCCACCAACAGCACCAGCGCCGTGGCACCACCAGCCAAAACCGCGTTGTGCCCGGCCGGGCCGGCCTGCAGCCACAGGGTTTCGTAGAACAGGATCACTTCGAACAGCTCGCGGTACACCGAGAAGAACGCCAGCATGGCAAAGCCGAAACGCCCGCCACCGCCCACCAGGCTGCTCTTGATGTAGTCCTGCCAGGCCGCTGCGTGACGGCGGTCGTGCATCCACACCCCGAGCCACAGCACCATCACGCTGGCAAACAGCGCGGTGCAGCCTTCCAGCAACTCACGCTGGGCGCCGCTGACGTCAATCACATACGCCGCCAACGCCCAGGTGGCCAGACCGGCCAACAGCGCCAGGCCCCAGCCGACGTTGACGCTGCGCACCGCCGATTGCTGGCCGGTGTTACGCAGGAACGCGAGGATCGCCGCCAGCACCAGAATCGCTTCCAGGCCTTCGCGCAGCAGGATCAGCAAACCGGAGATATAGCTCAGGGACCAACTCAGGCCATCGCTGCCCAGCAGCCCGGCAGATTCGGTGAGCTTGCCCTTGGCCACGTCCAGGCGCTGCTGGACCTGCTCGATCGGCAAACCGTCCTGCAACGACTGCCGGTAGGCCATCAGGGCCTTTTCGGTGTCCTTGCGCACGTTGGCGTCGACGTTGTCGAGGGAGCTTTCAACCAGCTCGAAACCTTCCAGGTAAGCCGCTACCGAGAGGTCATAGGCCTGTTCATGCTCGCCGTTGCGGAAAGCGGCGAGGCTTTTGTCGAGGGTGGCCGCGGTGTAGTCGAGCAACTGTGCCGGGCCACGCTTGACCTGCGGCGGTTGGGCGCGCTGGGCACGGAAGGTGGCGACGGCGTCCGGGCCTTCGGCGGCCAGCACTTCATTGGGGGTCTGGCGCGCAAGGTCGGCGAGGTTGAAGGACTTTTCGCTTTTCGCGGCAGCCGGGTCGGCCGTGAAGCCAGCGATGTAGGTGGCCAGGTCCCAGCGTTGGCGGTCGTCCAGTTGATCGGCGAAAGACGGCATGTCGGTGCCTTCCACGCCCAGCCCAAGGGTGTTGTAGATCGCGTAGAGGCTCAAGCGGTCGAGGCGTGCCGCGTCCCGCAGGTTGGCGGGCGGCGGGGTCATGCCGACGCTTGCCGGACCATCACCCGCGCCGGTGGCACCGTGGCACACCGAGCAGTTCTGGGCATACAGCGGCGCACCACGGGTCGGGTCGGGGGTAATGGCCGGTGCCTGGCTGACTTCATATGCCACCGCCAGCTTGGCGCCCAATTGCCGGGCCTGGTGGGCAACCGCCGCGCCATCCTGATGGGCCGTCACGGCTGCGAGCAGTTCATCCACGCCTTTTATCAGCTCGGCGCGCTCGGGTTTTTCCGGTAGCTCAGCCACCAACCCCTGCAAAACCCCAAGAAATTCCACCTGTTCGCGGTATTCCGAATCATCGATGACCTTGCCCGCCTCCACCGTCGGCGGGTAGTCCGCGCCGATGTAGTCCAGTAAATGCAGGGCCTGGGGGGCACCCTCGGCAGTTGCGGCCAGCAGGTTGAAACTGCACGACATCAACGCCGGCAACACCAGCCAGGCGAGAAAACGGAAGGGGGCAATCATGAATGAATCTCAAAGGGAAATACGAAGTAACACATTGTCAAACCTTAAGGGCTTTGACTCAAGGCGTTAGTGATTTGGGATGGGGGATTCCAACACTGAGGTAGTGGCATCTCATTGTAAAATGGATCCAAAAGGCCATTGTTTTGCCAGCAATGCGGCTTATAATGCCGCGCCTTCGTTATTGCGAAATGGCATTTTGGCTCCTCTTTTTATGAGGAATTGGCAGGACCGCTACGCGCTCCTGCCATGGGTGATTCGGCCCGACCAGCACATTCGGCCGATTACGTTCAGGGAAGAAGCTCTTCGATGGCATCTCGCGCCTATACCTCGCTCGCGCTCGCGGCGGTCACGTTGTTGTCCGGTTGTTCGATGTTTCGCAGCTACGACACCGAGCTGCAAGCCACCAACCAGCAGTTGGCCACCGGCAATGTCGACGGCGCGCTGACCCTGCTTGAGAAGAACAACACCGGCGACGACAAGGACCTTCTCTACTACTTCGAAAAGGGCGAATTGCTGCGGGCCAAGGGCGACCTGACCGGCAGTCAGACCGCCTGGCGCAGTGCCGACCTGCAAGTCTACAAGTGGGAAGAATCGGTCAAGTTCGACACCGACAAGTACCTCGCACAGTTCGGCGCCTTCCTGGTCAATGACAAGGTCCGCCGCTACGAAGGCTACGACTACGAAAAAGTCATGCTCACCACGCAGATGGCCCTGAACCTGCTGGCACTGAATGACTTCGACGGCGCCCGCACCGAAATCAAGAAGACCCACGAACGCGAAGCGGTGATTGCAGACCTGCGGGACAAGGAATACCTCAAGAGCGAAAACGAAGCCGAGCGCCAGGGCATCGCGACCCAGTTCAAGGACCTGCGCGGCTACCCGGTGGAAAGCCTCAATGCCCCGGAAGTGGTGGGCCTGAAGAACAGCTACCAGAGTGCGTTCAGCCATTACCTGGCCGGTTTCGTCTACGAAGCGCTGGGCGAAAAGGACCTGGCCGCACCGGGTTATCGCAAGGCCGCCGAACTGCGCCCCAACACACCGCTGCTGGAGCAGGCCCTGCTCGACCTGGATAAATCCAAAGTCGGCGCCGACGAGACCGACGTGCTGATCGTGGTGCAAAGCGGCCTGGCACCGGCCCGCGACTCGATTCGCCTGCCATTGCCGATCCCCATCGACGGCCACCTGGTGATCACCCCGCTGTCGTTCCCGGTGATCAAGCCCGATACCTCCACCGCGACCTTCGCCCAGATCGGTGTCGACGGCCAGCAGCAGAACCTCACCGCCCTCAACAGCACCACCGCCATGTCCCGCCGCGCCCTGCGGGATGACATGCCGGGGATCATCCTGCGCACCACCGTGCGCGCCGTCACTCGCGGTATCACCCAGAACAACCTGAACAAGACCAACCCGATGGCGGGCCTGGTACTCGGTATCGCCTCGGCCGTCACCGAAGGCGCCGACACCCGCACCTGGCGCACTTTGCCGGACATGACCCAGGTGACACGCCTGCGCCTCAAGCACGGCGAACATCAGGTCAGCCTGCCCAACGCCCTGGGCGGCACGCTGGTGACGGTCAAGGCCGACCAGCGCTATCAGGTGATCACCCTGCGCGTGGTCGGCAACCAGGTATTCGCCGGTGGTCTTGCGGCCCACGTGGTGCAGAGCCATCCGCCCCAGGCAGTCGCCACTCTCAAACAACCTTAAGGAGCACGCTATGCGTCACTTCATCCTCGGCGCCCTGGCGCTGATCCTGCTGGCCGGCTGCGCCACCCCGCCACCGCCGGAACCCGGCAGCGCCGCGAGCAAAATCGTGGTGATGGGCAAATTCAAGGGCATCGCCGTGGGCGCTATCCGCGTCGCCCGGGAAAACGGTTTCCTGACCGCCAAGGTGCAGCTGAGCAACATCACCAGCAGCAACCAGATGATGTATTACCGCTTCGCCTGGCTGGGCGCCGATGGCTTCCCGGTGGGCGATGAAGAGACCTGGAAGGTGCTGAACCTCTACGCAAACCAGGCGACCTTCCTGCCGGCCATCGCCAACCTGCCCCAGGCGGCGGACTTCCGTCTTGAAGTCAAAACCCCTTGAGCCGTCCACCCTTTTTGAGAGACTTATCCATGTTTGCACGCTTCTCGTTCCTCGCCGTGGTGGCCGTTCTGGCCAGCGGCTGCGCCAACACCTCGCCGGTACTGGGCGGTAAAAACATCAGCTACGGCGACACCAAGGCCGTGGAACTGGTGACCAACGAGTTCGGTTCCACCGACCTGCAGATGATCGCTGAAAGCATGACTCGCTCCCTGGCACAGTCCGGCATTCTCCAGGGCCGCCCGGTGGTGCAGGTGTATGACGTGAAGAACAAGACCAGCGAGTACATCGACACCCGCGAGATCACCACGTCGATCAAGACCCAACTGATGAAGACCGGCACCGCCCGCTTCGCCAGCGACAACACCGACATGCAGAGCCAGGTCGACCAGTTGAAGTTGCAGAACCAGAGCGGCCTGTACAAGAAGTCCACCGTGACCAAGACCGGCAACATGGTCGCTGCCAAGTACCGCCTGGAAGGCTCCATCAGCTCCATCGTCAAGCGCAGCTCGGACTACAAGGACGTGTTCTACAAGTTCAGCCTGCAACTGGTTGACGTGGAAAGCGGCCTGGCCGAATGGATGGACGAAAAAGAAATCCGCAAGACCACGGAGCGCTAAGCAATGCGTGCATGGATTGGCATGATCGGCCTGCTGTGCGCCTTTGGCGCCTCGGCCGCACCGAAGATCGCGGTAACCGACCTGGCCTACGAGGCCCGGGTGGAGGAGTACATCCACCAGGTCGCGGCCAGCAACAACTTCCAGGCCAGCGCCTACAACGCCAGCGGCGGGTCGAGCTACAGCGAGTACGAAAGCCGTACCAGCTACATCGAGCAAACCGAACTGCGCAAGTTCAGCGGCGACATCAAGGGTGAAATCCTCAAGTCCCGGCAGTTCCAGCTGGTGCAGGGCACGCCTTACACGGCTGACGCCAAGGGCGATGTGTACGACGTGATCAAGCGGATCAAGGCCGGCAACTTCAAGGGCGCGGACTACGTGCTGTTCGGCACCTTGTCGGACATCGACTTCACCCAGGATGTGAATGCGCTGGACCACACCAACAGCTATTCGGCGGTGCTGGGCCTGACGCTGGTGGCAGATTTCAGCCTGATCAACACCCGCACCTTTGAAATCACCTCGGCGTTTACCGCCATGGGCGAAGGCCAGGACACCAAGCTGGTGAACAACCGTGACGTGCGCGTGAGCCTGAACCGGCCGCGTGTGGTGCGGGAAGTGTCGAAGGCGTTGGGAGAGGATGTGGCACGGCAGTTAGCCGAACAACTCGGCGGTGGTTATCAGGAAGCACCTGGGCAGCCTGCATTGCGCAATAACCTGCCACGGGATGAAGCGCCGAAGATCTTGCGCTGATCACTGGAAGTACAAGCAACATAAATCAACTGTGGGAGCGGGCTTGCTCGCGAATGCGGTAGATCAGTCAATACATCTGGTGACTGACACTACGCATTCGCGAGCAAGCCCGCTTGTATGCTAGGACTTGAAGGGAGGAGGAGGGACAAAGCCCGATTCTGACTGTTGGCGCAGTACAGACCGTGGGAGATTTCGCCCCTCCTCCTTTCACCCAAGCGCCGATAAAGAATGCATCTGGCTAWGACCGACGATAGGAACAAGCCTGCGCCTCTGGGTGAGCCCTTCAAGTGCTCAAAACCATAGCCCGGAGGAAGTCCCATGGCAATGCCAGTTCCTGTCTCAAAGCCG